>CAYNKE010000189.1:0-3358 GCA_964397715.1 uncultured Bifidobacterium sp. | reverse complement strand
CGACCGATGTTCACGGGGGAAGAGCGCTGGTGCCAGTTGTTCAGCGAGCCGGGCGCCGGATCCGACTTCGCCGGTCTCGGGACTCGCGCGGTACGCGACGGCGACGAATGGATCGTGAACGGTCAGAAGGTCTGGAACACGCTGGCTCACCTCGGCGACTGGGGCATGCTCGTCACCCGCACCGATCCCGAGCAACCCAAGCACAAGGGCATGACGTACTTCGCGCTCGACATGCGCGCCCCCGGCGTCGAAGTTCGTCCGCTGCGACAGATCACCGGCGAAGCCGAATTCAACGAGGTCTACATGACCGACGCGCGAGTGCCCGACATCCACCGAATCGGCCAAGTGGGTGAAGGCTGGCGCGTTGCGCTCACCACGCTCATGAACGAGCGCACCGCAATCGGCGGAGGTGGCGGTGGTACCGCGCGTCGCCGGGGCCCGATCGACGAAGCGGTGAAGATCTACAAGGAGAAGCAGCACGGCCACGCCCACCGCGACGAACTCATGACGTTGTGGTGCAAGAGCGAAGCTCTGCGCCTCACCAACTTGCGCGCGTCACAAGCCGCCAAGGCCGGAAATCCCGGGCCGGAAGGTTCGATCGCCAAGTTGATGATGGCCGAGCTCAACAAGAAGATCACCGAGCTGTCGGTCGCCCTCCTCGGAGCCGACGGACTGGTGGGCTTCGACTACACGTTCCGCCGTCCCGAAGACCTCTCGGTCGACGGTTCGGAGGGCGGGGTGCGCCATTCGTTCCTGCGGGCCCGAGCCAACTCGATCGAAGGCGGCACGAGCGAGATCATGCGCAACATCCTCGGCGAGCAGGTGCTCGGTCTGCCCGGTGAACCGCGCGTCGACAAGGACCAGCCCTGGAGCAAGGTGCCGCGCAACTGACGCGGGTCAGTCGCCCGAGACCCTCAGGACGACCATCGGAATGTCGCGCGTGGTGCGCGACTGGAAATCTCCGTAGTGGCGGAACTTCGCCACGGCTTGCGGCCACCACACGGCCTTCTCGTCGGCCGTCGCGATCCGGGCCGTCACATCACATCGCCCGTACTGTTTGGTCTCCACCACCACCCGCGGGTTCTCGCGCAGGTTGACGAACCAATCGGCGTGACGCTCTCCCCCACCCTTGGATCCGACCACGATCCAGTCGTCACCGAATTGGATCGGTGAGCTCAGAAGGACTGTCCGTGCCTGGCCCGAGCGACGTCCGATCGTGGTCAGACGAAGAACGGGCATGCCATCGGCCGACCAGCCGACGCGACCGCCGGTGAGCCTCAACACCCATCCGTGGAACGCGTTGATCGACTTCAACAACCGATCGGAGGTGAACGGCGACTTTCTCGGCACGCGCCGACCGTAGTCGGAGTCACCACTCCGTCCGACGACCGGCCTTCTTGTCGGAGTGCTTCTTCTTCGATTCGAGGCGTCGCTGCACGGCTCCGCGACTCGGTTTGGTGGCCCGCCGAGCCGGGGGTGGTGGCGCCGCGGCGGCGTCGATCCGCTCGGCGAGTCGGGTGAGACACAACTGCCGGTTACGCCACTGGCTGCGACTCGTCTGTGAACTCACGGTGATGACGTCGGGCAACTCGGCCGCGATCCGATCGAGAAGAATCGATCGACCACGAATCTCGTCACGCGCCACCCGCAAGACAACCTTGGTGGACACCTTGTTGACGTTCTGGCCGCCGGCCCCGGCCGATCGAGTGAACGCCCACTCGATCGCCGAGGCCGGAACGGTCAGACCACGGGACGTGACGAGATCGTCGTCCGGCTTCATCGCTCCATTATGAACCCGAGCAGATCATCCCGTTGTTGTATCGGTCTAGATAACCGGCCAGGTCGCGAGCCAAGGTGGCATCGGCGCCGCGCTTGTTGATGGGATAGGCCGTGGCCAACTTTCCGTCGAAGTCGTACTTGTCGAGCAATTGCTCGGCCTGTGCAACCGCCGTCAGGACCGCTGACGTCGAACACGCTCCCGAACCGAGGTTCAGTTGAGCGGCCAGAAGATTTCGGGCCAGTTTGCGGGCCGGGTCAGAGGCCAGCTTCTTGCCGTCTCCGACCGTCGAATTGATCGTGACCACGCGCATGTCGAGGATCTCGAGCGCTTGGTGCGTTCCGATCCAGAACGACGGGAACAGGTCCGCGAGGATGTCGTCCCACCGGATGCCGCCGCCCACGGCCGGATCGAGGACGTTCTCGGTGAGCCAGAACCCGTTCTGCCAACCACCGTTGTTGGCGGCGGTCTGAGCCTGTCGGCCCTTGGCGAGCGACGACCAGTTCTTCCAGTAACCGGGAGAGCGCGGCGTGTGGCCGACCGGAACTTGTTGGTTGTCGACCGTGAATCGCAGGACGGTGCCGAGCTCCATCGGCAACGACGAACCGTCGCCGAAGTCGACACAGCGATTTCCGTAGTCCTCCATCTCCGATGCATCCGGGTTGTACGGCACGACCGGATCGCCTTCGACCGACCACACCGACTCGTATCCGATCGGTACGGCCAGTTCGCAGATCGTGTAGGCGGCTCCTAGATCGAGCGGCGGCTCACCGAAGGTGAGAACTCCGTCGGCGTCACCGCCGCTCGACGCCGTGGCGATCGGCGTCGATCCGAAACCATCGGGGCCGTCGTACAACGCGAAGCCGAAACCAGTGGTCGGGTCGACCGATCCGTCGACCTTCTTCAGCACGTCGAAGAATCCGGCGTCGCATTCGTAGTCCACGGTGGCCGACGACGTGACCGTCGAACCACCCCGGACGACGAGAGTCGCGGTATTGGACTCACTCCCGGTGTACAGGCCGTCCGCGCCGTAGGACGATGCCGACGTTGCACATCGATGCCCGTCGCCCGCACCGTCGAACGACCACGGACCCTCGCCGGCCGTCAGTACTTCGTCGAGACCCAGAGCCAGATCGGTCAAAGTCGCCGTCGTGGCAATTTCGTCGTCCTGCCAGGTGATGTCAGCCGTTGCCGACACCGTGAGTCCCGTCGCGTACTCGATGGTCGCGGTGTTCAGGGTCGCCGAATCGTCGTCGGGAGTGGCCGAATACGTGCACAGAACCGTCGAGGCGGCCGAGACGGTCACGGTGGACTGGTTGCCGGGAAGTCCGGCGTTGCAGTCGACCGTCGCCACGGTTCCGTCATCGAGCTCGTCGGTCACCGAGACGGTGGCCGACGCGGTGGGGTGCGGATTGTTGACGGTGATCGTGCCGATGACCGAATACGTCGTTGCGCTCAGCGTTTCGCTCGCCGCGACGTTCCAGTCCCAGCCGAGCAGTTCGCCGGGTGAACCGGCCACGGACACTGGATCGACCGTTTTCTCGAGGGTCCACTCGTGGGAGATGCCGCGCGTGGCGACCA
>CAYNKE010000188.1:0-3381 GCA_964397715.1 uncultured Bifidobacterium sp. | reverse complement strand
CGGGCATGGCCGGAGCGTCCTTCTCGGGCTTGTCGGCCACCACGGCTTCGGTGGTCAGAAACAGCGCGGCGATGGACGCGGCGTTCTGCAGAGCCGAACGCGTCACCTTGGCGGCGTCGATCACGCCGAGCTTCACGAGATCGGTGTACTCACCGGTGGCCGCATTGAGGCCCTCGGCGCCCTTCAGGTTGCGCACCTTCTCGACCACGACGCCACCCTCGAGACCGGCGTTCTCGGCGATCTGCTTGAGCGGAGCCTCGAGCGACTTGGCGACCAAGCGAGCACCGGTTGCCTCGTCACCGCTGAGCTTCTCGACAGCGGCGAGAACCGCAGCCTGCGAACGGAGCAACGCGACTCCGCCACCGGGCACGACACCTTCTTCGATGGCGGCCTTGGTGGTGCTCACCGCGTCTTCGATGCGGTGCTTCTTCTCCTTGAGTTCGACTTCGGTGGCGGCGCCAACCTTCAGCACGGCCACGCCACCGGACAACTTGGCCAGGCGCTCCTGAAGCTTCTCGCGGTCGTAGTCGGAATCGGTGTTGTCGATCTCGGCCTTGATCTGGTTGATGCGACCCTTGATGTCGTCGTCATCGCCCGCACCTTCGACGAGAGTGGTCTCGTCCTTGGTGATGATGATCTTCTTGGCGCGGCCGAGCAGATCGAGGGTGGCGTTCTCGAGCTTGAGACCCACCTCTTCGCTGATGACCTGACCACCGGTGAGGATCGCCATGTCCTGCAACATCGCCTTGCGGCGCTCGCCGAAGCCCGGAGCCTTGACGGCCACCGACTTGAACGTGCCACGGATCTTGTTGACGACCAGAGTGGCGAGAGCCTCGCCCTCGATGTCTTCGGCGATGATCACGAGCGGACGGCCGCTCTGCATGACCTTCTCGAGGACCGGGAGCATGTCGCGGACCGACGAGATCTTCGACGACACGAGCAGGATGTACGGATCGTCGAGGACGGCCTCCATGCGCTCGGGGTCGGTCACGAAGTAGGGCGAGATGTAGCCCTTGTCGAAGCGCATACCTTCGACGAGATCCATCTCCATGCCGAAGGTCTGGCTCTCTTCGACGGTGATGACGCCGTCCTTGCCGACCTTGTCGATGGCATCGGAAATCATGGTGCCGATCTCGTTGTCGGCGGCCGAGATGGACGCGACCTGAGCGATCTGCTCCTTGTTGTCCACTTCCTTGGCAAGAGACTTGATCGAGCCCACGGCGGCGGCGACGGCGGCCTCGATGCCCTTCTTCAGGCTCATCGGGTTGGCGCCGGCGGCGACGTTGCGCAGTCCTTCACGCACCATGCTCCAGGCGAGAACGGTGGCGGTGGTGGTTCCGTCACCCGCGACATCGTCGGTCTTCTTGGCGACTTCCTTCACCAGTTCGGCGCCGATCTTCTCGTACGGATCTTCGAGATCGATCTCCTTGGCGATGGAGACTCCGTCATTGGTGATCGTGGGGGCGCCCCACTTCTTCTCGAGAACGACGTTGCGGCCCTTGGGTCCAAGGGTGACGCGCACCGCGTCGGCCAGCTTGTTCATGCCGGCTTCGAGGCCACGGCGGGCCTGCTCATCGAACGCAATCATCTTCGGCATCGTGAATCCCTTTCGGTAACTGACTGCTGGGGAGGTGTTCGCACTCGGGCGAACTGAGTGCTAGCACTCTACTTTCGCGAGTGCTAAGACGACAACCGCCACTCGGGGCCAGGGCGCTCGACCCGCTAGGGAGCCCGACCGGCCTCTACCCTCGCATTCATGCAGGTCATCGTGGTGGGAGGCGGAGTATCGGGGCTGTCCTCGGCCCTCAAATTGAGCCGTCAGGGGCACGCCGTGACGGTGATCGAGCGGGACGACACCCCCATGCCGGCTTCGGCCGACGAGGCCTTCGAGTGGGATCGCCGGGGTGCGCCGCAGGTGCGCCACAGCCACGCCTTCCTGGCCCGCCTCGTGGGCCTCTTGAAGGCCAACGAGCCCGATGTGGTGGAGGCCCTCATGGCCGCCGGAGCGGCCGAACTGCGATTCGGTGACGACCTTCCGCCCACCATGATGGGCTTCGAGCGCGAAGAGGCCGATGACGAGCTCACGATGCTCACGTGTCGCCGCACCACCTTCGAGTGGGTGCTGCGACGCGTGGTGCTCGACGAAGGTCGCGTTCGCTTCGCCACCGGTGTGGGCGTGAACGGACTCACCCACGAGCGAGACGACGAAACGGGACTCACGCGTGTTACTGGCGTGACCCTCGAAGACGGAACCACGAGCAACGCCGATCTGGTCGTGATCGCGAGCGGCCGTCGTTCGGCACTCCCCGAATGGCTCGAAGCGATCGGCGTCGGACCGGTGCGCGAGTTCGTGGAAGACACCGGCATCGTGTACGCATCGCGCTTCTATCGTTTGAAGCAAGGCGAGAAATATCCGCCCCGCAACGGGCCGATCGGTGGCGACCTCGGCTACATCAAGTACGGCGTGTTCGTCGGCGACAACAACACGTTCTCCATCACGCTCGCGGCGCCGACCGACGACAGCGAACTGCGCACTCGATTGGCCGACCCAGCGGTGTTCGATCACGCGTGTCGTCAGTTGGTGGCCACCGAGCCCTATCTCGACGGCCGCGCCGAACCGATTCACGACGGTGTGCATGTGATGGCCGGTCTGTTGAATCGTCACCGCGAGTACGTAGTGGATGGCGCACCGTTGGTGCTCGGAATGTTGCCGGTGGGTGACGCGGTCATCTGCACGAATCCGTTGTACGGACGCGGTTGCTCGACGGGTTACTGGGGTGCGCACCTGATGAGTGAGGCACTGGCCGGACGCGAGCCGCGTTCGGGTCGCGAGTTGTTCGATGTTGCGGTGGAATATGACGCGGCGATCAATCGCGAGATCAAGCCGTGGTACGAGTCGGGTGTTCAGCAGGATGCGGAGGCGCGTCGCGTGGCGGCCGCGTTGTTGCGCGGCGACGACCCCGATGGTGACTCGAGTGATCCGAAGACGATGATGCGCTCGGTGTTGCGCGAGGGCTTACTGCCCGCTTTGCGGACCGACCCGGTGGTGTTGCGCGCGTTCATGCGGAACTTGAACTTGCTGTCGACACCGGATGCGTTGATGAAGGACACCGAGGTGATGAACCGAGTGTTCATGGTGTGGCAGGACCGCGAGAATCGTCCGAGCGAAGTGCCGATGGGCCCGAAGAAGCGCGCCCAGTTCCTCGAACTCCTCCCCGCCTGACCCTCGCTTCATTGGGCGCGAAACCCCGGCAAATTTGCCGGTCTGGTTCCCCAAGCGACGATTGCGCTCAGCCTCCGGCGACAGCCGGGATGATGCTCACGGTTTCACCCGCCGGTACGGGTGTGTCGAGCCCCTGCAGATAACGCACATCGTCGTCG
>CAYNKE010000187.1:0-3402 GCA_964397715.1 uncultured Bifidobacterium sp. | reverse complement strand
AGCGACTGCAGTGCACCGAACAAGTAGGCGCCGATCAAGGTGAGGCGCGGCCGCCAGAAGCCGAATATCACCAAGGCGAGGGCGATCCAGCCGGCGCCCTTGGTCATGCCGTCGACCCACGTGGGCACGATCGCCAGGCTGTAGTAAACGCCGCCGAGCCCGGCCAACGCTCCACCCAGAATGGTGTGCAGGTAGCGGTACTTCACCACGTTGATGCCCATGGCGTCGGCGGTTTGCGGCGACTCGCCAACGGCACGCAACTGCAATCCGAACCGAGTGCGGAACAGGTAGACGCTCGCGAGCACCACCAGGACCCACGACACGTACGTGAGGATCGTCTGATTGAACAGAATTGGACCGACCACGGGTGCATCGGCCCAACCGAACACATCGAGGCGGCGCACTTGTCGATCGACTGGAGCCTCGGCGACTTTCCAGATGTTCGCGAAGTAACTCGACAGACCGACTCCACCGGCGAAGATCGTGATGGCGAGACCAGCCACCGTCTGGTTGGTGCGCAGCGTGACGCAGAGGAACGCGAGCAGCGTGGACGTAAGCGCACCGGCGGCCATGCCGATGATGATGGCCGCGAGCACGGTGAACCAGGCCGAACCAGGTACGTGCTGCGAGGCCCAGGCGCCCGACACGCCACCGAGGAGCATGGTCCCTTCGACGCCGAGATTGAGCACACCGCTTCGTTCGGTGAAGATTCCGCCGAGTGCTGCGAAGAACAGCGGCGTTCCGTAGAAGATGGCCGATGACGCGATGATGACGAAGATGTTGCTGTTCATGCCATCACCGCCGCCGCCCGACGATTGCGTCTGATTCGGTACTTCACGAGCACCTCACCAGCCACGGCGGTGAACAAGATGAGACCCTGCAACGTGCCCACCAGCCCGCTCGGAAAATCGGGGCCCTGGAGCGCGAAGCCGGCGTTGGTGAGACCACCGATCAGTACCGCCACGAACAACGTGGAGATCGGATTGAGTCGGGCCAAGGCGGCCACCACGATGCCGGTGTATCCGTAGCCCGACATCTGCAATCCCTTCGAGTCGAGCAGGCCACGGAAGTTGCCCACATCGGCGGCGCCACCCAAACCAGCCAAGGCGCCGGAGAGAGCAAGAACGATCACGATGGTGGACGCGGTGCGAATACCGGCGTATCGCGCGGCTTTGGGTGAATCGGCGATCACGCCCACTTCGAAGCCGAATCGTGTGCGCTTGTACAGAACCCAAATCGCCGCACCGGCGATGATCGCGATGAGGAAGGCGAGCGGAATCTTGATGCCGCCTACTTCGTAAAAGTTCCAGTCGGCGCGATCGGGGATTGGCTTACCGGCCGGGAAGTTGCGCGATTCGGGATCACGCCAGTACGACGTGGAGTTGTAGATCAGGTAGTTGAGGAAGATCGCCGCGAGGTAGTTCATCATCAACGATGTGATGATTTCGTTGGTGTTGAACTTGGCGCGCAACACGCCGACGATCGCGGCATAGAGGCCACCGCACACCATGCCGCTCAGTGCCATGACGATCACCACGGCACCGGTGGGGAGATCGCCGCCGAACACGAGACCGGCCCAGGTGGCGCCCACCGCGCCCATGTAGAACTGACCTTCGCCTCCGATGTTGATGAGGCCCATGCGGAAGGCGATGGCTGCGCACAACCCGGTGAACGCGAGCGGTGTCGCCGTCTTGATGGATCCGGACAGGGCGCGAGTGCCGGCGAAACCGCGTTCGAAGATGCGGCTGTACACGTCGAGGGGGTTCTTGCCCGTGGCCAACAACACGATGGCGCCGAGGACGAGGGCCGCGATCAGCGACACCACCGGGATGGCCCAGTTGAGCCACTTCGGTTGCTCGAGTCGTCGTTCGAAACGAACCGGTGATCTCATCGGGCACCTCCGCTCACGGTGCTTCCGCCCATCGTGAGGCCCAAACGCTCGCGATCGGCCGCCTCGGCGGCAACCTCGTCGACGAGACGGCCCTCGTACATGACGACGATGCGGTCGGCCAGCGACATGATCTCGTCGAGATCTTCGCTGATGAGAAGAATGCCGACACCTCGTTCGGCCGCTTCCACGAGTCGTGCTCGCACGGTTTCGATGGCGCCGACGTCGAGACCGCGAGTAGGGGAGGCCGCGATGAGAACTTTGGGCAGCGATGAGAACTCGCGCGCGAGCAGAACCTTCTGCACGTTTCCACCCGACAACAAGCGCACGGGAGTCACGGTGTCGGGGGTCTTCACGTCGTAGTTCTGAACGAGATCGGTGGCCTGAGCACGAATGGCCTTCCGTCGCAGAACTCGGAACTTCGACAGACTGCTCGAGCGGTAGTTCTTGAGCGCCAAGTTGTCTTCGACCGAATGGGACGAGGCGAGACCGGTGTGGAGGCGATCTTCTGGGATGTGGGCGATGCCTTTGGCGATGGCTGATCGAGCGCGGCCCGACTGCACGCGCTCACCGGCGACGTCGATGTGGCCACTCGACAGCGCACGCATCCCGGAAATCGCCTCGGCCAGTTCGCGTTGACCGTTGCCGGCCACTCCGGCCACGCCCACGATCTCCCCACGTCCGACAGTCAGCGAGACACCGTGGAGAGCGTCGCGACCGCGGTCGTCGCGGGCCGACACGCCGCTGAGCGTGAGGACGGTGTGCGACACATCGGCCGGGTTGCTGCGAGTGACTCGATTGAACTCGACCGATCGGCCCACCATGAGGCTGGCCAACTCGCGAGTATTGGTGTTGGCGGTCTCGACGGTGCCGACCGTCTTGCCACCGCGCAACACGGTGACGCGGTCGCTCACCTTCATGACTTCGTCGAGTTTGTGCGAGATGAAGATCACGGTGCGCCCCTCGGCCACCATGGCGCGCAAAGTCTTGAAGAGCGCATCGGCTTCGATGGGTGTGAGAACTGCGGTTGGCTCGTCGAGGATGAGGACCTTCGCGCCACGATAGAGAACCTTGATGATCTCGACTCGCTGCTGCTCGCCGACGCTCAACTGCCAGATGCGAGCCGAGGGGTCGACCGCGAGGCCGTAGCGATTGCTCAGTTCTTCGACCTGTTGGGCGACTCGACTCTGATCCATCATGAACGGAGAGTCGGGCTCGCCCAGCACCACGTTCTCGGCGACGGTGAACGTGGACACGAGACGGAAATGCTGGTGCACCATGCCGATTCCAGCGTCCAGCGCGTCACGAGGTGACGAGAACTGCATCGCCTGACCGTTGATCTCGACGGTTCCCTCGTCGGGCCGATAGAGGCCGGTCAAGATGTTGGAGAGAGTGGACTTGCCCGCACCGTTCTCACCGAGAAGGGCGTGCACTTCGCCAGCGCGGATGTCGACGTCGACCCCGTCGTTGGCCACGACCCCAGGGAAGCGCTTCACGATTCCCGTCATGCGCAC
>CAYNKE010000186.1:0-3440 GCA_964397715.1 uncultured Bifidobacterium sp. | reverse complement strand
ACACCGCGGTCGGCAAGGTCGGCGTCTACATCTGCTACGACCGCCACTTCCCCGAAGGCTGGCGCGCGCTCGGACTCAACGGTGCGCAGATCGTCTTCAACCCGTCGGCGACGCATCGCGGATTGTCCGAGTACTTGTGGCGTCTCGAGCAGCCGGCGGCCGCCGTGGCCAACATCTATTACGTCGGCGCCATCAACCGCGTGGGCATCGAGCCGCTCGGCACCAACGACTTCTACGGCCAGAGCTACTTCGTCGATCCCGAGGGCAAGTTCGTGGGCGAGGTGGGCGATCCGCACAAGCCCGAACTCGTCGTGCGCGATCTCGACATGAAGAAGTTGCTCGACATCCGCGATCGCTGGGCGTTCTACCGCGACCGCCGGCCCGACGCCTACGACGAACTCGTCGAGCCGTAAAGGTTCGCATCACTCGAAGAAGAAACACACAACACGCGAAAGGGGAGGATCATGGCCAAGACCCTCATCAAGAACGGCAAGGTGATTTCACCCACCGGTGTCCACGATCAGGACGTGCTCATCGATGGAGAGACCATCACGGCCGTCGGCGCACCGGGTTACTTCGCCGGGGCCGAGCAGGGCTGCGACAAAGTGATCGACGCCAAGGGCAAGTACGTCATTCCGGGTGGCGTCGACGTGCACACGCACATGGAACTGCCCTTTGGCGGCACCTTCGCCTCCGACACGTTCGAGACCGGCTCGCGCGCCGCGGCGTGGGGTGGAGTCACCACCATCGTCGACATGGCCGTGCAGCGTTACGGCGAGAACGTGTTCGACGGCCTCGCCGAATGGCACCGCAAGGCCGAAGGCCAGTGCGCCATCGACTACGCGTTCCATCAGATCATCGGTGGCATCGACGACCAGTCGTTGAAGGACATGAAGTACCTCACCGAACACGAAGGCATCTCGTCCTTCAAGTTGTTCATGGCCTACCCCGGCGTCTTCTACTCGGACGACGGCCAGATCCTGCGCGCCATGCAGACCGCCGCCGAGTGCGGTGCGATGATCATGATGCACGCCGAGAACGGCATCGCGATCGACGTCCTCGTTCAGCAGGCCATCGCCCGTGGCGAGACCGACCCCCGGTACCACTCGTACACGCGCCCGTCGCCTCTGGAAGCCGAGGCCACGCACCGCGCCATCGTGCTGTCGCACGTAGCAGGCAACGTGCCGCTGTACATCGTGCACATGTCGGCCGGCGACGCTCTCAACGAAGTGGCGGCGGCGCGCCATGCCGGCCGCAACGTGTTCGCCGAGACCTGCCCGCAATACCTGTGGCTCACGCTCGAGGAAACACTCGGCAAGCCCGGTTTCGAGGGTGCCAAGTGGGTGTGCTCCACACCGGTGCGCTCGCGTGACAACGATCCGCACTACATCGGCCAGATGGGCCACGGCCACCAGGGCGATCTCTGGAAGGGCCTGCGCATGAACGAGTTGGCGGTGGTCTCCACCGACCACTGTCCGTTCTGCATGAAAGATCAGAAAGAACTCGGTCTGGGCGATTTCTCCAAGATCCCGAACGGCATCGGCGGAGTCGAGCATCGCATGGAACTCATCTACCAAGGTGTCGTCGCCGGCGAACTCTCGCTCGAGCGCTGGGTCGAGACCTGCTGCACCACTCCGGCACGCATGTTCGGCATGTACCCGAAGAAGGGCATCGTCGCTCCGGGCAGCGACGCCGATGTCGTCGTGTGGGATCCCAACACGAAGACCAAGATCGGCATCAACGACAAGCACCACATGAACATGGACCACTCCGCCTGGGAGGGCTGGGTCATCGACGGCAAGGTCGACACCGTGTTGTCGCGTGGCGCCGTCGTCATCGAGAGCGACCAGTACGTGGGTCGCAAGGGACACGGCAAGTACATCAGGCGCGGACTCTCGCAGTACCTCGTCTGATTCGACGCACCAGCAACCAGAAAGAGAACGACATGTATCGCATCGACCACTGGATCGACGGCCACACCGTGGCCAGCACTTCCGGGCGCTCCGGGAAGATCTACGACCCGGCGACCGGCCAGGTTCAGGGTGAGGTCGGGTTCGCCGACGTCGCCGAGATCGACAAGGCCGTCGCCACCGCGAAGGCCGCGTTGCCGGCCTGGCGCGCGACCAACCTGTCGCGGCGAGCCGAGATCATGTTCCACATGCGCGAGTTGGTGGCGGCCAATCGCAAGGAGATCGCGAGCCTGCTCACCAAGGAGCACGGCAAGGTGCTGTCCGACGCCTTGGGCGAAGTCGCACGAGGTCTCGAGAACATCGAATTCGCCTGCGGCATCCCCAATCTCTTGAAGGGCGGCTACTCCGAACAGGCCTCGGCAGGCGTCGACGTCTACAACATCCGCCAGCCACTCGGCGTGGTGGCCGGTATCACTCCGTTCAACTTCCCGGCCATGGTGCCGATGTGGATGTTCGCCAACGCGTTGGCGTGCGGTAACACGTTTGTGCTCAAGCCGTCGGAGAAGGATCCATCAGCATCGATGTTCATCGCCGAATTGCTCAAGCAGGCCGGCCTGCCCGATGGCTGCTTCAACGTGATCCACGGCGACAAGGTCGCGGTCGATCGTCTTCTCGAGCACCCCGACGTGGCGGCCCTCTCGTTCGTGGGCTCGACACCCATCGCGAAATACATCTACGAGACCGGCACCAAGAACGGCAAGCGCGTCCAGGCGCTCGGTGGCGCGAAGAACCACATGCTCGTGCTGCCCGACGCCGACCTCGACATGGCCGCTGACGCTCTCGTGAGTGCCGCGTACGGCTCGGCCGGTGAACGGTGCATGGCGGTATCGGTCGTGCTGGCCGTCGACACCATCGCCGACGACCTCGCCAAGAAGGTCCAGGATCGTATTCCCAACGTGAAGGTCGGTCCGGGCAGCGAACCCGATTCCGAGATGGGACCGCTCATCACCGGTGAACACCGCGACAAGGTTGCGTCGTACGTCGCCAATGCTGCGGGTGAAGGTGCCAAGGTTCTCGTCGACGGTCGCAATGGCGCGCCGACCGGTGGCTTCTTCCTCAAGCCTTCACTCATCGACAACGTGAAGCCCGGCATGAAGTGCTACGACGACGAGATCTTCGGACCGGTTCTCTCGATGGTGCGCGTGAAGTCGTACGAAGAGGGACTCCAACTCATCAACGACAACCAGTACGGCAACGGCACCGCGATCTTCACCCGCGACGGCGGTGTGGCCCGGCAGTTCCAGTTCGACGTCAACGTGGGCATGGTCGGCATCAACGTGCCCATTCCTGTTCCGGTCTCGTACTACTCGTTCGGCGGCTGGAAGGCCTCGCTGTTCGGAGACCTGCACATGTACGGCCCGGACGGAATCCAATTCTTCACGCGCAGCAAGGTGGTCACCTCGCGTTGGCCCGACCCGCGCACGAGCAAAGTCGATCTCGGCTTCCCGCAGAACAGGTGATCAGTGGACA
>CAYNKE010000185.1:0-3453 GCA_964397715.1 uncultured Bifidobacterium sp. | reverse complement strand
GTCTCGTGGAAGGCCTCGAACACACCGGTTCGGGTCAGTGGCTCGTCGGAGTGCAGTGGCATCCGGAAGACACGGCGTCCACCGACCCGGCACAGCAGTCGTTGTACGACGAACTCGTCAAACGTTCGTCGCGACGGGTCTGATTCAGACGTCGGCTTGAAACGCCGCCGGAACCTGTCGACTGGGTGAGTCGGGACCAAGGGCCCACCGCATGGCCCGGGCCAGAACGTCGCCGGCCGGCCGCACGATCGCGCGCTCACTCACCGGGAACCAGGGCAGGCGGAGCGGTACCCGTGCCCACACGGGAAGCAGGCTCACGGCCGCGGCGGCGATCACGCCGTACACCGGGCGGGCGATCATCGGCAGCGGGGGAGTGACCAGCAGATAGCGAGCGGCTTCGCGCGCCTCTCGGGAACTCTTCAACTCGGGGCGGTACTCGGCCAATTGACGCTTGAGTTGCAGAGCCGAGGTGGGAGGTTCGATCACACCGAGACGATCGGCGATCACGGCCATGTCGGCCACGTAACGATCGGCGTCAGCGTTCGACAGAGTGGTCTCTCCGAAGCGGCGGTGCGACTGCAAGAACGAATCGACCTCGGCGAGGTGCACCCACTTCAAGAGATGTGGGTCGTTCGCGCTGTAGCGACGGCCGTCGCTCGCGGTACCGACAACACGCGTGTGAACGCGCTTCACCATCTCGATGGCCTTGGTGGCCTCGGTGTCGGGGCCGAACGTGGTGGCGGCGAGGAAGTCGGCGGTGCGCTGCAGGCGCCCCCAAGGGTCGTGGCGGTAATCACTGTGTTGTGCAACACCGGCCATGGCCAGCGGGTGAAGGGATTGGAAGAGCAGGGCGCGCAACCCTCCGATGAACATGGCGGTGTCGGAGTGCACGGTGCGAATGGGACGGGTCTCGTCGAACCAACGCGGACCGGGAGCGGTGAACAGTTCGCTCGCCCGCTGATCGGCATTGGCGCCCACGACACGTGAGCGAACGGCTTCGGCCAGGACCGAGCGCACGGGTTCGATCGGCGAGGGACGGTGGGCCTTGGCGTTCACGGCTTCATCGTTCCATCTCCCGCGGTGGACTGCTCTGTCCGGATCAGTACGCTCGTCACATGTCGGATGGTCAGAAGACCGGCGGAGTCGAGTTCGATCCGAATTCCTCGAAGATGCCGCGCTGGATCTGGAAAGCCGTCATCGTCTTCTGGCTCGGATTTTTGGCCACGATCCTCGTTCGCTACGCGTACGACCGTTTGTTCTCTCTGCTCATCTTGCTGCTGGTGTCGATGTTCTTGGCCTTGGCCATCGAACCCGGCGTGGCGCGATTGGCCCGTCGCGGCTGGCCCCGTGGTCGTTCGACGCTCGTCATCCTGCTCGGCGTGGTCGCGGCGGTTCTCGTGTTCGTCGTGGCGATCGGAACCTTGGTCGGCACTCAGGTGGCCGATCTGCTGCAGAACTCCGAGCGCTACGTCAA
Organism: uncultured Bifidobacterium sp.; assembly: GCA_964397715.1. GTDB lineage: Bacteria > Actinomycetota > Acidimicrobiia > Acidimicrobiales > Ilumatobacteraceae > Casp-actino8. Next base: position 1,979 of record CAYNKE010000185.1, on the reverse strand, counting down.
CCGCACGGTCAACTTCCTGAACGACACGTTCGGCGCCAACATCGACGCCGGGGCCGTGAACGACAGCATCCAGGATCCGAATGGCTCGGTGCAGGAATTCATTCGCAATCGACAAGACGACGCGTTGCAACTGTCGGTCACCGCACTCGGTCTTCTGTTGCAGGGATTCTCGGTGATGTTGTTCACGTTCTATTTGGTGGCTGATGGCCCGCGCATGCGCCGTGCCATCTGCAGCCGTCTCCCGGCGGCCCGGCAGCAGCGCGTGCTCGACACCTGGGATCTCGCGATCGACAAGACCGGTGGCTATCTGTACTCGCGGGCGTTGCTCGCTGGCGCGTCGGCCCTTGTGCACTGGATCGCGTTCCAGTCGATCGGCACTGCCGCCCCAGTCGCGCTGGCCATCTGGGTCGGCCTGATCTCGCAGTTCATCCCGGTGATCGGAACCTACGTCGCCGGAGTCCTCCCGATTCTTCTCACGTTCATCGATTCGCCCATCAAGGCGCTGGCGGTCGTGCTCGTGATCATTCTGTATCAGCAGTTGGAGAATTTCTTGATCGCTCCGCGCATCACCGCGCGAACCATGGAGATACATCCGGCCGTGTCGTTCGGTTCGGCCATCGCTGGCGCCGCGTTACTCGGGCCCGTGGGTGCTGTGCTGGCGTTGCCCGTGGCGGCCATGGCAGTCGCGCTGGCGTCTGCTTCGGGTGAGCGTCACGAACTGATCGACAATCCGCTCGTTCGTGTTGCCGACAAGAAGCCGAAGCGACACGAGCGAAATACTGAACACTCGTCCGGTGAGCGCCGTCGCTTCCGACGGGGCCGCGGCGCATGACCAACAGTTCGGTCGATCCGCTGGTCGGCTACGAACCGATCGCGGCGTCGTTTCGCAGCGGTCAGCTCGAGTCGGTTCATCACGCGGCTGTGGTCGCTCTCGACTCCGATGGTCGCGTGGCGTTCGCCGCCGGTGACCCGGCCCTCGACATCTATCCGCGTTCGTCGATGAAGCCGCTCCAGGCCAACGCGATGTTGGCCAGTGGTCTCGACCTTCCCGACGACCTGCTCGCACTGGTGTGCTCGAGCCACGATGGCCGGCCGGAACACATCGAAGGAGTTCATCGCATCCTGGCGACCGTCGGCCTCGACGAGAGCGCTTTGTGCAACACACCCGACCTTCCCCTCGACGATCACGAGGCCCACGACGTTCTGCGTCGCGGAGGCAGCGAATCGTCTCTCCAGCAGAACTGTTCGGGCAAGCACGCGGGAATGCTCGCCACCTGTGTGGCGGCCGGATGGTCTCGCGATGCGACCTACCTGTCCGAAAATCATCCACTGCAACGCGCCATCACCGATTCGCTTCCCGCATTGACCTCTGGCACGGTCGCGGCGATCGGTGTCGACGGCTGTGGTGCGCCGGCGCATGTGATCAGCCTTCTCGGCTTGGCCCGCGCCTTTCGCAACCTGGCCACGGGTGAAGCGGGTGAACACGGCCGGCGTATTCATCGCGCCATGACCTCTCATCCCGAGATGGTGGGCGGACCGAAGCGCGACGTGACGCTCGTGATGCGGGGGGTTCCTGGACTGATGGCCAAGGACGGGGCTGAAGGTGTGTTCGCCGTGGCGCTTCCCGATGGCCGTGCCGTGGCCATGAAGGTGGCCGACGGAGCCAATCGTGCTCGTCCACCGATCATGCGCGGTGCGTTGTCCCTTCTCGGCATCGACATGTCGTTGGTCGACCCGACCGCGTTCGCATCTCCCATCCTCGGCCATGGGCGACCGGTGGGAGCACTGCGTATCGTCGGATCACTGGCGGCCGCGGTCGGAAGTCAGAACTGATCTCCGATGGCTGGCATCCCCTTCGTCCCTCCGATCGATTCGCTCGAGTACGGAACCGTCGCGTCGGTGAGCCCTCTCATTCGTCGCATCGTCGCGCGCAATCCATCGCGGTTCACGTTCACCGGAACCGGCACCTATTTGGTGGG
>CAYNKE010000184.1:0-3491 GCA_964397715.1 uncultured Bifidobacterium sp. | reverse complement strand
GCTGGAAGGCGAACGGCTGGCGCAACGCGAAGAAGGAGCCGGTGGCCAACGACGACCTGTGGCGGCCGTTGATCGAGATGTACGAGGCGCTGAGTCCGGGGGAACGGCCCGACTTCCAGTGGGTGAAGGGGCACAGCGGCGACCCGATGAACGACGTCGTGGACGCCCTGGCGGTCGCCGCCACCCCCCGGTAGAGAAAACCCTGCTCACCGGGGCGCTGACCCCCGGGCCCGGCCCGAAGTCGGTACCTTGCCTCTGTCACAGGGCGAGTCGGTCGTTCGATTGCCCAGTAGGCCGTTTCGGGGTCGATTCCCGGGCGTCCACACCTCCACACCGTGAACCCTCGCTCCCGCCTCCTCCGTCGCGTCACAGGCCCTCTGGTGGCCTTGTCGGGCCTCGTGGGCGCCGGGCTGCCCGTCGGTACCCCTTCGGCTCAGGCCGCCCCCTCTACCGACCAGGGGGTCGTGGTGGTGCTCGAGGGCCAGGGCAATGGCCACGGCCGCGGTTTGAGCCAATGGGGCGCCTACGGCTGGGCTACGACCTACGGCAAGGACTGGACCTGGATCCTCGACTTCTATTACGGCGGCACGGTCGCTGGTACGGCAAGTGGCGACCAGCGCATGACCGTCCGGCTCCTCGATCTCGACGGCGCCTACACCTCGGTGATCGCGCCCACGGGCGACGCGTCGGTCAACGGAGTCGGTGCTTATGCGGCGGTCACCGCGCGCCTCGTGAGCGGGTCGACCGAGTTCGAAGCGTGGGGATCGGCATCACCGATTTGTCCGTCGCCGACGGCCGACCTCGGGAGTGCCACACCGTCGGTCATCACCGTGCCCGACGGACCGATCGCGCGGGGATCCACCGATCGAACCGCGGTGCGTCAGATCCAGGTGTTCCTCACCCAGGCCTCGACGGTCCTCGGAGTTCCGACGATCAAACCGGGCGGCACCGATGGGTTGTTCGGTCCGATGACGGAGAACGCGGTCAAGGCGTTCCAGACGACGATGCAGGCACAGGGCACGTTCACCGGACTCGTGGACGGGGTGTGGGGCCCCGACACCGCCGCTGCGGCGCGCCTCGTGATTCCGCAATTGCCGGTCGCAGCCACCGGAACGTGGGCGTACCTCGGCCGCTTCCCGCTCGCGTCGAACGGCTGGGGTGTTCGCATCGCGACGGCGAGCGGCGATTTCGCGACCACATCGCCCGATACGACGCTCGGAGTGTGTCTCGCCGACGGATCGGTGCGTCACTACCGCGGAGCCATCGTCGCCGCGTACGCGGGTGGCAGCAACACACCGCAGAGGACGATCAACGACGTTCCGGTCGAGCAGTACTTGCGCGGTGTCGTGCCGCGCGAATCGGCGGCCTCGTGGGGTGACGCGGCGGGCGGCGCCGGCATCAATGCGTTGCGCGCTCAAGCGGTCGCGGCGCGCTCGTACGGACTCGCCCAGAATCGGTACACGTACGCGAAGTCGTGCGACAGCGACTCGTGCCAGGTCTACGGCGGAGCCGCCTCGCGCCCGAGTGCAACCGGGGCGGCGTCCATTCGCGAGGATGCGCGGACCGATCGGGCGATCGTCGACACCGCCGGTGTGATCCGCGTTCGTCCTGACAACCCCACCGCGCCGGTCTCCACCGAGTTCTCGTCGTCGAACGGCGATCGCACCGCGGGAGGAGCGTTCACAGCAGTCGACGACCAGGGCGACATGATCGACGCCAATCCATGGAACCGCTGGACACGCGTTCTCGACGCGTCGGCGTTGGCGGCGCGTTACGGGTTGTCGGGGATCACGGCGGCCTCCAACGAGAACGATCCGCTATCGATCAATCGGGGTTGGCAGGGCCTGTGGGCGTTGCAGACGCGGCTCATGAACGGCTCGTCGTCCACCGTCGTGAGCCATTCGACGTTGCGGTCGGCGTACGACCTTCCGTCCATCGCCTTCACGACTCGAGTGGTGAAGCGCGACGTCGTGCTCGCCGACGACTTCTTGTTCATCGGCGACTCGGTGGGCGAGAGCATCGCGGCCCGGTCGCAGTCGGGTGAACTTCCCTCGTTGTTGAGTGGAGTCTTCGCGTCGTCCTACTACGACGCGTTGACGAACCGCTGCACCGTGGGGGCCTGTGTCGCCGGGCAGTTCGATGGTCTGGGAGTGGCGCAGAACTCACCGGGGACTCCGGATGTTGCGATCGTCGAGTTGGGTTACAACGACTCGGCGTCCAACTTCTCGGGCGAAATCGATCAGGTGATGACGGCCCTCGTCAATCGCGGCGTGCGACTCGTCGGTTGGATCAATCTGTCGCAACGCCGAACCAGCAACGGCTCGCCCACGTACGCGCGTCACAACGACGCCTTGCGCGCCGCCACGGCCAAGTGGCCCCAACTGCGCGTCCTCGACTGGAACGCCGCGAGTTCGCTCGGTTCGCAATCGCGCTGGTTCAGCGACGGAGTACACCTCACCACGACGGGCCAGGCCCAGTTCGGCCTGTGGCTGCGCGATCGAGTGATCGAGATGGTGGCGAGCGTCGATCAATTGCGCGTGTTCGGTGACGATCGGTACCTCACCGCGGTACAGATCTCGACTCAGGCCCGATCGGCTGGTGCGATCACCGGCGGAGAAGTCGTTGTCGTGAACGGCACGGGAACCGTCGACGGATTGGCGGCCGCCGGATTCGCCGGTGCGCGTCGCGCTTCGATCCTGCTCACGCGAGCCGAGGCGTTGCCTAGCGATGTCGCCGTTCATCTGCAGAGTCTCAATCCTTCGCGGGTGACTGTGGTTGGCGGTGTGAACGCCGTGACGCCACCCGTTCTCGATCAGATCCGGGCCGTGGTTCCCGCGGCGGTCGTCGAGCGCGTGGAGGGGGCCGATCGATACCTGACAGCACAGTCTCTCGCGCGCACCGTCTTCTCGGATGCGCCGATTCTTTACATCGCGAGCGGGCAATCGCAGGTCGATGCACTCTCCATCGCGCCAGCGGCCTACGCGCAGGCCGATCCGCTGCTGTTGTCCACGCCGGTCGGACTCGACGATCCGACGCAAGCCGCGGTGCGCGAGTGGTGGGCCGCTAATCCGGCGGGTCGCGTGGTGATCGTCGGTGGAACGTCCGCCATCGGCAGCGGTCTCGAGAAGCAATTGCTGTTCATCGGAATCCCGGCCAACAAGACGACCCGACTCGCGGGCAAGGATCGCTACGAGACGAGTTCGGCCGCGGTCGCGTGGGTGCGCGCGAACGTGACTGGTTTCGCTTCCGGGACCATCGGCCTCGCGTCGGGTCAATCGCCGATCGACTCGCTCACGTCGTCGCCTTTGCTCGCCGGCGGTGCCGTGCGCGCACCTCTTCTGCTGGTTCCCCCGTGCGGAGCCGTACCGACCACGACCAAGACGGCCTTGGCATCAGTCACCCGTCAATACGTGATCGGCGGACCCGGAGCGGTCTGCGAGGACCTCGCCTTGGCTCTCAAGCGCCGCTAGTCGTAGCCTCGCCCGCATGGA
>CAYNKE010000183.1:0-3512 GCA_964397715.1 uncultured Bifidobacterium sp. | reverse complement strand
AAATGAACTCGTGGGCCATGAGAGGTCGACGTTCTCCAGATGATCGGGCTCTTGCAGGTTAGTGGCGAGGGGGCGCCGCGGGTCCGAGCACAATCGCTGACTGCGCTGCCGGTGCTTGGTACCTTGACCGGGTGTGCGTCCGGATGCGGGCGCCCCCCGAAGGAGGAAACTCATGGAACTCTTCAATCAAGAGGGTCTGTCGTTCGCGTTGCGCTGGCTCCACGTGCTGGCTGGCATCGCCTGGATCGGCTTGCTCTACTACTTCAATCTCGTGCAGGTCCCGGCGTTCGCCGCCTACGGCGACGAGGGCAAGGCCCGCAACATCTCGATCGACAAGTTGGCCCGTCGCGCCCTGTGGTGGTTCCGCTGGGCGGCCGTCGTCACCCTCGTGCTCGGACTGCTCATCATCGGCGTGACCGAGAACTACATGCAGAACTTCATGTCGGAGGATTCGGCCTTCGGTCTGCCGCACAACTCGGCCATCTTCGTCGGCATGCTCATGGGCATCTTGATGGCCGCCAACGTGTGGATGGTCATCTGGAAGAACCAGAAGGTCGTCCTGGCCAATGCCGCCAACGTTCTCGGCGGCGGCGAAGCCGACCCGAATGCGGCTGGCGCCGGTCGTCGCGCGCTGCTGGCCAGCCGTCAGAACCTCATCTTCTCGATCTCGATGCTGTTCTACATGGTTGGTGCGTCGCACTTCTTCGGTCCGCTCTACGACGGCGACTCGGCCGGCAAGGCCTGGACGTTCGTGATCATCGCCGTGGTGATCGGCGCGATCCTCGAGCTCAACTGCTTGGGCAAGCTCGGCGGAACCGCCAACACGAACAAGTTGCTGTGGCCCTACGAGAGCCACAAGAACGCGATCATCTCGGCGGTCGCGTTGTGGGTCGTTCTCTACATCCTCGGGGAGATCTTCCTGAAGGCCTGATCGTCAGGCTCGCCTCGAGAACGCTTCGTCGTTCGTTGGATGACCGCCCTTCGGGGCGGTCATCGTCATGATCGGCCCGGTTCCGACGGGTCTCAGGCGAGGATCACGAAACGGTCAGCGTCGAGTCCATCGACCCGTGGCCCGGAACCACGCAGTAAATGCGGTACTCACCGGGTTCGAGGGTGATCGTGCCCTGCGCGGTGTCGCCGCGCTTTTGCACCTTCAGTTCGAATTCGCCGACGGTCTTGTCGCCCTTCAGGATCACGAGGTCGTGCTTGACGCTGTCGTCGTTGGCGAGGAACACGTCGATCTCGCCGGCCGGAGCCGTGTACGACGCGGCATCCCAGCGGATGGTCGGGACGGCCCTGACGACCAGATCGACACCGGCCGGGACGGTGGTCGCGGGGGCCGAATCGCCTCCTCCACATGATGCGAGCAAGGCGAACGAGGCAAGGGCCAGGGAGGTGCGGCGCATGTCCGAAAATCTACAAGCGCTTCTCTCACCGCAGGTCAGCAGGGGTACAGTTTCCGATGTGACCGACACCGTTGCCAGCGCTGCCAACGGCTCGGCCGACTTCGGAGCCAACAGCTGGCTCGTCGAGGAGATGTTCGAGCAGTACCGGCTCGACCCTGCCTCGGTCGGCGAGTCCTGGCGAGAGTTCTTTTCCGATTACAAGTCCCGCGCCGAAGTCGCTGCCGCACCAGCGAGACCGGCCGCGGCCCCGGCACCCGTCGCTCCGGCGTCGTCCGCCCCCGCGAGTAACGGCTCGTCGTCCAATGGCGCCGCCAGCAATGTCGCGGCACCAGCGCCGGCACCAGCACTCGCGCCCACCGATGCACTCGGCGAACCCATCAAGGGAGCCGGTGTCGCGATCGTCGCCAACATGGAACGCAGTCTGACGGTTCCCACCGCCACCAGCTTCCGCAACGTTCCGGCCAAGTTGCTCGAAGTCAACCGCAAGGTCATCAACGGCTACCGCACGCGTACGGGTCAGAACAAGGTCTCGTTCACTCACGTCATCGGTTACGCCATCGTTCGCGCCATCGCCGACGCCGTACCGGTCATGAACTCCTCGTTCGTCGAGGGTCCCGACGGCAAGCCGCGAGTCGTACGACACGCGCACGTGAACGTGGGCCTCGCGGTCGACGTGGCCAAGTCCGACGGCAGTCGCTCGCTCGTCGTGCCGGTTCTCCGTGACGCCGACACGTTCAACTTCGCCGAGTTCGTGGTGGCCTACGACGAGCTCGTTCGCAAGGTCAAGCAGAACAAGCTGCAAGTGGCCGACTTCCAGGGTGCCACCGTCAGCATCACCAACCCGGGCACCATCGGAACGGTTCAGAGCGTTCCGCGATTGATGCCCGGCCAAGGTGTCATCGTCGGCGTCGGCAGCATCGACTACCCGGCCGAATTCCAGGGCGCCGACGAGCGTGCCCTCGGAACGCTCGGTGTGTCGAAGGTCGTCACGGTCACGAGCACTTACGACCATCGCATCATCCAGGGCGCCGAAAGCGGCCTCTTCCTGAAGCGGGTGCACGAGTTGCTACTCGGCGAGCACGGCTTCTACGAAGGCGTCTTCAAGAGCCTCGGTGTTCCGTACGAGGCGGTCAAGTGGCGTTCCGACGTCAATCCGCTCGACAGTGACGAAGCACGTTTGCAGAAGCAGATGCAGATCGCGACGTTGATTCGCGTCCACCGCGTCCGTGGACACCTCATCGCTGATATCGACCCATTGCGCTGGAAAGAGCCGAAGATGCCGGTCGAGCTCGACCCGGCCACGTACGGCTTCACCATCTGGGACCTCGATCGCGAATTCCTCACCGGTGCCGTGTCGGGCACGGGCAGCGTGGCCGGTCGCGACCGCATGTCGCTGGGTGACCTCCTCGGAGTTCTGCGCGACGCGTACTGCCGCACCATCGGTGTGGAGTACATGCACATCCAGGACACCGACGAGCAGCGATGGATCCAGTCGCACTTCGAGGGTGTCGACTTCCAATTGTCCAAGGAAGAGAAGCGCCGCCTCGTCGAACGTCTCAATGCGGCTGAAGCATTCGAGAAGTTCCTCGCCACCAAGTACGTCGGGACCAAGCGTTTCGGCCTCGAAGGGGCCGAGAGTGCGGTACCGATTCTCGACGAGATCCTTTCGTTGGCGGCCAATTCTGGCCAAGTGTCGTCGGTGATCGGCATGGCCCACCGCGGTCGCCTCAACGTTCTCGCCAACGTGATGGGCAAGAGCCTCGAGTCACTGTTCAAGGAATTCGAAGGCCACGTCGATCCCGACACCGTGCAGGGTTCGGGTGACGTCACGTACCACCTGGGTGCGTCGGGCACGCACACCAGTCCGACTGGCAACTCCATCAAGATCGAGTGGGCTTCCAACCCGAGTCACCTCGAGACGGTCGACCCGATCGTTCTCGGCATGATCCGCGCGCAGCAGGATCAGATCGATCCGCCGGGGTCGTTCCCAGCACTACCGATTCTCATCCACGGTGACGCGGCCTTCGCCGGACAGGGTGTGGTGCCCGAGTGTCTCGGCATGAGCGACACCATGGGCTATCGCGTCGGCCGAACCATCCACCTGAC
>CAYNKE010000182.1:0-3539 GCA_964397715.1 uncultured Bifidobacterium sp. | reverse complement strand
CCCGCGAGTTCGGCGCCGAAGGAATCGGACTCTGCCGCACCGAGCACATGTTCCTCGCCCCCGACCGCCTGCCGGTCGTGCGCCGCATGATCTTGGCCAACACGCCGGCCGAAGAAGCCGCCGCCCTCGAAGAACTGCGTCGCGTTCAGAAGGAAGACTTCATCGACATCTTGAAGGCCATGGACGGCCTCCCGGTCACCGTTCGCCTCCTCGATCCTCCGCTGCACGAGTTCCTGCCGCGGGTCGACGAACTCGAGATCAAGCGCGCCGAGCACGGACTGTCGGCCGAAGAAGAGAAACTTCTCTCGGTGGCCAAGGAATGGGCCGAGTTCAACCCGATGCTCGGTACTCGCGGCGTTCGTCTCGGTGTGGTCAAGCCCGGTCTGTACGCGATGCAGGTGCGAGCGCTTCTCGAAGCCGCGGCCGACCGCGCGTCCAAGGGCGGTAAGCCGATCGTCGAAGTGATGATTCCGCTCACGGTCACTCGCGAGGAACTCGCGCTGGCCCGCTCGTGGGTGGTGGAAGGCATCGCCGACGCCACCAAGAAGTCGGGAGCGAAGAAGCCGAAGGTGTCGATCGGAACCATGATCGAAACTCCGCGGGCCGCGTTGCGGGCCGACGAATTGTCGGAGGAAGCCGACTTCTTCAGCTTCGGCACCAATGACCTCACGCAGATGACCTTCGGTTTCAGCCGTGACGACGTGGAGAGCCGGATGATGCCGGCGTACCTCGAGGGTGGCCTGCTCAAGCGCAACCCGTTCGAGACCATCGATCAGAACGGTGTCGGCGAGTTGGTTCGCATCGCCGCGGAGCGGGGTCGCAAGGCCAAGCCGGGGATCAAGCTCGGCGTGTGCGGAGAGCACGGCGGAGATCCCGAGTCGATCGACCTCTTCTATCGAGTGGGCCTCGACTACGTGTCGTGCTCGCCGTTCCGAGTTCCGATCGCGCGGTTGTCGGCGGCTCAGGCCGTCATCGCCGCCCAGGGTGGTAAGAAGTCCGAGACCAAGTGACCGTCGCCCTCAGGCGACAGAGGGGATAGTCATGAAGATCCAGACACGTCAGGGCCCGGCATTCGCCGTGGCGCGTATCGAACTCGGTCCGAACGAGACCGTGCGCGTCGAGAGTGGCGCGATGATGGCCATGTCGGCCGGCGTCACACTGCAGTCGAAGGCCGAAGGCGGAGTCATGAAGAGCCTCAAGCGCGCCGCACTCGGCGGCGAGAGTTTCTTCGTGAGCTCGTACACGGCGCCGGCTCAGGGTGGCTTCGTCGACGTGGCGGCCCGTCTGGCCGGTGACGTGGTGGCGATGGACGTCACGCCCGCCACTCCGCTCTTCATCTCGAAGGGTTCGTGGCTCGCCAACGATCCGAGTGTCGAGATCAACACGCAGTGGGGTGGATTCAAGAATCTCTTCGGCTCGGAGGGCGGTTTCATTCTGCGCGCCGAAGGCACCGGTCCGGTGGCGTTCGCGTGCTACGGAGCGCTCGAGGTCTGGAACCTCGGTGCCGGCGAGACCATCTCGGTCGACACCGGACACATGGTCGCCTACGAGGGTTCGGTGTCGATGAACATCCGTCAGGCGTCGGGCGGACTCGTCCAGACTTTCAAGAGCGGTGAAGGACTCATCTTCGACTTCACCGGCCCGGGCAAGGTCTGGACCCAGACCCGCAACCCCAACGAATTCCTCGGCTGGATTCAGGCCGCGCTCGGCCCGCAGAGCGGAAGCGGCGGAGGCCTCGGCGGGCTCTTCACTCGGTCCTGACCTTCGTGTCGCTTCCCGTACTCCGCGCGACGTCGACGAATTCCAACTTCGTCGACATCTCGGTGCCGGGTTGGGCCTGGGTGGCCCTCGTCGTCTTCATCGCCATCCTGCTGGCCGTCGACATTCTCGTCATCCACCGCAACGCCCACGAGGTCCACGTTCGCGAGGCGGCCATCGAGAGCGCCGCCTGGATCTCGATCGGTCTGGCCTTCACCGCGGTGATCGCCGTCGCGTTCGGCGGGGCCGCGTCGGGCGAGTACATCAGCGGGTACTTGATCGAGAAGAGCCTGAGCGTCGACAACGTCTTCGTGTGGGCCCTGATCCTCAGCTACTTCAAGATTCCCTCGAAGTTTCAGCACCGCGTTCTCTTCTGGGGAATCTTCGGTGCGCTCGCGATGCGGGCGATCTTCATCTTCGCCGGAGTCGCGCTCATCGAGAAGTTCGACTGGGTGCTCTACGTGTTCGGTGGCTTCCTGCTCTACACCGCCGTGAAACTCGTGGTCGAGAACGAGGACGAGATCGACCCCGCCTCGGGGCGGTTCTATCGACTCATCAATCGAGTCGTCCACACCTCGCCGAGCTTCGACGGCCAGAAGTTGTTCACCCGGGAGAACGGTCGTCGTGTGGCAACTCCACTCTTCGCGGTTCTCCTCCTGATCGAGTTCACCGACGTCCTCTTCGCGGTCGATTCGGTGCCGGCGGTCCTGGCGGTGAGCCGCGAGCAGTTCATCGTCTTCTCGTCGAACGCCTTCGCGATTCTCGGTCTGCGCGCTCTCTACTTCTTGCTGGCCGACGCGCACGCTCGCTTCAGCTATCTCAAAGAGGGTCTGGCGATCATCCTCGCGTTCGTCGGCGTGAAGATGCTGATCCACGGCTGGTACCACATCCCCACCTGGCTGTCGCTCGTCGTGATCACCATCGTGATCGCCGCGGCGATCGGCTTCTCACTCAAGGCCGACCGGACGCGTTCGCTTCCGCACGCCGAAGATCCGCCCCCAGTCGACGAGCGTTAGCCTTCGCCCATGGCGATCGTCGAAGACGACATCGAGCGCGTGAGGGCGTCCACCTCGATCGTCGAGGTCGTCCAGCAGTACGTCGCCCTGCGCCGGGTGGGTCGCAACTGGGTGGGCCTGTGCCCGTTTCACGCCGAGAAGAGCGGGTCGTTCAACGTCCGCGAGGACACCGGTCGGTACAAGTGCTTCGGCTGTCAGGCCGCCGGAGACGTGTTCACCTTCGTGCAGGAGATCGACCACGTCGACTTCGTCGCGTCGGTCGAGAAGTTGGCGTCGCGTTCGGGGATCACCCTGCACTACACGTCGGGCGGCGAGGGCAAGGATCGTCAACGTCGCAAACAACTCGTCGAAGCCCTCGAAGCCGCCGTCGAGTGGTACCACCAGAGGTTGCTCACGGCCCCCGACGCGCGGGCGGCCCGCGACTACCTTCGGTCGCGCGGTCTGGCCGGTGACACCGCGCGCCAGTTTCGCCTCGGGTGGGCGCCTGACGACTGGGATCAGCTGAGTTCGCATCTGCGCAAGGAAGGCGTCGCCGCCGACGTCCTCAACGACACCGGTCTGGCCTTCGCCAACCGAACCGGACGATTGCAGGACGCGTTCCGGGCGCGGGTGATGTTCCCGATCTTCACCGACACCGGTGAGGCCGTCGCCTTCGGTGGTCGCATCCTGCCCGGCAGCACCGATCCGGCGAAGTACAAGAACTCGCCGGAGACCAAGGTGTACTTCAAGTCGAAGACGCTGTACGGACTCAACTGGGCCAAGGGC
>CAYNKE010000181.1:0-3549 GCA_964397715.1 uncultured Bifidobacterium sp. | reverse complement strand
GTCTTCCAGGAGCGACTCACCACGGCGGGCTATCCGCAGATCACGACGGAGATCGCACTGGCCGGGCCCTTCTATTACGCCGAGCCGTACCACCAGCAGTACTTGTCGAAGAACCCGAACGGTTATTGCGGAATCGGTGGCACGGGTGTCTCGTGCCCGATCGGTACCCGCGCCTGACCGACCGCCACGTCAGGAGTTGGCGATCTGCCACTCCTTGAGAGCTCCTTCGAGTTCGTCGAGTGAGCGCACGAGCACGTTGATCGAGCACTGCATCATCAAGTTGACCACTTCGTTCGGGGCGGGGAACCGCGCCCGCCAGTCGGTGAACAAGCCGATGCTGTACTTGCCGAGCCCGTACGCGTAACCGAGTTCCCAGGCGGTTCCGTCGTCGGTGGTGATGCCGTTCAGATTGGCCACGATCACGTCGCAACGGTCGATGCCACCCTTGTCGTTCTCGAAGATCGTGCGAACGTTGTGCGCGGTCTTGGGTGGGTTGTCACGATGTGGCAGGAACGTGTCGAATCCGAGCGATCGAATGAGTGCGTCGACCTTCTCGATGAACCAGCGTTCGCCTTCGTCGAAGAGCGGTCCGGCCACGTACACGTACGGTTTCGGTGCGGTCATGACTTCCAACCTTTCGTGCGGATCTCGTCGCCGTCGGCGTCGAGCGGACGACCCGGGTGTCGCAGTTCGCCTGGTGTCTTCGACAGTCGAGCGATGAGGTTCTGCATGGGGGTGTCTCCCACGTTCACCACGGCTCGCCGAGCGAGGTAGTGGGGGTCGGTCGCGATGTCGGCCATGTCGAGAATCGGCCCGATCGCGGCTTCGGCTTCGTCGAACGCGCGCAAGACCTCGTGCTGGGGACGCGCAGCGCACCAGTCGCGCATGAGACGTTCGAGTTCTTCGCGGTTGGCGGCTCGGCCGTCGAAGGTGGCGAATCGCTGGTCGTTGCCGACTCCGAGAAGGTCCATGACGCGACGAGCAACCGAATCGGACGACGTGGAGATACCGACCCACTTACCGTCGGCGCAGCGATACGTACCGCGTGGAACGGTGTACGGCAGACCCGAACCGAGTCGGGGCTGAGTTTCGCCGGTGAGGGCGTACAGAGACGCGAGAGGTCCCATCGCGTGGAACACACTCTCGAGCAGATTCACGTCGACCACTTGTCCGACTCCGGAGTGCAGCGCGACCATGGTGGCGAAGGCGGCGACGATTCCGGTCAGTTCGTCGGTGAGGGCGATCGGCGGGAGCATCGGTGCACCGTCGGCTTCACCCGCGATGGCGGCGTAACCCGACATCGCCTCGGCGATCGACGCGAATCCGGGTCGTTGCGCGTAGGGGCCGTCCTGGCCGAATCCACTCACACGTGTGATGACGAGATCAGGGTTCAGATCGTGCAGCACGTCGGGTCCGAGGCCGAGCCGCTCGAGCGTGCCCGGTCGGAAGTTCTCCACGAGAACGTTCGCGTCACGGACGAGACGTAGGAGAACGTCGCGGTCGGCGTCGTTCTTGAGGTCGAGGGCGATAGTGCGCTTGTTGCGGTTGGTGAGTTTCCACCACAGGCCGACTCCGTCACGCGGATCCTTCCAGGCCATGTTGCGCAACGTGTCGCCGGTGTCGGGTCGCTCGACCTTGATCACGTCCGCACCGAAGTCGGCGAGGTATCGCGCACAGTTGGGTCCGGCGATCACCGTCGACAGGTCGATCACACGCAGGTCGGCCAGCGGAGTGGTCATGGCTTCCAGCCTGCCAAGAGGCCGCAGGCTTCCTCCAAATGCGCGCGTTCGCCGGCGTACGAGAACCGGACGAAGCGGTGGCCGCGGGCGAGATCGAAGTCGAGTCCGGGGGTGCTCGCCACTCCCAACTGATCGAGCCATCGATGGCACAGGTCCATGGAGTCGTCGGTGAGATGGCTCACGTCGGCGTACACGTAGAACGCGCCGTCGGCCGCCGCGATGCGGTCGATTCCGGCGGCGGCGAGGCCGTCGATGAGCAGCGTGCGGTGTTCGGCGTACCGGGCGACGTGTGCGTCGAGTTCGTCGGTGCAGTCGAACGCCGCGAGACCGGCGATCTGGCTCACGTGAGGTGCGCAGATGTAGAGGTTTTGCTGCAGACGCTCGACGACGTCGCGCAGATGATCGGGAACGATCATCCAGCCGAGACGCCACCCGGTCATCGAGAAGTACTTCGAGAACGAGTTGATGACCACCGCGCCATCCGAACGGCCAGCCAGCGTGGGAGCCGGACCTGCGTAGGTGATGCCGTGGTAGATCTCGTCGGCGATCACCTGGATTCCGTGGGCGTCGCAGAAGCGGGTGATGTCGTCGAGTGACGACCGATCGAGCACGGTGCCCGTCGGATTGGACGGCGACGCGATGACGAGTCCGTCGAGCGGCCCGGCGGCTTCGAGCATCGTCGTGGTGGGCACCCATCGCGAGTCGGGCCCGACCGTGATGGGAACCGGGGTGATACCGAGGGCGATGAGTGTGTTGCGATAGCACGGATAGCCGGGTTCGAGAACCGCCACACGATCGCCCGGGTCGAAGGCGGCGAGGAAGGCGAGAGTGAAACCGGCCGATGCTCCGCCCACGATCACCACTCGTTCGGGATCGACGGATGCGCCGTACGCCTCGTCGTAGTGGCGGGCAATGCGCGCGGAGAGACGCGGCAGACCCGGTGCGTTCGTGTAGCCGAGAGAGTCGGCTCGTTCGAGTGCGTCGATCACGGCACGTCGCGCACCAAGCGGAGCACCCGTACTCGGCTGGCCGACCTGCAAGTAGAGGGTGCGCGCTCCCGATGCCGCTCGCTCGGTTGCCCGTAACGACATCGCCATGGCGTGGAAGGGCGGAACCTGGGCCGCCCGCAGGCCGCTGGCGAGTCGGTCGGTCGTCATCAGCGGTCGCGCGACGGGAACACGAAGCACCGCTCGTCGAGCGATCCCATCGCGTAGGTCTGGTAGTCGACACCGAAGTCGGCGTACAAGCCGCGGCAGCGCTCGCTCCAGGCGAGTGCTTCGGGAGACGAGACGCGATGCACGACTTGCATGACACCACCCTCGTAGACGCGATACTCGGCCCACGTTCCGGGGAAGTCCTTGATGGTTCCGATCTCGATCGTGGGTGCGCCGCACGGCATCGCGCGGACACGATGCCGATGAGTGTGGCCGGCGGTGTAGCCGAGAATGTTCGAGTGCGCGGCGACCACGCGGTCGAGGGCGTCGCTCGAATCGGGATGGATCCCGAAGTAGTCGTCGCTCCGCTTCCCCGACACCCACTGCTGGTGGTGTCCCATCACGATGACCGGAAGTGACGTCGACGCTGCATGGTCGGCCAACCAATCCATCTGCTCGTCGTCGAATCCTCCAGTGGTCTCGGTCGGGATCGCGGTGTCCATGAGAGCCACGCACACGCCGGGCATCTCGACCCAGAGATCGGTGTCGTAGAGACCTTGATCGAGATACGAATCGTGGTTGCCGCGAACGACGTGCAGTCGGTCGCCGAACGTACCGCGGTAACACGACTCGAAGGCGGCGAACTCGGCGTCGGT
>CAYNKE010000180.1:0-3575 GCA_964397715.1 uncultured Bifidobacterium sp. | reverse complement strand
GCTCGACGAAGTGCCACGGGCCCATGTTGCTCGGTTCTTCTTGCAGCCAGACCACCTCGCGTGCGTTCGGGTAGCGCGACAACAAGTTGAACATCTGCTCGATCGGGAAGGGGTACAGCTGCTCCACGCGGATCACGGCGACTGGCGCCTTGCGCTTGTCGCGCTCGGCCATCGCGTCCCAGGCGACCTTGCCCGAGCAGAAAACCAAACGACGTACCGACGACGGGTCGGTCACGTTCGGATCGTCGAGCACTTCCTGGAATGAACCCTGCTCGAGTTCGGCGAGCGGCGAGCGACTCTCTTTCATGCGCAGCGGCTGCTTGGGCGTGAAGATGACGAGAGGCTTGCGCACTTCGCGATGCATCTGGCGCCGCAGAACGTGGAAGTACTGCGCGGCCGTCGTGGCATTGACGACTTGGATGTTGTCTTCGGCGCACAACGTGAGGAACCGCTCGATGCGGGCCGACGAGTGCTCGGGCCCCTGGCCCTCGTAGCCGTGCGGAAGCAGCATCACGAGTCCGTTGCGCTGGCCCCACTTGTCTTCGGCCGCGACCAGGTACTGGTCGATGATGATCTGCGCGCCGTTGACGAAGTCGCCGAACTGAGCCTCCCAGAGAACGAGGGCTTCGGGATTGGCGTGGGCATAGCCGTACTCGAATCCGAGCGCCGCGTACTCGCTCAGCAGAGAGTCGTAGACCCAGAACTTCTCGGCACCGGGAAGTTCGGAGAGCGGGATCCAGACGCGCTCGGTCTCGTAGTCGATGAGCGCGGCATGGCGGTGACTGAAGGTTCCGCGACGCGAGTCCTCACCGGCGAGTCGAACGGGAACTCCTTCGAGAACGAGCGAACCGAAGGCCAGGGCCTCGGCGGTCGCCCACTCGACCTCGCCGCTCTCGAACAACTTCGTCCGCTGCTCGAACTGTCGGCCCAACTTGGGGTGGACCGTGAAGCCCGCCGGATAGTTGGTGAGTTGCGCGAACACCGAATCGAGAACCGGTCGGGCCACGCCCGTCTCGACGTGCGGGAGAACCCCGACCGGCCGCGGCGGCTTGGCGACCTTGGTGGGCGCCGGAGCGTGGGCCCGGGTGTCGTCGAGAGCCTGCTGCAACTTCGATTGGAAGTCGTCGAGCGCGCTCTCGGCTTCCTCGAGAGTGATGTCGCCGCGGCCGACGAGAGCCTCGACGTACAACTTGCGCACGCTGCGCTTCTCGGCGATCGCCTTGTACATGAGCGGCTGCGTATAACTCGGATCGTCACCCTCGTTGTGCCCGTGGCGGCGGTAGCAGACCATGTCGATGACGACGTCCTTGTGGAACCGCTGGCGGTACTCGAACGCGAGTCGCGCGACGCGAAGACACGCCTCGGGATCGTCGCCGTTCACGTGGAAGATCGGAGCCTGGATCGTCTTGGCGACGTCTGAGCAGTACAGCGACGAACGGGCGAACTGCGGCGACGTGGTGAAGCCGATCTGGTTGTTGATGATCAAGTGGATCGTGCCGCCCACGCGGTAACCCATGATGTCGCTCATCCCGAGACACTCGGGCACCACACCCTGGCCCGCGAAGGCCGCATCGCCGTGGATGAGGATCGGCAGGGCCGGGAACGAACCTGGCGGATCGATCTGATCCTGCTGCGCGCGAATCATGCCGAGAACGATCGGGTCGACGGTCTCGAGGTGGCTCGGGTTGGAGGCCAGTTCGATCTTGATCGAGTTGCCGCTCGGGCTGGTGTGCGTACCCGATGCTCCGAGGTGGTACTTCACGTCGCCCGAACCCTGCACCGTGTCGGGATCGACGTGACCCTCGAATTGCTTGAAGAGGGATTCGAGGCTCTTGCCCATGACGTTGGCCAGCACGTTGAGACGTCCGCGGTGAGCCATGCCAATGACCGACGACGCCTGGCCGGAGTTGGCCGCGAGAGACAGGATCTCGTCGAGGATCGGTACCGCACTCTCGGCGCCTTCGAGGCCGAACCGCTTGGTCCCCACGTATTTGGTGGCGAGGAATTTCTCGAACGCCTCGGCGGCGTTGAGGCGTTCGACCAGGCGACGCTTCTCTTCCTTCGACAACTGGAAGTCGACACCTTCGAAGTGCGACTGGATCCAGCGCTGCTCGTCGGTGTCCTGGATGTGCATGTACTCGACGCCGATGGTGCGGCAGTACGCGTCACGAAGGACGCCAAGCAGATCGCCCAGGCTCATCCGGTCGCGACCGGCGACGCTTCCGGTGCCCGACACGGCACCCGTGAGGAACTCGCGATCGAGATCCCAGATCGTGAAGCCGTACGTGGCCGGATCGAGTTCGACCGGCATCTGCGGTTCTTTCCAGCGCAACGGATCGATGTCGGCGATGAGATGTCCGCGCACCCGATGGACGCGAATGAGCGTCGCGATCTGCATCTGCTTCTGCAGACGGGCCTCTTCGCTGTCGAGCGGGTTGACATCCGAGCGCCACTTGACCGCTTCGTACGGAACGCCGAGGCTCTTGAAGACGTCCTCGTAGAAACCGTGCTCCCCGAGCAACAACTCGTGAACGCGCTTCAGGAACAGGCCGCTCTCGGCGCCCTGGATGATGCGGTGGTCGTAGGTGCTCGTGACGGTGACGACCTTGGAAACACCGAGGGTTCCGAGCGCGCGTTCGTCGGCACCCTGGAACTCGGCCGGGTAGTCGATGCTCCCGAGCCCGACGATCACACCTTGGCCCGGCATGAGTCGCGGCACGCTCTGCACCGTGCCGATCGTTCCGGGGTTCGTGATGCTCACGGTCGCACCCTGGAAGTCGGCGACCTGCAGCTTGTTCTGCTTGACCTTGCGGACGAGCTCGTCGTACGCCACCACGAACTCGGCGAAGTTCAGAGTGTCGGCATCACGAAGAACCGGGACGACGAGAGAGCGACTGCCATCGGACTTGGCGACGTCGACGGCGAGGCCGATGTTCACGTGCGCGTGCCGCACCACTCGCGGCTTACCGTCGGGACCTTCGACGAACGACGAGTTCATGACCGGCACGGCGTCGGCGATCGCGCGAACGATCGCATAACCGATCACGTGGGTGAACGAGACCTTGCTCTGGCCCGACCGGGTCCGGTAGCCGTTGATCACCTTGCGATTGACTTCGAGCAACTTCGCGGGAACGTTGCGGAAACTGGTGGCGGTCGGAACCGTGAGGCTCCGCTCCATGTTGGCCACGATCGCGACCCCGGCACCCTTGATGGGCTCACCCAGAGCGTCGGTCGGCGCCGGAGCCACGACGGGAGCGGCGCCGTTGGTGGGTGTCGCAACGGCGGAAGGTGCCGATGACGCCGAGCCGTTGGTCTCGGCCGGACGAGAGGCCGGGGCCGGACGGGCCGGGGCGGCGGCCACTTCGGCGCGGGACTTGTAATCGGAGAAGAACTCTCGCCAGGACTCGCCGACCGAGGCGGGATCGAGCCGGAACTGCTCGAACATCTCCTCGACGAGCCAACTATTGGCTCCGAAGTCGGCCGAGCCGTTGGCAGCGCTGGCAACGGTGTCGGTCACACAGGAAACTGTACCCCTGCTGACCTGCGGTGAGAGAAGCGCTTGTAGATTTTCGGAC
>CAYNKE010000179.1:0-3580 GCA_964397715.1 uncultured Bifidobacterium sp. | reverse complement strand
AGACGCCGGACGAAGCCACCAAGATGCGGCCCACCAGTCAGTACGGCCGCATGCTCATGTATCTCGAGCACGCCGCCGACCGCGCGTTCAACGGAACTCGCGTCGGTATCACGTCGCTTCGTCTCGCTCCTGTCGTCGGTCCGCATGTTCCGAGCCCGCTCGGCCGCCTTCTGCGACTTCCGATGGTGCCCTTCAACGCTCTGCGGGGTCCGAGTTTCAACCTTCTGCACGAGATGGATGCGGCTCGCGCATTCGTTCTGGCCGCACAGCGTCGCCCCGGCACACCCATCAACATCGTCGGTGCCGAACCAGTGAGCGGTTTCTCGGCGATCGTGCGCGGTCGCCGCGTGCCGGTTCCGTTGCTCGGACCCGAGTGGGTGATCACCCGGCGCATCACCCACCTCTTCGGAGCACCGGTTCCCGAGCACGTGATGGAGGTGCTGCACCACGGTCGTCTCGCCTCGTCGTCGGCCTGCCGTGAGCACCTGGCGTGGGAACCCGAAATGTCAACCGGTGACGTTCTCGATGCTCTTTATTCGTGGGAAGGCATCGTGCGCACTCCCCCCCGTCAGGCCTGGGACATCGCGTCGTGAGCTACGCCACCGCGTCCGACGGCATTCGCCTCCACTACGACGCGATCGGCCGCAAATCCAGCCCGGCCGTCCTGATGATTCAGGGACTCGGGGCCGACAAGAACCTCTGGAACCTTCAGCGCTTCGTGTTGGCGGCCAAGTATCGCGTGATCGCTCACGACAACCGCGGTGCGGGTCGCAGCGACAAGCCGTTCGGTGCGTACACGCTCGAGCAAATGGTCGACGATGCCATCGCGGTTCTTGATCACGAAGGTGTCGACACCGCTCATGTGGTCGGAGCGTCGATGGGTGGGGCCATTTCGCAGATCCTGGCCGTGAAGTATCCCGAACGTGTTCGTTCACTCACGTTGCTCTGCACGGCGTGCCGCAATCACGAGTGGCGCCGAGACCTTCTGCGCTCATGGTCCGATACGGCAACGACGCGCGGTATGGGCGCCATGACCACCGAAGCCGCCCGCTGGGTCATCGGCCCACGTTCACTCCGTCGCTTGTGGCCAGCCGTGAGTTGGCTCGGTCCGATCGGAACCTCGCGCGCATCACATGGTTTCAACGGTCAGGTGCAGGCGCTGTTGGCCGTCGACGAATCCCTCGTCGACATGCTCTCGAGCATCAACGTTCCCACCGCGGTGATCGTCGGAAACCAAGACATCCTCACCCCGCGGGCCGACAGCGAAGAGATAGCCGAGCGAATTCCGACGGCCGAGCTCATCGTTCTGTCCGGTGCCGCTCATGGTCTGATGATCGAACACGCCACGACGGTCAATCGCGTCCTCGGTGAATTCATCGGTCGAGCCGAACGAGTCTGGAAGTCCCAGGCTTCGATCGTCGTACCGACTCTGCGCTCCGTCGCTTCATGAGTCACCCGCGACGCGTCGTCGTCATCGGTGCCGGTCTCAGTGGTCTCATCGCGGCCCGTGATCTCGTCTCTCACGGTTTCGACGTCACGGTGCTCGACAAAGGACGTGGAGTCGGGGGGCGCCTCGCCACCCGTCGAATCGGACCACCGGCCACCGCCGTGATCGATCACGGTGCACAGTTCTTCACCGTCCGGTCGCCTGATTTCGCGCGCGAGGTCGACGCGTGGACACAGGCCGGAGTCGTGCGCGAATGGTGCCGCGGCTTCGGGGATGACGACGGACATCCGCGTTACGTCGGTGTCGACGGAATGACCTCGATCGCCAAGCACCTCGCTCGGGGGCTCGACGTTCGTACCAACACGCTCGTGTTCGCGATCAAACGTGGCGACGCATCACCGTGGGACGTCGTTCTCGATGATGCAACGGTGCTTCCAACGCAAGCCGTGGTCGTCACCTGTCCGCTTCCGCAGACGTATTCGCTACTGATTTCGGCCTAACTCGAGATTCCACCGGCACTTCTGTCTTCCGAGTACGACCGCACTCTCGCTCTTCTCGCGGTGCTCGATCGGCCGGCCAAGATCGGCCGGCACGGAGGATGGCAGAACCCGAACGCCACGTTCTCGTGGATCGGCGACAACCACGCCAAGGGAATCTCATCAGTTCCAGCCGTCACGTTCCACGCGTCACCGCAGTGGAGCCTCGATCACTGGGACGACGATCACGACCAGGCCCACGCGGCACTCGAGCATGCCACGACTGAATTCATCCCCGACTGCACGATCGTGACATCGGAGTTCAAACGTTGGCGCTTCGCGACACCGACGTCGATCTGGCCCGAACCGTGTCACGTGGTGACGATCGAATCGGCACACGGTCCCGGCGTGATCGCGCTGGCCGGTGATGCGTTCGCCGGACCGAAAATCGAAGGGGCCGCTCTCAGCGGAGCAGCGGCTGCGGAGCGTGTGCGCGCCGAACTCGCAACGAACTAGCGCCGTACTGAATCGAGCAGGGCGCCCGACGCGCGGCGCAAGGCAACCGACGCCGCCGAATTCGGGAGTCGATCACAGGCTTGTTCGGCCTTGACGACATACGTCTCGGCCAACGCGATGGCCGCTTCCACTCCACCGTTGGTCCGGACGATCGACAACGCCTTGTCCTTCTCGATGGAGGACAACGGCTTGCCGAGGAGATCGGCCAACTCGCGAGCCGGCACACCACCCGAAGCCAGGGTGTGCAGAACGGGATAGGTATAAACACCTTCGACCATGTCGTGACCGGCCGGTTTGCCGAGTTCGGCATCGGTGGACGAGATGTCGAGCAGATCATCGACGATCTGGAAGACCATGCCGTAGGCGTCACCGAATTCGGTGAGGGCGTCGACGACCTTCGGGGTGAATCCACTGACCAGCCCGCCGATCCGAGCCGAAGTCGAATACAGAGAAGCCGTCTTGCCGCCGATCGACGACAGGTAACTGTCGACGGGACGCGCGATGTTGTAGGTGTGGCGCAGTTCTTCGATCTGACCCTCGCACAGACGGCCGATGGTGCGCGCGAGCAGCGCCGCCACCTCGGTGCCGAGTGACGCCGCGATCTCCGAAGCTCGCGCCAACAAGAAGTCGCCGGCCAGGATGGCCTGCAGGTTGCCCCACTTGGCGTTGACCGTTTCGACACTGCGCCGCTGAGTCGATTCGTCCATCACGTCGTCGTGGTACAGCGAACCGAGATGCACGAGTTCGCACGCGATACCACCCTGAACCGAGGCCTCGGTGGTGGGGCCACCCGCCACCTGTGCGGCGACCACGGAAAACATGGGGCGCAGACGCTTTCCACCAGCGAGAAGCAAATGAGAAGCGATTTCAGTGAGGTACGCGTCCGGCGTGCGTACGGAACCAACGAGCGCCTCGTCGACGCGACGACGATCGGCATCCGACCCCGGAAGCTCGAACAGCGGAGAAACGCTCACGTCCGCAGGCTATGTCGGTTTTCACTCCCATCGGCGAGTGGGCGTGCCCTGCTAAAACGAGACGTTCGACACGGAAACAGGTGTCCCGTTGCCTTCTCGGAACCCGCCCAGGCCACCTGTAACATGAGCCAAACGCGCCTTCGGGCCGTGGCGAAAGGGTGAGCATG
>CAYNKE010000178.1:0-3592 GCA_964397715.1 uncultured Bifidobacterium sp. | reverse complement strand
GGCTCGTTCAGCGTCGCGCGAACTCGGCGGCCGCGTGCTCGATCGCGTCGGTGAGGACGTCGCCGATGAAATGCAACTCGTCCGGGCCGCACACGAGGGTTGGAGCCAGCACGAGAACCGGATCGGCGCGGTCGTCGGCCCGGCAGAAGAGTCCGTTGGCGAAGATGCGTGGCGACAAAATGTCGCGCAACAGCCAGTTCGACTCCGCGGCATCGAACGACTGCTTCGTCTCTTTGTCCTTCACCAGTTCGATCACCCGGAAGTACCCGCAGCCGCGGACGTCACCGACGAGTGGGAGATCTCGCAGTGACTCCATCACCTCGTCGAAGACGGGCTCGTTGGCGAGGACGGAGTCGGGAATGTTTTCACGCTCCATGATGTCGATGTTCGCGAGGGCGACGGCACAACTCACCGGATGGCCGCCGAAGGTCAGACCGTGGAGCAGAATCTGGCCGTCGCGCTCGATGAACGGGGCGGCGATGCGATCGCTCACCATCACTCCACCGAGTGGCGCGTAGCCGCTCGTGACGCCTTTGGCGAACGTGATCATGTCGGGCTGGTAGCCGAATCGCTCGCACCCGAACCAGTGACCGAGTCGGCCGAAACCGCAGATGACTTCGTCGGACACCAAGAGGACGCCGTACTCGTCGCAGATCTCGCGAACGCGTTCCCAGTAACCAGGAGGTGGGACGAGCGCGCCTCCAGTGTTCTGGAGCGGTTCCATGATCACCATCGCGACGGTCTCGGGGTCGGCCTCGACGATCGCCCGTTCGACGTCGTCGGCACAGGCGAGTGAGCAGACCGCCTGTTGAGCACAGAAGCCGCACCGGTAGCGGTTGGTGTTGGCGGCCTTGACGGCCCATGGAAGAAGCGGCTCGAACGGTTCGCGAATCGCCGGAATCCCGGTGATGCTCAGAGCGCCGAGGGTCGTGCCGTGGTAGGCGTAGTGGCGACTGACCACTTTGCGCCGCTCGGGTTGGCCGATCGCCGCGAAGTACTGGACCGCGATCTTCCACGCCGACTCCACGGCCTCGCCGCCACCGGTCGTGAAGAAGACTCGATTCAGGTCGCCCGGGGCCAGGTCGGCCAGTCGGGCGGCCAAGTCGATCGCCGGCTCGTGAGCGAAACTCCAGAGGGGGAAGTACGCGAGGGATTCGGCCTGACGAGCCGCCACGTCGGCCAACTCCTTGCGCCCGTGACCCACGTTGACGGTGAACAGCCCGGACAGTCCGTCGAGGTAGCGCCGACCCGTGTCGTCGACGATCCAGGCACCTTCACCACGTGAGATGACCGGGATCCCGGATCGTTGGGCGCCGTGCAGGTTGGTGAAGTGGCCCCACAGGTGCCGACGGGCATGGAGATGTCGTTCGTCGGTCATGGTGTGGGGGCGGTCGGCACGGCGGTGATGCAGCGTCACCTTCCGTTCACCCTAGTAGTGGCCGTGCTCGGCGGGCCGGTGTCCTATTATCGCGATGGGCGCCTACGAGGCGTGTCGAACTCTGGGGAGGGGGGCGAGCAGGTGACGGGCGACCGCGGTGCTGTAGAACTCGAGAACGTCACCAAGCGTTACGGGTCGGTGGTCGCGGTCGACCACATGAGCCTCTCGATTCGCCCCGGCGAATTCCTCTCACTCCTCGGCCCGTCCGGGTGTGGCAAGACGACCACCCTGAGAATGCTCGCGGGTTTCGAGCAGCCCGACGACGGATTCATTCGCATCAGCGGGCAGTACGTGCAGGGCATTCCGCCGTACAAACGCGACGTCAACACGGTGTTCCAGCACTACGCGCTCTTCCCGCACATGACCGTGAGTGAGAACGTCGCCTACGGACTTCGTCAGAAGGGCGTCAACAAATCCGAGATCGCCACGCGGGTGGCCGAAGCCCTCGACATGGTGCAGATGAGCAAGTTGGCCGATCGCAAGCCGCGTCAGATGTCGGGTGGACAGCAGCAGCGAGTCGCGGTGGCTCGGGCCCTCGTCAACCGCCCCAGCGTCTTGCTCCTCGACGAGCCGCTCGGAGCGCTCGATCGCAAACTTCGCGAGGAGATGCAGATCGAGCTGAAGCTGCTCCAGAGTCGTCTGGGGATCACCTTCGTGTTCGTCACCCACGATCAGGAAGAAGCCATGAGCATGAGCAATCGCATCGCGATCATGCTCGACGGCCACATCGAACAGTTGGGCGACCCCGAGACCGTGTACGAGCATCCGGCGTCGGCATTCGTGGCCGGATTCATCGGACGGAACAACTTCTGGAGCGGTGTCGCGACCGAACACGGCGCGCGCGCCGATGACGGTGTGGAATTCGTGGCCAGTCGACCCGAAGAGGACGTTCCCAACGGCCAGGGTGCGCTGGCGGCGGTTCGACCCGAGTGCATCAACCTGTCGGTCGAGCGACCGAGCAACTCGAACAACTCGTTCCAGGGAACCGTTGCCGGCGTGTCGCACTTCGGCGACGTGCTGCAGTACGTCGTGCAGACCTCCGATCGCGACGTCCTCGTTCTCACCCCGCGTGCCAACGCCTCCCGTCTGCACGCCGGCGACTCGGTCTGGGCCAGTTGGTCGGCCGACGACGTCTACTTGTTCTCGTCCCGTCAGGCCGACATCGTCCTCGCCGAGGCCGATGAAGTGTCGGACGAATGAGCAGCCAATTGAGTCAATTCAGTCAGTTCACCCACCCGATCCATCCAGTCAGCAAGGAGACACCATGAACACGCCGAAGATGCCCCGGGAGATGAAGATTCTCGCCCCGCACAGTTTCCGCGAGCGACTCTCGCGTCGTGCCGTTCTGAAGGCCGGTTCAGCGGCCGCGGGTCTGGCAGTCGTGGTGGCGGCCTGTGGCGGCGACGACGGCGGGTCATCCGATGGTGGTTCGGGCGGAGGTGGCTCGGGTGACGGTGCCACGCAGGCTTCGGGCGACTGGAGCCGCGTCATCAACAAGTCGAGTGGAACGCTCGCCATGTACACGTGGGGTGACTACAACGATCCCGACATCGTCGGCAAACTCGCCGAGGCCGAGCTGGGTATCACGATGAAGGTCGATTACTTCAATTCGAACGAAGACCTCATCACCAAGTTGGCGACCTCGAGCGGGTCGAGCGGCTTCGACATCGTCGTTCCCACCGGTCCGTACATCCCGCAGATGATCGAGAAAGGCCTCATCCAGAAGTTCGACAAGTCGATGCTCCCGAACATCACGAACGTCGACCCGGCCTATCTTGCGCAGGAGTGGGACCCGGGCAACGACTACTCCGTCTGCAAGAACTGGGGGACGACGGGCTACTTCTACGACTCCTCGGTGATCACCAAGGACTTGAAGAACTGGCAGGACTTCCTCGACGTCTGCATGAACGAGGCGAGCGGCAACTGCTCGATGCTCGACACCGGTCCCAACATGTGCGGCGTCTGGTTCTGGGCCAACGGACACGACTGGAACACGACCGATCCGGCGCTCCTCGACCAGTGCGAGGCCTTCCTCGTCGACGAGTTCGCGCAACACGTGAAGGCGTTCGACTCGTACCCGAGCACCGCCCTCGCCGAAGCGGCGGACTCGATTTCGATGGCCTCGCACGGCGACGCCCCCCAGGCGTATTCGCG
>CAYNKE010000177.1:0-3657 GCA_964397715.1 uncultured Bifidobacterium sp. | reverse complement strand
CGGCAACACCCACGGAGTGTTGTTCGCGACGTCGCCCACGGCCGCCGCACGGGCGACCGATTCCCCGGTCATCATCGCCACGACGATGGCCACGTAGGCCACCAAGGCGACGAGCACCACGAAAGGTGCGAAGCGAACCGGACGCTGGGAATTCACGGACCAGGTATCGGGGCTCCTCCGCCGACCCTTGAGGGATTTCCCGAAAACCCCCTCCGACTAGGGTTTTCCCATGCGCTTCGCCTCTGGTTTCTCCGGTCGTGTCGCCGTGGTCACCGGGGGTGGCACCGGCATGGGACGCGAGCTCGTCCGTCAACTCACCGCCGACGGCTGCGACGTCGCCTTCTGCGACGTGATCGAGGACAACATGCTCGAGACGGCGGCCCTCTGCGTCGACAATCCGGGCCGGGTTCTCACCCACGTCGCCGACGTGTCGGTGGAAGCCGACGTGCTCGCGTTTCGTGATGCGGTGGCCGGATGGCGTGATCACGTGAATCTGCTCTTCAACAATGCCGGAATCGGCGGAGGCGGAAGCATCGTCGACGACGAACGTGATCAATGGGAGAAGACGTTCGGCGTCTGCTGGTACGGCGTGTACTACAACACGCGCGCGTTCCTGCCACTCCTGCTGAAGTCCGACATCGGCCAGGTGATCAACACCAGTTCGGTCAACGGTTTCTGGGCATCGCTCGGCCCCAACATCCCCCATACCGCCTACAGTTCGGCGAAATTCGCGGTGAAGGGTTTCACCGAAGCGCTCATCACCGACTTCCGCATCAACTCTCCTCACCTCAAGGCCACGCTCGTGATGCCCGGCCACATCGGGACGTCGATCGCCATCAACTCGCGCAAACTTCTCGGTGGCGACCCCAAGGAGATGACCGAGGAGCAGATCGCACAGTTGCGGGCCCGCCTCACGAAGGCCGGTCTCGACGTGAGCGGCGCGAGTGACGAAGACCTCCGACTCGGAATTCAGGCGCAGGGCGAAGCGTTCCGCGACAATGCGCCGACGTCGGCTGCTCAGGCCGCGACCATCATCCTCGATGCCGTGAAGAACGACGAATGGCGGGTCCTCGTGGGCGACGACGCCGTGATCCTCGACGAGATGGTGCGCGAGAACCCGACCCTCGCCTACCTTCCCGACTTCATGGATCGGGTCCACGCGCGCGGAGCCTTGCGCTTCACCCAGAACTGAGCCGTCCAGGAACCGCCGCTTTCGACGGGACCAACGTCTCTTTCGGCCGGCTCGTGACACCGGTTGAATGGAGGCGGAAGGAGTTCACATGTCCCGCACATGGGAATCAGTGCAGATCGTCGGAGTCCTGAAAGAAGTCAAGGAGTACGAGCGACGCGTCTCGCTCACCCCCAAGGGTGCGGCTGCCCTGGTTGCCGATGGTCGAACGGTCGTCGTCGAGTCCGGCGCCGGACTCGGATCGGGGTTCAAGGACTCCGAGTACGTCGATGCCGGAGCCCGCATCGCCGCGTCGGCCGACGAGGTGTTCGAGAACGCCACCTTGTTGCTCCATGTCAAAGAGCCGCAACCCTCCGAGTTCACCAAGTTCCGCGCGCATCACACGCTCTTCACCTACCTGCACCTCGCCGCCGCACCCGACGTTGCCGAGGCACTCTGTGCGTCGGGGTGCCGCGCGATCGCCTACGAGTCGGTCGAAGTCGACCGGGCCTTTCCGCTCTTGGCGCCCATGAGCATGGTTGCGGGCCGACTGGCCACCCAGATCGCCGCGTCGTACTTGGAAGCGCGCAATGGCGGACGAGGAATGCTGATGGGTGGCCTACCTGGGGTCGAGCCCACGACGGTGCTCGTCATCGGCGCCGGAGTCTCGGGACGCCACGCCGCCGAGGTCGCGGCCGGCATGGGCGCCGAAGTGATCGTCGCCGACTTGAACCTCGAGCGAGCACAAGCGGTCGCGCGGGATTGCGGCCCACTCGCGCGAGCGATCGTCTCGACGCCACAGGCGATCGAGGAGCTCGCGCCGATCACCGAAGTGATGGTCGGGGCGGTGCTGGCTCCGGGCCACAAGGCGCCGATCGTCATCACGAAGAAGATCCTCGATCTGATGCCCGAAGGGTCGGTCGTCGTCGACATCGCGATCGATCAAGGCGGCTGTGTCGAAGGCGTCCAACTCACGTCCCACGCCGATCCCGTTCGCTCGATGGGTCACGTGCGCGTCTCGGCCACACCGAACATGCCGGCCGCGGTGCCGCGATCGTCGACCGCCGCGCTCACGGCCGCGACTCTCCCCTACGTTCGCGCGTTGGCAGCGGGCTGGAATGGTGCGACATCGGCTCTCCCCGAGCTCCGAGGTGCGGTGAACGTGGAAGCAGGAAGTGTCGTTCATCCGGCGGTCGCCGCCGACCTCCGCCGCAAGTAGTCGTCAAGACCGACACGATTTCGCCATCACACGAATTCGGTCGGCTAGAACGAAGGCGGTGAAACGTCTCGTCGCCCTGATCTCACTCGTCGCCGTACTCGGTGCCTGCGGAGGTTCTGGCCCATCGCAGAATGACGCCGCTCCGCGACCCACATGGCTCGACTCCACCGACATCGTCCCCGCGTCGTGGTCAGCCATCGATCCGGTCCCCGAGTGGGCGTTGATTCCCTCGGCGTCGACTGTGCCTGCTGGTCCGGACTCCCCCGCTTTCCCCGAGCCGGGAGAACCCGTCGCCGATGGGATCTACCGCATGGCCGGGTTGTACAACGACGACACTCCCGACCAGCCCGACTCGACCACCTTGTACCGCTTCAACGATCTCGAGTGGACACCGTTCGACACCACGCTCGTGCTCGACGCGTCGACCCGCGTGATCGTCACGACCCGGAGTTGCTCGGTCCAGCCCTACGACCAGTCGTGGATCACCGATTGGCCGACATTCCTGTCGACCATGAAACAGTTCGCCGACGCGACACGGCAGTGGTCGACATCGCTGGCCGACGCGTTCGGTATAGAGCCGTACACGCAGGCGGTCTCCCTCGACTACGTGCAGTCCGCGAGTGTTGCCGTGTCCGGGTACAAGGCGAGTGACTGCCTCGAACGAGTCGCCTGGTCGCCCCCGGTCAGCGACGGCTCGCAGACGACTCCATGGTTCTTCCCGGTCCAGACGTGGCCCGCCGAATCCGAATTGGTCCGTGTGTGGCAGTCAGCGGTCTCGGCCACCGCTCTCGAAGTCTCGGCCGGGCTCTACACGATCTACTTCGACGCGATCTACATGCCCTTCCTCTCGATGACCGAGTGACCTCCGTTTCGGCGGGCCGCACCCCGAATGGAAGACTGCTCGCATGAGCACAACCATCACCGATCGCGAATTGGCCCGAGTCGAGGCCGCCCTCGACACCTTGTTGTCGACTCACGACCCCAAGTCGATGAGCAACATCGAGTTCCGCGGCTGCCGTTTCGACGCCGGACTCGCATGGGTGCACTTCCCCGAGGGTCACGGCGGACTCGGCGTACGTCCCGAGCTCAACAAAGTCGTCGAGGAGCGCCTGCGCAAGGCCGGCGCTCAACCGCAGGATCCCTCCACGTTCTTCATCGCCTTGGCCGGACCCACGATCGTCACGCACGGCTCGGACGAAGCCAAGCAGCGTTTCCTCCGACCGATGTTCACGGGGGAAGAGCGCTGGTGCCAGTTGTTCAGCGAGCCGGG
>CAYNKE010000176.1:0-3703 GCA_964397715.1 uncultured Bifidobacterium sp. | reverse complement strand
GTCGGGAACATCGGCTGGGCGTGCGACTAGTTCGACCGACCCCGCCAACAGGCGCTGGATCTCGGCAACCTTGTCGGGATTGGCCGACGCGCACACGAGACGCGGCGTCATGGGCGGATAGCCGAGCCGGTCAAGACCGGCGCGGCGGATCGACCGAGATCATCTCGGTCTGCAACTCGAACACTTCCGCGAGTCCGTTCTCGGCCAGGCCGAGCAACGTGTCGAGCTCACCGCGCGTGAAGGCCATACCCTCGGCGGTGCCCTGCACTTCGACGAAGCGACTCACACCGGCATGCTTGGTGCCGGGCTTACCGCGCAACATCACGACGTTCATGTCGACTTCGGCGCCGCTGTCTTCCACGTAGGGAAGGTCGATCACTGGTGCACCGTTCACGATGCCCACGCTCACGGCCGCACACAACGAGTGCAGTGGATGCTCGGCGATGAGGCGACTCTGAACCAGACGCGCCAGCGCGTCGTGTAACGCGAGGAATCCGCCGCAGATGCTGGCGGTGCGGGTGCCGCCGTCGGCCTGCAGTACATCGCAGTCGACCACCACTTGGCGCTCACCCAACAACGTCATGTCACACGCGGCGCGCAGACTCCGGCCGATCAAGCGCTGGATCTCCACGGTTCGACCGCTCTGCTTGCCCTTGGCCGCTTCGCGGTCGACACGCTCGGGCGACGAGCCGGGCAACATCGAGTACTCGGCGGTGACCCAACCCTTGCCGCTCCCCTTCATCCAACGCGGGACGTCTTCGTGGATACTCGCCGTGCACAACACACGCGTGCGGCCGAAGGACACGAGCACCGAGCCCGAGGCCATCTCGGTGAAATCACGTTCGAACGAAATGGGGCGCAGTTCGTCGGGCTGGCGTCCGTCGTGGCGCGGTGCATGGTTGCGTGTGGTCATCAGATCTCCCGGGTCGGTCCGTTCCAGAGTTCGACTGCTTCGAGTTCGGGGCCGAGCAAACGACGACCGAGTGTTTCGAACCAGTTCACGTCGCCGCTCGACAAGAAGCGCGAACTCCCGTTTCGGTTATCGGACTGCAGCAATCCTCGTTCGAGCAGCAACTCGCGCAGAGCGAAGGCTGTTTCGTCGGCCGACGACACGAGCATCACGTCGTCGCCGAGCACTTCGGAAATAGTGCGCGCCAAGAACGGATAGTGAGTGCAGCCGAGCAACAACGCGTCGACTTTGGCCTCGCGAATCGGTGCGAGCAGGCGCTCGGCGAGCAACGTGACTTCGGGGCCGGTGGTGCGACCGCGCTCGACGAACTCGACGAAACCCGGACAGGCGGCGCTCGTGAGTTGCACCGTGGCCCCGTAAGCCGCGCGTGACACCGCACGGTCGTACGCGCCGGTGTTGATGGTGCCGATGGTTCCGATCACACCGATCGAGCCGGTTCGCGTGGCGCGCACGAGTGCGTGCGCGCCGGGCTCGATGACTCCGATGACCGGGATCGAGTGGCCGGCCGCGGCCAATTCGGCCTCGAGTTCGTGGATGGGCAGTGCGGCAGCGGCGGTGTTGCAGGCCACCACCACGGCCTTGCAGTTGTGGTCGACCACCAGGCTCCAGGCCAATTCACGGGCATAGCGGCGAACGTCGTCGATGGGCTTGTCACCGAACGGGTAACGACCGGTGTCACCGATGTAGACGACGTCCTCACCAGGGAGGAGATCGATCACAGCACGGGCCACGGTGAGGCCGCCGAAACCCGAGTCGAAGAGTCCGATCGGCCGCTGCACCCTGGTCACGCTACGGCAAAGATCCCTGGCCGTTGGTCCGGCTTCGACTCAGACCGATAGGGTTTTCCCCTGGTCCGCTGGGCATCCGCTGGCGGTCGACTAAGGGGAGACAATGAAGAAGACCAACCATTCCCGCGTGCGCTGGGTGGCTGCCGTCCTCGCCGCCTCGAGCCTCGTGATCGCGGCCTGCGGTGGAGACGACGACTCCAGTGACGCACCCGCCACCGAAGCCCCGGCTGCCTCGGAAGCCCCCGCTGCCAGCGAGGCTCCGTCCACCGACGCTCCGGCTGGCATCAGCATCAGTGAGGAAGCCGCAGCGCGCGTCGAAGCGTTCCTGCAGCCCGTCACCGAACTGCCGCTGAACGAAGCCATCGCGGCTCCGACCGGCAAGAAGTTGTTCTACGTGCAGTGCTCGGTGCAGGTGTGCGCCGAGATCGGAACCGGCATCGAGGCCGCCGCTACCGCAGCGGGCTGGACCTTCGAGACCACCTCGCACCAGGACACACCCGACACCGTTGCGTCGGCGTTCGACACCGCGCTCGCCGCGAATCCCGACGTGATCCTCACCTCGGGCAACCCGCGCGAGTGGTTCGCATCGCAGCTCGCGACGATCAAGGAAAAGAACATTCCCGTCATCTCGTGGTCGATCCCCGAGGCGTACGAGCCCGGCGACGGCATCTCCGTCAACTTGCTCAGCAACGACGACTACTACTTCTACGGCGTTCTGATGGCCGACTACGCGGCCGCCAACACCGTGACCGGCAAGATCCACTTCGTGGGTCTGCCCACCTTCCCGGTTCTCTCGACGGTGCAGCAGGGCTTCACCGATGAGATCGCCAAGGCGTGCCCCGACTGCTCGGTCGAGATCTCCGAAGTGGCCGTCACCGACATCGGAACCAACCTGCCCGGCGCGATCGTGTCGGCTCTGCAGGCCGACCCCGAACTCGACTTCATCGTCTACGCGTTCGGCGGCATGTTGTTCGGTGTTCCGGACGCACTCGATGCGGCTGGTCTCACCGATCAGGCCAAGGCCATCTCGCAGGCCGGTGGACCGTTGAACTTCGACTTCATCGTCAGTGGCCGTCATCAGGTGGCTGAAGTTGCCCTCGCCTCCGAGCTCCTCGGCTGGCGTGCGGTCGACGCCGCTGCTCGCGTGTTGCTCGGCAATGGCCCGGGACGCGCCGAGGCTCGCGCCGAGGCCGTGATCGACGGACGCCCCGACATCCTCGCGGGTGGTCTGCCGCTGCAGATCCTCACCAAGGATTCGATTGCCGACGCCGCCGCTCTGTGGCCGGGTGTCGAAGGATTCCAGGACAAGTTCACGGCTCTTTGGGGTCTGTGAACCTGGAGTCTGTGATCCGATCCGACCGTTCGTTCGACTCTGAAGCACACTTGAGTCGATGACGGTCGATACACGGGACTCGAAGGGGACCAGCGGAAACGCTGGTCCCCTTTCCGTTCTCGAACCGGTCATCGACATCGGCGATCTGTCGAAGACCTATCCCGGTCAGGTCGCCCTCGATCACGCGTCGTTGCGAATCGCGCCCGGCGAGATCCACGCACTGGTGGGCCAGAACGGCTCGGGCAAGAGCACGCTCATCAAGTTGCTCGGCGGCTACGTGAAGGCCGACCACGGATCCGACGTTCGTCTGCTCGGCAAACGCGTTGACCTGTGGTCGATGTCGAACGACGACCGCAAACTCATCCGAATCGTCCACCAGGACCTCGGTCTGGTTCCGACGCTGTCGGCCATCGAGAACCTCGGTCTCGGTCGCGGCTTCGACACCGGCTTCGCCGGACGCATGCGTTGGCGCACCGAGGCCAAACGCGCTCAAGAACTATTGCTCCGTTTCGGACTCGCTCCCGACGTTCGTCAGCCCGTCGGCACGTTGTCGGCGGCCGAGCGCGCTGCCATCGCGATCGTGCGCGCACTCCAGGACTGGGACGATTCCAC
>CAYNKE010000175.1:0-3706 GCA_964397715.1 uncultured Bifidobacterium sp. | reverse complement strand
CCGACAGCTTCGACCAATCGGGCTGGGCCTCGGGCCACGGAATCACGCCGTAGTAGGGCGCGGCCGCGGCCACGGCATCGGGGCGCTGCGTGGCCAACACCAGCGTGAGTCCGCCACCCATGCAGAAGCCGACGACGCCCACCTTGCCGCGCCCGGTCTTGGCTTGCAGATAGTCGACCGCGCCGCCGAGGTCCTTGGCGGCCTTCTGCAGATTGAGCGCCATCATCAACTTGCCGGCCTCGTCGGGCTCGAACGACGCGCGCCCGTGATACAGATCGGGCGCGAGCGCGGTGTATCCCTTCGCCGCGTATCGATCGGCCACGTCTTGGATGTGCGGCACCAGACCCCACCATTCCTGGATCACGATCACGCCCGGACCACCACCGTCGGCGAGGTAGCCCTCACAGGTTCCGCCGTTCGACGCAAAGGAAACTCGTTCACCCATGCGCGCGACCGTATCAACACAGCGACGACAGACGTCAACCCTTTGTCCTGTATCAAAGAGGGGTCTGTTCAGTCGGTGGTGTGACGAATAGTGTTTGGACATGACCAGCCTCGAAACTCGTCCGTCCGACGCTCTCGTCAACGACCGCGCCCACGTCTTCCACTCGTGGTCGGCCCAAGGGCTCATCAGCCCGATCGTGGTCGCCGGTGCCGAAGGCAGCTGGTTCTGGGACGACCAGGGCAAGCGGTACCTCGACTTCTCGAGTCAGTTGGTGAACGTCAACATCGGACACCAGCACCCCAAGTTGGTGGCCGCGATTCAAGAACAAGCCGCGCGCCTGTGCACCATCGCACCCATTCACGCCAACGATGCGCGCAGTGAAGCCGCTCGCCTCATCACCGAGCGCGCACCCGGTGATCTCGACATGGTGTTCTTCACCAACGGAGGTGCCGAGGCCACCGAGAACGCGATGCGCATGGCGCGACTGCACACCGGACGTCTGAAGGTTCTCACCACGTACCGCAGTTACCACGGAGCGACTGCGGGTGCGATTCAGGCCACCGGCGATCCACGTCGTTGGCCGAGCGAGCCTGGCATGCCCGGCATCGTGAAGTTCTGGGGACCGTACCCGTATCGCTCGGCGTTCCACAGCACCGACGACATCCAAGAGACGCAGCGCGCACTGCAGCACCTGCGCGACGTGATCATGGTGGAGGGCCCCAACACCGTGGCCGCGATCATGCTCGAAGCCGTGGTTGGAACCAACGGCATCCTCGTACCGCCGCCCGGCTATCTCGATGGTGTGCGCTCCATCTGCGACGAGTTCGGCATCGTGTTCATCGCCGACGAAGTGATGTCGGGCTTCGGTCGCTGCGGTGAGTGGTTCGCAGTCGACGCTTGGGGCGTCGTGCCCGATCTCATCTGCTTCGCCAAGGGTGTGAACTCCGGTTATATCCCGTTGGGCGGCGTCATCATCAGCCGTCGCATCGCCGACACCTTCAAGGAGCGCCAGTTCCCGGGCGGACTCACCTACTCGGGCCATCCGTTGGCCTGTGCATCGGCCGTCGCCAGCATCAACATCTTCGAAGAGGAAGGAATCGTCGACCACGCGCGTCATCTCGGTCGCGATGTGATCGGACCCGAACTCGAGAAGTTGAAGGCCAAGCACCCGAGCGTGGGCGACGTGCGCGGTATCGGCGTGTTCTGGGCCATCGAACTGGTGAAGAATCGTGAGACGCGCGAGCCACTCGTTCCGTTCAACGCCGCCGGCGAGGCCAATGCACCCATGGTCGAGCTCATCGGCGCGTGCAAGGCCCGCGGTCTGTGGCCGTTCACGCACTTCAACCGCATCCATGTGGTTCCGCCGCTCACCACGAGCGACGACGAAATGCGTCAGGGCATCGCCATCATCGACGAGGTGCTCAACCTGGCCGATGCCCGCTACACCGGCTGACCCCCTCCGTCGTTTTTGCTTGAGGACGTGGTGTAGTGCCGGTGTTCTGGTGAGGATTTTTCACCCTGCGGGTGAAAAATCCTCACCAGAACACCGCCCAGAACACCAGTTAGCGCGTCGTCAAGTAGACGCCTGCGAGGGCCAGGCCGAGGCCGGCCACAGCCAACGCGCCGAGGCGCTCGTCGAACAGCACCGCACCCTCCAGCGTGCTGAGAGCCGGCGTCAAGAAGAACAAACTGCTCACCCGCACCGTGGCTCGCCTCTGCAACAGCCACAACATGATGAGCACCGCAGCGATCGACAACACGCCTACGGCCCACAGCAACGACCACCAGAAACGCGCCGTGAGTTGCACCTCGAAACCCTCGTGCACAACTGACCCGACGCCCAACACGACAGCTGCCGAGGCGTACTGAACAGCCGTTCCGCGCAGTAGCGGCATCGTGCCGCCTTTGGCCCGCTGAACCAGAGTGCCAGTGGCCATACCGAGTACCGACAGGATCATGGCCACGATCGCACCGGCCGTGATTCCGCTCACCCCGGCTTCGAGACGATCGATCACCACAGCCACGACTCCGCCCACGCCGAGACCGACGCCGATCCACTTGGCGACTGACAATCGTTCACCGAGAACCATGAGCGCCCCCACCGACGTGACGACGGGGTGCAAGCCGGCGATCAATGCCGACAGGCCCGATGGCAAGCCCCAACTGGCGGCGATGAATACACCGCCCAGATACACCGCGTGCAGACCCATGCCCGCGATGGCTGCCCACTTCGTGTCGGAGCGCGACAACTTCGGGGCTCCCGTCGCCACTGCGACCAACCACAAGATGGCGGCGGCTGCCACCATGCGAAAAAACAGAAAGGTGAGCGCTCCGGCGTCACGAGTCGCGTAGCGCGCCACGATGAATCCCGTGCTCCAGAGGAGCACGAAAAGAACCGGCGCGAGATTCTCCAGGGAAACGCGAAGCGGGCGGGCCGAAGCCCGCCCGCCTGCATTCTCCGAAGGAGAGGCCTGATCGATCAGGCGCCGCCTTCCTTCAACTCAACGGTGATCGGCGCGTAGCTGGAACCGATGACGTCGACACCCAGGCCCTGCAGAATCGCCATGGCCTCGGTCACGATGTCGTTGGTGTACGCCTCAGCGTCGGGTGCTTTGCTGATGACGGTCGAGCCTTCGAGGTTCTTGGTTTCCTGCGAGAGCTTTGCGGTGCGATCCCACGCTGCTGCGTCGATCATGCCGGCGCCGCCCTTCGACGGCCAGATGAGTTTGTTGACTTCGTTCATCTGCCACAACTGGTGCGAGGCACCGAGCTTCGAACCCTTGCTCACCACGAGCGCGGCGCAGGCCTCGACGTTGTCGCGGCAGTACGCCCAGCCCTGGATCGAAGCGGCGACGAAACCAACTGCGATGGTCTTGTACGCCGCATCGTTGGCGAGACGCTCGCCCGACGCCCAAATGGCGTCCTGCAACATTCCGACGCCTTCTTCTTCGTACGAGATGACGTTGAAGTCGTCGGGTGTGTAGAGCGCCTCGGTGGCCGGATTGATCTCTTCGAGAACCTGGGCGTACTCGTTGTAGGTCATGGCCTCAGCGGCATCGATGTCCCCGGACAGCAACGCAACCATGTCGAACTGCTGCTGCACCAACTCGACGTCGGTGGCCGGGTCCAGACCGGCCTTGGTGAGCGCGGCGAAGACTTCGAACTCGTTGCCGAAGCCCCAGTTGCCAATCTTCTTACCGGCGAAATCGGCCGGCGAGGTGATGCCCTTGTCCTTGAACGACACCTGCAAGGTGCCCGAAC
>CAYNKE010000174.1:0-3712 GCA_964397715.1 uncultured Bifidobacterium sp. | reverse complement strand
AGGCCATCACCCCGAACGCTACGGGACGCCTAGGGTGGCTGACCATGCGAGACCTTCAGGGGAAAGTTGCGGTGGTCACCGGTGCGGCCAGCGGAATCGGTCGGGCACTCACCGATCGGTTCGTGGCGGCCGGCATGAAGGTCGTTCTGGGAGACGTGGACGAGGTTCGTCTGCGGGCCACCGAGGCCGAACTCCGCGAGGGTGGAGCCGACGTCCTACCGGTGGTGATCGACGTGTCGCTTCCCGAAAGCATGGAAGAACTCGCGCGCAAGACACTCGAGAGGTACGGGGCGGCGCACGTGATGTGCAACAACGCCGGCGTGGCCGGTGTGGGTGATCAGTGGACCGGTCCGATGAGCGTGTGGGAGTGGGTCGTCAACATCAATTTGTACGGCGTCGTCAACGGCATCCGCGCGTTCCTGCCGATCATGCTCGATCAGAACGAGGGTCACATCGTGAACACGGCGTCGATGGCGGGTCTGGTGGCCATGCCCGGCTTCGGCCCGTACAACGCCACCAAGCACGCGGTCGTCGCGATCAGCGAGGGGCTGTTCCTCGAGTTGAAGACGAAGGGTGTGAACGTCAGTTGCAGTTGTCTGTGTCCGGGGTTCGTGAAGACCAACTTGATGACCAACATCCAGTGGACCGATCGCCTCGGTGACAAGCCCAAGGAGATCGTCGACCCGATCAGCGCCATGATGAACGAGGCGCTGCACGTGGGTGTGGAGACGGGCATTCCGGCCACCGACGTGGCCGATCAGGTGCACGATGCGATCGTCAACGACCGCTTCTGGATCCTTACGCACCCCGATTTCCGTTCGGCACCGGTGGAGCGAATGCAGCGCGCGGCCGCGCAGGAGAACCCGTCGCTCGGCTAGCGCGACGAGAGTTCGGTGCCGCGCACCAGACGCTTCACGTTGTCCCAATGGCGGGAGATCACGAAGGCCGACAGGCA
The DNA here is from genome assembly GCA_964397715.1 of uncultured Bifidobacterium sp. GTDB lineage: Bacteria > Actinomycetota > Acidimicrobiia > Acidimicrobiales > Ilumatobacteraceae > Casp-actino8. The sequence goes on along the minus strand of CAYNKE010000174.1, from coordinate 2,757 downwards.
GGCGATCGTGATCACCTCAGCAGCCGGTCGGCCGACGATCACGAGGCTGACAGGCAGGCCGACACAGATGGCCAGCGAAGCGAGTGACGCCTTCTTGGTGAGTTTGACGATTGCGATCCAGAGCGCCAACAGGACGAGGCTCGAGACGGGGTAGAGCGCGAGGGCGGCGCCACCCGCGGTGGCGACACCTCGGCCGCCTTTGAACTTGCGCGTGATGGGGAAGACGTGGCCCACCACGGCCGCGCAGGCGAGCATCAGTGCGCCGGCGTATTCGAAAGCGAGGAATCCGACGCCGACGGAGATCGCCCCCTTCAGGCCGTCGAGCACGAAGACGAAGATGCCGAGTTTGCGGCCGAGGACTCGACTCACGTTGGACGCACCCGGGTTACCCGAGCCTTCGGCGTTGATGTCGATGCCGCGCGAGCGAGCGACGAGGACTGCACTCGGGAACGTGCCGAGGAGGTAGGCGAACGGGAGGAGGATCAACGCCGCAACCACGCCCCCATCTTGTCGGACCGGGGACCCGCGTGGCGGTATTCGGTCAGCGAGTGACGCCTGCGGTGAGCGGTGGGCTGGTGCCGTGGGTGTTGGTGGTGACGAGGCGGTAGGTGCCGTTCGATGCTGTGGGGTCGTGGCACAGGGTCCACGGTCCGATGGTGATCTTGAGAGCGGTGCACACGGCAGTGCCGGTGGTGTTGGTGACGGTGACCGTGGAGTTGTCGGTGGGGTTGCTCCAGATGAGCCACACGCCGCAGTTCGTGCAGAACAGTCCGGGGAACGCGACGAAGAGTTTCGGCTGTTGGGGGAGCGGGTTCCAGATCGCGACGAGGTCGACGTTCTCGGCGACGAAGTAGCGCTTGGTGTCGGATGACGGGTCGGTGAGGAGCGGGAAGGTGCGCGCGACTATTGGTGTCGTCTTGTTGGCCCAGCCGCCGAACGCGTAGCCGGAGCGTGTGCAGTCGGTGGGGCCGGGGAGGTAGCCGTAGCCGACGAAAGAAGCTGTCCAAGTTTCGGTGCGTGCGGTGGAGTCGACGCAGGTGCCGCCGTTCGGATCGAGGGTCGCGCGATAGAGGGGGACGATCGGGGGCGAAGGTGCAGGGGGCGGCACCCACTGCAACACCCGAACATGGCCACTGAGCATGCCCGCGGGTCCCGTGAAGGTCGGTGCTCCGCTCGCGAAGATCGTTCCGTCATCCGACACCGCGACGCTGGCACCGAACAGGCCAGGTCCTCGACCCGTGATGGTGGTGCCTCGTTGGGCCCACGAGCCGTTGGCGATGGTGAAGACCCTGACCTGGCCGGACTGGGTGCCCGTCCAAGGAGCGCCGATCACGACCGTATTGCCGTCATCTGACAGTGCGACATCGCGACCCGACTGATTCCCCGCAGCATCGCCGTCGATGTCGGTGCCACGCTGCGTCCAGACGCCGCCGTTGAACGTGTACACCCGAGTGGTTCCACTGTCGACGCCAGCAGCCCCGTCGTGAAGCGACGCACCGATGGCGACGACACTTCCGTCGCCGGAAAGTGACACGGCGACTCCGGATTGATCGTTCGGTTCGCCGTCGATGTTGCTGCCGATCTGGCTCCACGCGCCTCCAACAAACGTGAAGACCCGAACCCGGCCACGACCGAGAGCAACTCCACCTGAACCGTAGAGGTGTGCTCCGACGGCGATGGTGTTCCCATCGTTCGACATGTCAACTGAATATCCGGCAGCGTCGTCGGCTACTTGACCCGAGATCGTTGCTCCGCGAGGAAGCCACGCTGCACCATTCCAGCGGTAAACACGCGCGTAACCAGCTCCTCCGCCGGCGAAGACATCATCTTGTGTTGCTCCGGCGATGAGATCGTTTCCATTAGCTGAGAGCGCTACCGACGAACCCAACCGGTCGTTGTTCGCACCTCCATCAATGTCGATCCCGCGCTGTATCCAGGCGACACCGTCCCAGTCGAAGACACGAATCTGTCCCTTTTTGGATGCGCCACCACCGTTCTCGGGTGCGCCGACGGCAATCGTGTCACCAGATGATGAAGTTGCCACAGAAAATCCGAACAGGTCGCCAGCCGCCTCACCTGCGATCGCAGCACCGCGCTGTACCCAACTACTCCCGTTCCATCGATACACCCGGACGGTGTTCTCAATCCCGGCCCCGATCACGAGCGTCAACCCGTCGGCTGCGAGGGCTACCGCACCTCCTGCTTGGCCGAATGCGACCTGACCGTCGATGTCGGCTCCAAGTTGGTTGTTCGCCGCGCTGGCAATGCTCGTCGGCGTGAGCACCGCAAGGGCTCCGGTGATCAGCGCAACGATGGTCTTCGAGAGCAGACGCTGGAAGCTCGACACTCCTCGAGCGTACCGGGGTGTTTCGATTGGCATGATCGTCTCGAGTTTCGTGCTGGTCTGTCATCGTTTGGTGGTGACGTGGGTGGATCAGCCGGCCGAGAGCGCGGCACGTCGACCCTCGAGCACGGCCTCATAGAACGTGCGCGGTGCCACACAGTCACCAGCGGCAGCCACCCGCTCGATCGCCAACGGCTCGGCGGGTAGGCGGAACCCAGCGTCGACGACTGTGGCAACGTCGATCGTGCGTACTTCACCGGAGAATCGATCCTGCAGACGAACCCTCACGTCATCGGCGTGGAGCTCGACTGCTCGAACGATGCTTCGCTTCTCGATCGTGACACCGCGCTGCGCGAGGCGAACGTTGGCCGGCGCCAAGTCGCCGGTGCGTGACAGTTCGTTGCCGGCGATGT
>CAYNKE010000173.1:0-3715 GCA_964397715.1 uncultured Bifidobacterium sp. | reverse complement strand
CAGCGCTCGAGCGACAGTTCTCCGTTGACCACACCTTGGTAGATGAGTTCCATGCGGTGCTCGACGCCACCGATGCCGTTCGGGATCTTGGAGAAGTCACCCAGGCCGAGTTCTTTCTGATCTTTCATACAGAATGGGCAGTGGTCGGTGGAGACCACGGCCAACTCGTTCATGCGCAAGCCCTTCCAGAGATCGCCCTGGTGGCCGTGACCCATCTGACCCACGAAGTGCGGGTCGTTGTCGCGCGAACGCACCGGAGTGGAGCACACCCACTTCGCACCTTCGAAACCCGGCTTGCCGAGGGTCTCTTCGAGCGTGAGGTAGAGGTACTGCGGGCACGTCTCGGCGAACACATTGCGCCCAGCGTGACGGGCCGCGGCAACTTCGTTGAGCGCGTCGCCGGCCGACATGTGCACGATGTACAACGGCACGTTGCCAGCCACGTGCGACAACACGATGGCGCGGTGCGTTGCTTCGGCCTCGAGCGGCGACGGGCGCGTGTACGAGTGGTAACGCGGGTCGGTGTCACCGCGAGCGATCGACTGCTGCACGAGCACGTCGATGGCGATGCCGTTCTCGGCGTGCATCATGATCATCGCGCCACACTCGGCCGCGGTCTGCATGGCGCGCAGGATCTGGCCGTCGTCGGAGTAGAAGACACCGGGGTACGCCATGAACAACTTGAACGACGAGATGCCCTCGTGTTCGGTGAGGTACTTCATGGCCTTGAGCGACTGCTCGTCGACGCCACCGATGATCTGGTGGAACGCATAGTCGATGGCGCACTCGCCATCGGCCTTGCGATGCCATTCGGCCAGACCGTCGAACACGTTCTCTCCGTAGCGCTGCACGGCCATGTCGACGATGGTGGTGACGCCACCCCAGGCCGCGGCGCGCGAACCCGTTTCGAACGTGTCGGAGGCGAACGTGCCGCCGAAGGGCAGTTCCATGTGCGTGTGCACGTCGACGCCACCGGGGATGACGTACTTGCCCTTGGCGTCGATGACCTTGTCGCAACCCTGCTCGGCGCCGGCGAAATAACCCGGCGAGCCGATGGCCGTGATGGTTTCACCGTCGATGAGAACGTCCTGATCGTGGACGCCGGTGGGTGAAATCACCTTGCCGTTCTTGATGAGAGTCTTCGCCATGATCCTCCCCTTTCGCGTGTGTTGTGTTTCTTCTTCGAGTGATGAGAACGTTTACGGCTCGACGAGTTCGTCGTAGGCATCGGGCCGACGGTCGCGGTAGAACGCCCAGCGATCGCGGATCTCGAGCAACTTCTTCATGTCGAGATCGCGCACGATGAGCTCGGGCTTGTACGGGTCGCCCACGTCGCCCACGAACTTGCCCTCGGGGTCGACGAAGTAACTCTGACCGTAGAAGTCGTTGGTGCCGAGCGGTTCGATACCCACACGATTGATGGCACCGACGTAATAGATGTTGGCCACGGCCGCGGCGGGCTGCTCGAGGCGCCACAAGTACTCGGACAATCCGCGGTGCGTGGCCGACGGATTGAACACGATGTGCGCGCCGTTGAGTCCGAGCGCGCGCCAGCCCTCGGGGAAGTGGCGGTCGTAGCAGATGTAGACGCCGACCTTGCCGACCGCGGTGTCGAATACCGGGTATCCGCCGTTGCCGGGCTTGAAATAAAACTTCTCCCAGAACCCCTTGGTCTGCGGGATGTGCTGCTTGCGGTACTTGCCGAGGTACTTGCCATCGGCGTCGATGACGGCCGCGGTGTTGTAGTACGTCCCGGGTTGCGTGACTTCGTACATCGGAAGCACGAGCACCATGCCCGTTTCCTTGGCGATGCTCTGGAACCGCTGTGTCGTCGGCCCGTCCGGGATGAGTTCGGTGTAGCCGTAGTACTCGACCTCTTGCACCTGGCAGAAGTACGGGCCGTAGAAGAGCTCCTGGAAGCACATGACCTGTGCGCCTTGCTTGGCGGCTTCGTGCACCGCGGCCTCGTGCTTGTCGATCATGGCCTCTTTGGTGCCGGGCCAGTCGGTCTGCAGCAACGCGGCCCTCACAACATCAGCAGTCATCAGCCCTCCCGTGCCGGTCGCTCCCCGCGCGACTTCTCCTGCTCAGAGTAATTGGCACAGGAGAAATGGAACAATGGCAATATTGTGCCAGGACAATTCGTCACGTCCCGGAAACACACGAGAAATGCTCGACCTCATCTCACGACACGTCACCGACCGCAGCGCACGCGGTATCGCCACGACCATTTCGCGACTGGTCTCGTCGGGTGAGTTGGTGGTGGGGGCTCGACTGCCCACCGTGCGCGACCTGTCGAAGACGTTGGGAGTCAGTCCCACGACGGTGGGCGAAGCGTGGCGCGCGTTGGCCGACATCGGCGCGATCGAAACGCTCGGCCGCAACGGATCGTTCGTGCGTCAACCCACCGGTCCGGGTGCACCGCGTCGATACCGCCGCGTGGTGGCCGATCCCGACAATCGCGGACACTTCGCGCTCGATCTGTCGACCGGAACTCCCGATGCGCGATTGCTACCCGATCTCGGTCCGGCGCTGGCGCGGGTGAGCAGCCAATCGCTCACCAGTTCGTACCTCGATCACGCGGTACTTCCCGAACTCGAAGCGGCATTGCGTGCCCGCTGGCCGTTCTCCCCCGACGAGATCACCGTGGTGGACGGGGCGATGGACGCGCTCGATCGCGTGGCGCAAGTGGTGGTGCACCTCGGCGATCGTGTCGTGGTCGAACATCCCACCTTCCCGCCGTTGCTCGACCTGCTCGAACAGATCGGCGCCGAGGTAATCGGTGTGTCACTCGATGACGAGGGAATGCTCGTCGACCAACTTGTCGAAGCGTTGCGACTCGATCCGGTGGCGGTGTTCCTACAGCCGCGCGCGCAGAATCCGACCGGAATCACGATGACGGCGAAACGCGCCGAGGCCATCGCGCGAGCGATTTCGGCCTCGAAACACGGGGCCAATGTGGTGATCGTGGAGGACGATCACTCTGGTGACATCGCGCGAGGTGCGCTGGCAAGTATCGGTCATCATCTACCCGAGCAGACCGTGCACATTCGTTCGTTCTCCAAGAGCCACGGGCCCGACTTGCGTCTCGCGGCCATCGGCGGTGTGGGGTCGGTCATTGCGACGGCGGCCAATCGTCGACTCCTCGGTCCGGGCTGGAGCAGCCGCATCCTGCAGGCCGTATTGCTCGAACTGCTCGACGATCACAGGACGGTGGATGCTTTGGCGCGAGCGCGTGACGAATACGCGGCGCGGCGACGTGCGTTCGCCGAGGTGTTGCACGAGAACGGCGTGACCACCACGGGCACCGACGGCATCAACTTGTGGGTGCACGTGGCCGACGAGCGTTCGGCGCTCATGACGCTGGCCGCACAGGGAATCGGCGCGGCACCGGGTGAGCCGTTCATGGTGAGCGGCGCGGGCGAGTATCCGGCCGCAATCCGGCTCACGGTGGGGTTGGTGGGCGTGGACGACGACGCCGAGAAGGTGGCGCTGGCGGTGGCGGCCGCGGCACGGCTGGAGTCGTCGGCCCGACGCGGCCCCCGCTGACTCACGCCGTACCTCTCCCTCACTCACCTGAATGGGCTGGGGAATGGGGGGTGCGCTACCGTTTCCGACGTGGTGTCGACCCCCTCTCCCACTCTTTCCTTCGATCCCGTGGGCGCCGAGCCCCGGCCTCTGGCCGAGTGGCTCACCACCTTCCACATGGCCTCGG
>CAYNKE010000172.1:0-3730 GCA_964397715.1 uncultured Bifidobacterium sp. | reverse complement strand
TCACCCGTTCCAACCGCTTTGAAGGCGGCGGAGTCCACCAGGTACTCGGACACCTCCGGACGTGAGGGTACTGCCCGATCGTCACTAACCTGCCCGCCATGAAGCGACTCCTGATGCTCGTGGCTCTCATCGGCCTCGTGGCCTTCGCCGCCAACAAACTGCAGTCGGCCTGAACCTCCGCTCCCGCGGAGAGCCATCACACACTGCCCCCGACCTCGCGGTCCCGACTTCCCCGAGTCCCGTCTCGTGAGAGGTCGTCATGTTCATCATCGTTTCTTCGCCCAAGGGCGGCACGGGAGCCTCGGTCGTGGCCACCGGGCTCGGCGCTCTGCTCAGCACTGCCATCACCGATCGTGACCGTCACCTCACCACTCACCTCGTCGATCTCGGTGGCGATCAACCCGCCATCCTCGGCGCCAGCACACCGATCGACGGTCTGGCCGAATGGACCACCGAGTCCCGCGGTCGTCGCCTCGCCGATCTCGCCGTCGCGGTCACCGACAACCTCCACGTGATCCCCCGCGGTTCGGCGGCTCTTCCCGATCCGAATAGTTCCAACTGGACGGTCCTGGCCGACGCGCTCGAAAGCCTCGCCGAGACCCAGCACGTCGTCGTGGACGCCGGGATCCACCCGGTTCCCGTCGCTCTCTTCACTGAATGCGATCTCCATCTGATGGTGGTCCAACCGTGTTATCTCGCACTTCGGCGCGCGGTCGCCGATCCTCGACTACGCCACGTCGACGGCATCGTCGTGGTTCGACCAGCCCATCGAGTCCTCAACGATCGCGATGTCGAGAACGTTCTCGGTGTCCACGTGTTGGCTTCGGTTCCTGTAGCCGACGACGTGGCTCGCCGAGTCGACTCCGGCCTTCTGCACTCTCGCCTCCCTGATGCATTGCGCTCCAACCTCGAACCACTCGTTGCTTCGCCCCGACCGACCTCCGCACGACCGTGAATCTTCCCCCGCTCGTTCGTGACCTTCTCGGTGATGCCACAGTCACCGACGTCCTCGTCAACCGTGGCACCGACGTCTGGGCCGAGCGCAATGGAGCGATCACCTTCGAGGGTCGACTACACCCCGGAGATCTCGAGGCAATGTTCGAGCGAGTACTCGCCTCGTCGGGCCGACGACTCGACCGCCTTCACCCCGTGGTCGACACGCGTCTTCCCGACGGCACTCGGGTGTGCGGCGTCATCCCACCCATCGCGGTCGACGGTGCGTGCGCCGCCTTTCGCACCTTGGGTCGATACGTCTTCACCATCGACGACTTCACATCCGATGCCGCGACTCGCGCCCGTCTCCGCGATCTCGTCACGTCGCGACGCAACGTCCTGGTCTCGGGCGCCACCGGTGCCGGCAAAACGAGTCTTCTCTCAGCACTCGTCGACGCCGCCGAACCTGACGAACGCATCGTCGTCCTCGAGGACACCACCGAGTTGGTGCTCCAACATCCGCACGTACTCCGTCTCGAATGCCGACCATCCTCGGCCGAAGGACGCGGAGGGGTCGACCTCGACACCTTGTTGCGCACATCCCTGCGGCTCCGGCCCGATCGACTCGTGGTCGGTGAGATCCGCGGAGTCGAGGCCCTCACCCTGGTGAACGCACTCAACACCGGGCACCTCGGCTCGCTCGCCACCATTCACGCCAACTCGGCGCCCGACGCGATCGCCCGACTCGGATTGCTGCTACGTCGATCCCTGCCAGGTCTCGATCGATCCACGGTGCACGACATGGTCGTGGCTGCCATCCACACGATCGTTCATGTCGAACGCACCACCGACGGCGTACGTCGTATCTCCCACGTCCATCATGTCGAGGCCGACGAGTGAGACCCGTCCGCTCGCATTTCACCTCGACCACGTGGCGAACGAGGCACCGATACCGATCCCTCGTCCTCGACGACACGAAGCTCGAATCGTCGATCGGGTCGCTCGCCCAGCATCTCGCCGGGGGCGACAGCCTCGTCACCGCGTTACGTCGGGCCGATGCTGCGTACCCATCGGCCACTCTCCGCTCGATCATCCTCGGAATCGACTCCGGACTCACCATCGCCCAGAGTTGTCGTCAGGTGCTGGCCTCCGAGACGGCTTCATCCGATCACGCACTCGTCGTTCACGTGATCCGTCTCGTCGCCGAGCACGGTGGGGAACCACTCGCGCAGATCACCGCTCTCGAGGCCACGTTGCGCGACCGGCGGCACGCCCGCGACGAGAGGCTCAGTCAGGCGAGCACCGCTCTGGCGTCCATCCGCTTCCTCACCGTCGTTCCGATCGTGTGCGGCGTGTGGGTCTGCATCGACGACGAATCGGTCCGTCGTGTCCTCCTCGGCTCGAGCCTCGGGTTCGTTTGTCTCGTCGTCGGGTTGGCACTGAACCTCGCTGGTCGCCGCTGGACTCGCCGACTTCTCGTCGTCACCTGATCGACCCGTGATCGTTCTTGCCTCCTTGCTCGCGATCGTCATCTGGTCGTGGACTCGCCGTCGACGCCGACGCTCCCGCGAACACCGACGACACGTGCTGTCGGCTCTTCCCGACACCATCGACATCGTCGCCGCCAGTCTGCGGGCGGGGTGCAGCGGAGTCGACATCCTGCGCATCGCGGCCTCGGCATCGCCCGATCCTCTTCGTGACCACTTCGCGGCGTCGTACCAGTCGTTCGTCAGCGGTGCTCGTATGTCAGAGGCCCTCAGCTCGTTGTCGCGATCGGTCGGACCCGACATCGAACCTCTCGTCTCGATCCTGATCGATGCCGATCGTCTGGGAATCCCGATCGACGAGCGGATCGCTCGCCTCGCCGACGACGCGCGCTCCACCCGACGACGTCTGAACGAATCGTTGGCGCGCGAACTTCCGGTGCGTCTCACACTCCCGATCGTCACCTGCATCCTGCCCTCGTTCATCGCCATCGTGATCGTTCCGGTCCTCGTCGGAACGCTCGCCGATCTCCGTTCCAATCTCTGAAAGGCCGTCATGAACAACGACTCCGGTCAAGCCACATCCGAATACGCATTGGTCATCCTCGCCGCAGCGCTCATCGCGCTTCTCGTGGTGGCGTGGGCCACCGGAGGTGGCGGCGCCGGCAAGATCGGCGACCTCTTCGACCGGGTCATCGACGGTGTGATGTCACGGATGCCGTGATGCGCGCCGACCGCGGTCAGGCCACGGTCGAATTCGCTCTCGTCCTCCCGATCGTCCTGCTGGTCGTTCTCGGCTGCTTACAAGTCACTCAGGTCCTCGTCGAACAGGTGCGACTCGTACACGTGGTTCGTGACGCGGCACGGGCCGCTTCGATCTCGAGCGAACCCTCAGTTGCCGTGCGTTCGGTGCACGGTGCCGACCATGTGGAGTTCGACGTGCTCGAGGCGTCCGGACTGCTCACCATCACCGGTCGACTCCGCGTTCCCACCGACGTCCCCCTCATCGGCGACCTCTTGCCCGACATCACTCTCCGCGAGCGTCTCGTCATCCACGCCGAGTCGTTCCCCTGACGATTCGGTCCCCGATACGACACGAACTGCCACGGGCCACAACACTGTCGTCGTGCGGACCGTGTGGGTACTCGGTGATCAGCTCAACCGATCGATCGGTGCACTCGCCTCTGCCAAGCCAGCCACCCATCGGGTGCTCTTGGTCGAGAGCACGTCAAAGCTCGCTTCGAAGGACTGGCACGTTCAACGAGCGCACTTCGTGATCACGTCCATGCGGCGTTTCGCCGACGAATTGCGAG
>CAYNKE010000171.1:0-3755 GCA_964397715.1 uncultured Bifidobacterium sp. | reverse complement strand
AGTGAGATCTCCAACCGCTTCTCGCGGGGGATGTCGACACCGGAAATACGAGCCATTGAAAAACGTCTGCTTTCTTCTCAGCCCTGGCGCTGCTTGTGGCGCGGGTTCTCACAAATGACCATGACCCGTCCATGACGACGGATCACCTTGCACTTCTCACAGATCTTCTTGACGCTGGGTCGGACCTTCATCGGTCGTCTCGCTTCTCGTTGTTCACTTGTATCGGTATGTGATGCGACCTCTGGTGAGGTCGTATGGAGTCAGTTCGACTTGCACCTTGTCGCCGGGGAGGATGCGGATGTAGTTCATGCGCATCTTCCCGGAGATGTGCGCCAACACTTTGTGGCCGTTCTCCAACTCGACCCTGAACATGGCGTTCGGGAGCGACTCGAGGATCGTGCCTTCCAGAAGGATGGCGTCGTCTTTAGGTTTGGCCAGAACTGCCTCCTTGGCGTTTCACGGTTCGACTGACTGATGCGTGACAGAGGTCAGATCAGGGCCGGTTGACGATGCTACCGGGGCTTTTTCGCCACCCCACCGGGCGGATTCCCCCGCTTTTCGGGACGAATCCGGCTGGTCGGCTGGTCAGGGGTGGCCCTTCTGGGCGGCCTCGATGGCCGTCGTCAGGCGGGTGAAGACCACGTCGGGGGTGGCCGACCCGTCGACCACCGTCAAGCGACCCCGTGAGCCGTAGTACTCGAGGAGCGGAGCGGTCTGGGTCTCGTACAGGTCGAGGCGCCGGTTGACCGATTCCTCGGTGTCGTCGTCGCGTTGGACCACGTCTCCCCCGCAGGTGTCGCAGGTCCAGGGATGCCGTTCGCGACCGGTGGCGGTGTAGTTGGTCCCGCAGTCGCGGCACACCCGGCGGGACGAGATACGGGCCAGGACCAATTGGCGCGAGACGTCGAGGTCGATCACCGCGTGCATCGGCTTGGTCGCCGTGATGTGGTCGAGTGCTTCGGCCTGGGCCACGGTCCGGGGGAATCCGTCGAGGATGTAGCCCCGCGTCATGGCGTCGTCCTCCGAGAGGCGATGGCGAACCAACTCGATCATGATCTCGTCGCCCACCAAGCGGCCGGACTCGATCACTTGCTTGGCGGCATTGCCCAACTCGGTGCCCTCGCGCACGGCGGCGCGCAACATGTCGCCGGTGGAGATGTGGGGAACGACGTAGTGCCGCGACAGTCGCTGACACTGGGTTCCCTTGCCGGCGCCTTGGCGACCGATGAGGATGAGCCGGACGCCCTGGATCATGGGTCAGCTCCGGCGCGAGCGGCGACGCCGGTGGCGCGTCACTTCAGGAATCCCTCGTAGTTGCGCAACATCAGCTGGCTGTCGACCTGGCGCATGAGTTCGAGGGCCACGCCCACGGCGATGAGAACCGTCGTTCCGGCGAACGGGAACGAGCGGACGTCACCAACCCACAGAACGATGTACGGGAGAATCGCGATGAAGGCGACGAACAGTGCGCCCGGAAGTGTGATGCGGTTGACCACGCGGGCCAGATAGCTCTCGGTCTGCGGTCCGGGGCGGATGCCGGGGATGAATCCACCCTGACGACGAATCTGATCGGCCTGGCGAATCGGGTCGAACGCGATCGAGTTGTAGAAGTACGCGAAAGCGATGATCAGCAGTGCGAACAACACGATGTAGAGCAATCCCTGAGAGCTCACGAGGTTGCGGTCGACCCACTCGGTGAGGCTGCGACGCCATCCGCGGTCGGAACCGATCACGTTGGTCAGCAGCACCGGAAGGAGCATGACCGAACTGGCGAAGATGATCGGCACGACGCCGGCCTGGTTGACCTTCAACGGGATGTAGGTGCTCTGTCCGCCGAACATGCGACGACCGACCACCCGCTTGGCGAACTGCACGGGAATCCGACGCTGACCCAGTTCGACTCGCACGACCGCCACCAGGATGCCGAGCGAGATGGCGACGAGAACTCCGAACACGAACCACTTGCGGCTCTGCAGGATGGAGTAGTAGCTGAACGGGAGCGACGACACCACCGAGGCGAAGATCAGGATCGACATTCCGTTGCCGATTCCGCGCTGGCTGATGATCTCGCCCATCCACATGAGCAGAGCGGTGCCGGCAACGAGCGTGATGATCACGAGCAGACCGCGCGGCCACATGCCGTCGGGAAGCAGCACGATGTCAGGAGCGTTACGTGACGCGGTGAAGAACGCCGAACCACGACCCTGGCCGAAGATGAAGGTGAGACCAGCGGCCTGCAGCAACGCAATGGCGATCGCGACGTAGCGCGTCCACTGCGTGATCTTGCGCTGGCCGACCGCGCCCTCCTTCTGCCATTCCTCGAGCTTCGGAATCACTACGGTGAGGACCTGCATGATGATGCTCGAGGTGATGTAAGGCATCACGCCCAGAGCGAACACCGCGAAGCTGGAGAAGGCTCCACCCGAGAAGAGGTTGAGGAATCCGAGCGCACCTTGCTGGCGAGCCGATTCGCGCAACTGGCGCACGGCCTGGTCGTCGATACCCGGCACGCGGATGTGCGTACCGAGTCGGTACAAGATGACCATCATGACCGTGAACAAGATCTTGTTGCGAAGGTCGGGGACCTTGAACATGTTCTTGAGATTCGAGATCACGATGCTCCTCTACCGATCGACCGAACGTCGACGACTCAGCGGTTGGTGAACTGGTTGCCGTTGGCGGCCGGACGGACCTTGTACGGCAGCGGGATGATGGTGACCGACCCGCCCTTGGCCTCGATCGCTGCCTGAGCGGCCTTCGAGACGGCGTGGGCCGAGACGTCGACCTTGCGAGTGATCTCGCCACGAGCCAGGACCTTCACGAACGCACCCTTGTGCAGCACGCCGCGCGCGAAGAGGACTTCGGGTGTGACGGCCGACTCGGCGAGTTCGCTGATGGTGTCGAGGTTGACCGCCTGGTACTCCACGCGGAAGGGGTTGTTGAAGCCCTTCAACTTGGGAACGCGCTGCTTGAGGGGCATCTGTCCACCTTCGAAGCCACGGGCAACCTTGCCCCGGCCGCGAGCGCGCTGACCCTTGGTGCCGCGACCGGCGGTCTTGCCGCCCTTGCCGCCGATACCGCGAGCAACGCGCTTCTTGCGGTGCGTTGATCCAGGTGCGGGTGAGAGTTCGTCGACGCGCATGGTCAGTTCTCCTTCGAGCCCGACGAGGTCGAGACCTCGATGAGGTGAGGGACCCGGGCGATCATGCCGCGGATCTCGGGACGGTCGGGCAACGTGTTGGTCTGGCCGATACGACCGAGACCGAGGGCACGAAGCGTGCCGCGAGTCTTGGGCTTCACGTGCGCACCCGACTTGATCTGCTTGACAGTGATGGTGCCGGCCATGATCAGTGCGAATCTCCTGCTGCGATCGAGCGCTTGCGCTCGGTGTAGGCCTTGAGGAGTCCCTTCGGCACGAACGAATCGGCCGGAATGCCGCGGCGCGCCGCGACCTCGTCGGGACGCTGCAGACCCTTCAGACCTTCGATCGTGGCGCGAGCCACGTTGATGGCATTCGACGAACCCAACGACTTGCACAGGACGTCGTGGATGCCGGCTTCTTCGAGGATGATGCGGGCTGCACCACCGGCGATGACACCGGTACCGGGAGCCGCCGGCTTGAGCATCACGCGTCCGGCACCGAGAATTCCGATGATCGGGTGCGTGATGGTGCTTCCAGCGAGCGGAACGTCGAACATGTTGCGCTTGGCGTCCTCGGTGCCCTTCTGGATGGCCAACGGAACTTCCTTGGCCTT
>CAYNKE010000170.1:0-3786 GCA_964397715.1 uncultured Bifidobacterium sp. | reverse complement strand
TCTGCATGTACGACGTGATGCCGTCAGCCACTTCACGAGCAACACCCACCATCTTCGGTCCGTGGGCGGCGAGGAAGATGGGAATCTGGGGCGGGACAGGTGGAGTGTGCAAAATCGACACGTTGCGAATTCCGGTGATGTGCGTGCGTGCCAATTCGACGGGATCCTGCCACGTGAGGCCGCGCATCTCGGCGGCCGGTGGGTGCGAGACGCCGAGACCGTGAATGAATCGACCGCCCGAGAAGTCGGCCAGTGACCGCGCCGCCTGAGCCGAGGCAATCGGGTCACGGCCGTACATGTGCGCGACACCTGATGCGACTTTGAGAGTCGTGGTGTGATTCAGAATGAAACCCGACGACACGTACACCTCGCGTCCGAAGATGTCGGGCAACCACACCGACCGGTGTCCGATCGATTCGAGGCGCTGAACGTGTTCGATCAGTTGACTCGGTGAGAAGAAGTCGGCTGGTGTCATGACTCCGACGACGGGTGACATTGGTTCCTCCTGGCTCAGGTTCGGGTGAATCGAGGTGCACGACGTTCGGCGGTGGCACGAACACCCTCGGCGAAGTCGTGCGTCGCGCGAAGTCGTTCCTGCTCGCCGCGCTCGTGTTCGGTGGCCGCCGCCACGCGCTCGGCAATGCCCGCGCGCAGTGTGGCTCGAATCGATTCGACCGCTAGAGGTGCTGATCCCGCTATCTCGGCCGCCAATTCGTGTGCGGTGGCAACCAACCCATCCGGAGACACGCATCGATCGACGAGCCCGATGGCAGCGGCCTCGTCTCCGGTCAGCCGACGACCGGTGTACAACAGCTCGGCCGCGCGTTGGTCACCGACCAAACGCGGCAATGTGACCGACAGGCCGAACCCGTGGTGAAAGCCGAGACGGGCGAAATTGGCGGCCAGCCGCGCGTCGGTGGAAGCGACCCGAAAGTCACAGGCGAGAGCAACACCCAGTCCGCCACCGATCGCCGCGCCTTGCAGAGCCGCGATCACCGGCTTGCGAGTACGGAAGAGGCGCACGGCAGCGGCGTACAAGTCGGCGGTCTCGTCGCGCTTCGACGATTGGGAGAAGTCGGCGCCCGCGCAGAAGTGCTTTCCCTCAGCCAACAACACGATGGCACGGGTGTTGTCATTCTCGTCGAGGGTTTCCCACGTGCCGGCCAACTGGTCGATCATGGCGGCCGAGAAGAAATTGTTGGGCGGACGGCAGAGAACGACTTCGGTGACGTGATCGTGCGTGGATCCGATTCGTACGTACGGATCGCCGCTCATGGCGCGATCGCACGGCCGAGCACGTTGCGCCCGAACAAGTCGGCCAGGACGCGCCAGTGGCGTTCCTCCGAGCGCGCATCGTGCTGCGGTCGATCGGTGAAGGCGAATCCGTGGTGCTTTCCCCAATAGCGCTCGACTCGGCCATTCACATCACATTCCTGCATCGCGGCCTCGAAACGATCGACCATGTCGAGCGGCACGTAGTCGTCGTGTTCGGCGGCGGCTACGTAGATCTCTCCCGTGATCTCGGGGAGTCGCAGGTGCGGTGAGTCTTTCTTGTCGACATGAAGCCGCACGCCGTAGAACGAGGCAGCCGCTTTGATTCGACTGGCGTGCTCGGCGGCGTTCCAGATGGCGAATGGTCCGCTCATGCAGTAGCCGACCACGCCCGCGATCTGTGAATTGGCAGCGGCATCTCCGTCGGCGTGGCGGAACAGCGCACCGACGTCACGCCCCACCATCGCATTGCCCACGTTCGACATGAGTTCGCGCATACGTTCGAACGACTCGCGACTGGTGAAGTCGAGCTCGAAGGCCGGCGTGGTGCGGTAGTAGAGGTTGGGCAGCATCACGTAGAAGCCCCAACTCGCAATACGGTTGGCCATTTGATGCAAAAGCGGGCGCTTGCCCGGCGCATCCATCAAAAACACCACCACGGGATGCGGTCCCGGCGACACGGGCCGAGCCACGTGAGTTCCCATCATGCCTTCACCCGTTTCGATGTCGACATGAGCTTCGACGATCTGTTCCCCCCGGCCCATGAACGGCACCCTAGTCGCCGTTGGCCCGCCATTCGACATGTATGTCGACTCAGGCATTGTCGACGACTACGGTGACGGCGTGGCCTCGTCCGTCCCCGTCACCGCCGGAATCCATCTGCCGCAGGCCGGCCCGGCCGCATCCGGATCGGCCGTGCAACGCGCCGCGCGCCTGGCCGAAGAACTCGGCTACGCCGACGTGTGGGTGAGCGACCACCTGGCCGTGCCGACTGGAGCGCCCTATCCCCCGTCACCCTGGATCTACGAACCGTTCGTGACGCTGACCTGGGCCGCTGCCGTCACATCGCGCGTTCGCCTCGGAACGACTGTGCTCGTACTGCCGATGCGTCATCCACTCGTGATCGCCAAGACGGTCGCGTCGCTCGACCGTTTCAGCGACGGCCGAGTGATCCTCGGACTGGCGGCGGGTTGGCTGGAGGCCGAGTTCGATGCGCTCGGAGTTCCGTTCCACGAACGCGGTGCTCGCACCGACGAGGGCATCGCGATGCTCCGCCGTCTGTGGACGACCGATCACATCACCGACGAGTTCCCGGTGCATCACTCGACCTACGCATCCATGCGGGCGCTTCCCCAACCTGCGGCGCACTTGCCCATCTGGGTCGGCGGGCACGCCGAGCCGGCTCTGGCTCGCGCAGTACGAGTGGGTGATGGTTGGCACGGTGCATTCCTGTCAGCCGAGCAAACCAAGTGGCGCGTCGAACGTCTGCGCCGCGATCGACCCGAATCCGAATTTCCCATCTCGATGAGAACGCGGTGGGATGCGTTGGAGGACAGTGCCGACACCATCCTCGGCGAACTCGACGACTACATCGCAGCTGGCGTCACGCACCTCGTGCCCGAGCCTCGTCAACGCAACATCGACGACTACCTCCGTTCCATGGAGGCCCTCGTCTCGCTCATGTCGCGAGCAGGAGTGGAGTTCACACCGTCATGAGCCGACGACAGGCACTCACCCGAGGCGGCTGGGAACCAACCGGAACATCGGCCGACCGACGATCGGAACTCGCACATTCGTCGGGTGAGCGGGCCACCGCCACTCGCCAGAAGCTCCTCGATGCCGCACGTCTGGCGTTCAACACCCACGGATACGCCGACACCACGGTTGATCACATCATCCAGCTGGCGGGTGTCTCTCGCGGAACCTTCTACACCTACTTCGAGTCCAAGGTGCACATCTTCCGCCACCTCGCAGCGGTGATCGACGAGCGAGTTGCGAACGACGTCGTCGGATTCGAACGCTCCTCCGGTAACGATCTGGTCGCGAATCTGCGTATCTCCACCGCCAACTATCTGGCTCTGGTCAGATCGAACGCCGACCTGTATCGGCTCGTCGAGCAAGCCGCATCGAACGACGAATCAATCCGCGTGGCGCGTCTGGCTTCTCGCCGCCGCCACGTGGCCCGCGTCGCGCGGCGGATTCGAAAATGGCAGAGCGAAGGGGTGGCCGATCCGACCATCGACGTCGACACCACTGCTGCTGTCTTGGTGGCGATGCAATCAGGTTTCGCGCAGTCGATGTATCTGAACGACGAGAAGTACGACGAGATGAGTGCGGTCGACATCATCACCAACGCGTGGGTTGCGTCGTGCGGACTCTCACGCCGCAAACGCGCGCATTCGTGACTGACCATACGACGATGGCTGATCTCACCGAACACGATGTGCGTACCGAAGCCGACGAGTGGCTGGCGTCCAACTGGGACGCCTCGCTGTCGCTCCTCGCATGGCGCGA
>CAYNKE010000169.1:0-3793 GCA_964397715.1 uncultured Bifidobacterium sp. | reverse complement strand
GTGCGGATGCGCTTCTTCTGACTCTTGATATTGGCCACGTGAACCTCGAAACCTTCTGAACGGCCCTGTGAGGGTACCAGCGTCGGAAGGCTCGTCCAACGCCCAACACCCCAGCGTAGAGGGGTCACGGGTAGGCTCCGAAGGCCGGTCGCGCGTCGTCGGTGAACCCCCATGGACCTCTCCCGAATCCGCAACTTCTCGATCATCGCCCACATCGACCACGGGAAGTCGACGCTCTCGGACCGCATCCTCGAGCTCACCAAGGCCGTCGACGCTCGCGAGATGCGCGAGCAATACCTCGACTCCATGGACCTCGAGCGTGAGCGGGGCATCACGATCAAGGCCCAGAACGTGCGCGTCGAGTGGAAGGGTCACACGCTCCATCTCATCGACACGCCGGGCCACGTCGACTTCGGCTACGAGGTGAGCCGATCGCTGGCCGCCTGCGAGGGCGTGATCCTGGTGGTCGACGCCGCTCAGGGCATCGAGGCCCAGACCCTCGCCAATTGCTATCTCGCCCTCGAGAACGACCTCGAGATCGTCGCCGCGCTTAACAAGATCGACCTCCCCGCCGCCGACCCCGACCGATACGCGATGGAGATCCAGACCGTGCTCGGTATTCCGGCCGGCGACATCCTGCGCATCTCGGCCAAGACCGGCGCGGGTGTTCCCGAACTTCTCGATGCCGTGTGCGAACGCATCCCCGCCCCCAAAGGCGATCCCGATGCGCCGCTGCAGGCCCTCATCTTCGACAGTCAGTACGACCAGTACCGAGGTGTGGTGTCGTCCATTCGCGTGATGAACGGGCGGATGACCGCTGGCTCGCGCCTCACGTTCATGCAGACCAAGGCGCAGTACGACGCGGTCGAGATCGGTGTGCGCCGCCCGGTGATCACTCCGGTTCCCGAACTCGGGCCGGGCGAAGTCGGTTATCTGATCGCCGGCATCAAGGATGTGGCCGAGGCCCGTTCGGGTGAGACGGTCACGCTGGCCAGTCGTCCGTCCACCGAACCTCTACCGGGTTACCGCGACCCGAAGCCGATGGTGTTCTGCGGTCTGTACCCGATCGATGGCGACGAGTTCGAGAACCTGCGCGAGAGTCTGCAGAAGTTGAAGCTCAACGATGCGTCGATCACGTACGAACCCGAAACGTCGGGTGCTCTCGGATTTGGTTTCCGTTGCGGATTTCTCGGCCTGTTGCACATGGAGATCGTGAAAGAACGTCTCGAGCGCGAGTTCGGCCTGGCGCTCATCGCCACCGCGCCGAGCGTCGAGTACCGCGTGACCAAGACCAACGGCGAGATGGTGAAGGTCGACAATCCGGCCGATCTGCCGCCGGCGCAGAACATCGAGTTCATCGAAGAGCCCTACTTCCGGGTGAGCATCATCACGCCCAAGGAGTACACCGGCACGCTCATGGAGTTGTGCCAGAGCCGTCGGGGCGATATGTCGAAACTCGAGTACCTCTCGCCCGAGCGCGTTGAACTGCACTACAAGATTCCGCTGGCCGAAGTGGTGGTCGACTTCTTCGATCAGATGAAGAGCCGCACGCAGGGCTACGCCAGTCTCGACTACGAACTCGACGGCTACCAGCAGAGCAGCCTGGCCAAGGTCGACCTGATGCTCAACGGCATCACGGCCGACGCTTTCTCCACCATCGTCCACCGCGACAAGGCGTTCGACTACGGGCGCCGGATGTGCGAGAAGTTGAAAGAACTCATTCCGCGGCAGATGTTCGACGTGCCGATCCAGGCCGCGATCGGCGGCAAGGTGATCGCGCGCGAGACCGTGAAGGCCAAGCGCAAGGACGTTCTCGCCAAGTGCTACGGCGGTGACATCACGCGTAAGCGCAAACTTCTGGAGAAGCAGAAGG
The DNA here is from genome assembly GCA_964397715.1 of uncultured Bifidobacterium sp. Lineage (GTDB taxonomy): Bacteria > Actinomycetota > Acidimicrobiia > Acidimicrobiales > Ilumatobacteraceae > Casp-actino8. The sequence continues at coordinate 1,920 of CAYNKE010000169.1, read as the reverse complement.
AAGGCAAGAAGAAGATGAAGGCCATCGGTCGCGTGGAAGTGCCCGGCGACGTCTTCATCTCGGCTCTGAAGCTCGACGACTGACGTGAGCGACGACTGACATGGCGTCGGCCGGCACCTTCCGTTCGCTTCGCACGCGCAACGCGCGCCTGTTCTTCGGCGGCCTGCTCGTCTCGAACGTCGGCAGTTGGATCCAGTCGACCGCGATGGCGATCCTCGTGTATCGCCTCACCGGTCGGGCCACCAGTCTCGGCTTGGTGGTGGCGTTCCAGTTCCTCCCCATTCTCCTCTTGGGTGCGTGGGCCGGCGCGGTGGCCGATCGCTACGACAAGCGCACCATGTGCCTCCTCACGCAATGGCTTCTGGCCGCCCAGGCCGTCGTCCTCGCGGTGTGCGACTTCGCGGGAGTGGCGAGTGTTGGAGTGGTCTACGCGCTGTCGCTCGTCCTCGGGCTGGTGAACGCGTTCGACAATCCGGCCCGACGCGCCCTGGTGGCCGAACTCGTCGAGCCCGCCGACATCAGCAACGCGATGTCGCTCAACACCGCAACCATGACCGGTTCGCGCATCTTCGGGCCGGCCCTCGCCGCCGCACTGGTGTCGCCACTCGGCACCGCGTGGTGTTTCATGATCAACGCTCTGTCGTTCGCGGCCGTGATCGTGACCGTCACGATGATCGACCCGACCAAGTTGTACCGCAGTCCCCGGGCGCCACAGGGCGGAACGCCGGTTCGCGACTCGCTGCGCTTCGTGGCCCGCGACCGCGAGTTGCTGATCTTCCATCTCGTGCTCGTGATGGTCGCGACGTTCGCGTACAACTACCAGGTGTCGTTGCCGAAGCTGAGCGACGTTCGATGGGGTGACGAGCGTTGGTTCGGCTGGGTGCTCGCGGTGATCAGCATCGGCAACGTGATCGGCTCGCTCTACACCGCGTCGCGGGCTCGCGCGTCGGTGACGGTCTTCTTCGGCAGTGTGGGCCTCATGAGCCTGGCCGGCCCGCTGGTGGCGTGGGCGCCGAGCGCGCCGATCGCGTTCATCGCGGCCGTCCCGCTCGGTATCGGTGGTGCCGGGTTCATCTCCACGTTCAACGGGTTGGTTCAGCAGAAGTGCCCGCCCGAGATGCGGGGGCGTCTGCTCGCCTTGTCGGCGGTGGCGTTCCTCGGGTCGACACCCATCGGCGGACCGATCACCGGCATCGTCGCCGACTGGGCCGGACCCGAATGGTCACTGGCCTACGGAAGCGCAATTTCGTTCGTGAGTCTTCTGGTGGCGCTCGTCGCTTTGAACTCGCGCCGTCCGGCCCTCGATGCACGGATACCCTGACCGCGTGGCCGGGTCGGTGGACGTTCTGCGCGTGATGTCGTGGTCGACGCTCGACCGCGCCGCGCGCCAGGCGCTGGTGGATCGCGACATCAACAAGTCGATCTCAGCCGAACTCCGCGATCAGATCACTGACTTGGTGGCCGACGTTCGCGAGCGCGGCGATGAAGCGGTGTGCGACGCGCTGGCTCGCTTCGACAAGGTGAGTGTCGATCCGTCGGGCTTGCGCGTTTCCGAAGACGAGCGCGCACGAGCCCGTGCGCTGGTGGACGACGGCCTGCGCTCGGCGATCCGCGACATGGTCGATCACATCCGTCGGTTCAACGAGCAGGTTCTCGCCCGTCATGGCAACTGGCAGTTCGAATCCGATCCGGGCCTGGTCGTGGGAGAGCGCGTGTCGCCCATCGCGTCGGCCGGCTTGTTCTGCCCGAGCGGAAAAGCCAGTTATCCGAGCGTTCTGGCCCAACTGGGCGGCCCGGCCACGGTGGCCGGTGTGCCGCTCGTTCAGGTGGTGGTGCCGCCCAAGCCCGGGGCCAACGGTGCCGTCGATCCGGTGGTGTTGGCCGTGGCCGACGAACTCGGAATTCGCGACGTGTTCCGCG
>CAYNKE010000168.1:0-3802 GCA_964397715.1 uncultured Bifidobacterium sp. | reverse complement strand
GCCGAGGAGACCTGCGACCCTCCCGTCTGTTGGCGGCGCGCGATGGCTCGCACCAGCGAGCCGACGAAAGGTGAGGCGGCCGTGCCACCGGGCGCGACGACCATCGCGGAACGACGCACCGGTGTCGAGGAGTCGAGGAGTCGCTCGACACTGGGCGAGCGACGAGCTCGTCGGTCCGCGGCTCGACGTCGACCTTCGGTCCGACGAGACGTCGAATCGGTGGCGCGCTCACGACGACGAGCGACGTCACCAGGATGGGTCGATGCGACTCGAGCCGGAGTCGACCTGAAACTACGTCGAGCGGTGGAGGCCGCCTCCACATCGGAGGACTGGGTCGCCCGACGCCACATCGATTCGAGCGTCGAGCCTTTCGTCGTGGATCGGCGTGGTGAACGAGTCACCGGAGAGGGTGACGAACTCGATTGCTGACCCGTTGTCGAGGTCGACGAAGCGATGGCAGCGGCGAGGGTGAACATCGAACCGGCGACCGGCGAGCGTCGAACCAGGGATCCAGGGGTATCGCGTGGTGTGTTCGACGGATCGGCGAGCAGGGCGACCCGCTCGGCAAGGGTTGAACGCCGCGCCGATGAACGGCGGATCGCGTCGCGATCGGTGATCGCCTGGCCACTCGAGATGTCGTTCGATGTGTCGAAGAATGTTCTTCGAAAATGTGACGGGAGACGAGCATCCGTCGGCGCGAGGCCCGCCACTCGACGCCAGTCCGCTCGAACCTCGGCGCGCCGTATTGCCGGCACCACTCTCGAGGTGGTCCGGGCGCGTCGGCGAACCGGCCCCGACGACTGGGATACGCGACTCGATCTCGACGCGGGAGGTTCCGAGGTCGGCGCAGGAATTCGTGGTGCGTTCGGCGTCGAATGACCGATCGTCGTCGAACGCGACGACCCGCCCGGTGTCGGGGTCCGATTGGTCTGAGGTGACTCTTCGTGAGGGAGCGCGGGTACGGAATCGGGAGCTCCGAATGTCGTCCATTCGGGACGAGCACGCTGCAGCGATCGAGCGGGCCGTTGGCTCGTGGTCGCGAGGTCCCCCGTTCGACGCGTGGCGGCCGAACGCGTGGCCCGACGGGTCACGCGGCTTTCGGATCGCGAACGTGGGGTCGCTGATCCACTCGCGCTCGAAGTCGACGGCCTCTTCGGCATCGGCGCGGAGAACGTTCGCGGCGCGGCCGGTGTTGTCGAACGCGACTGTTGCCCGACGACAAGAGGGAGGGTGGACCGGGGAGATGCGAGCGAGCCCACGACTGGGCCGGGGAAGACGGTCGAACTCCGACCGGCTGGCACGTCTCGATCGCCCGACTTTCCGGGCGGAAGCGCGAGACGTCGAGCGCGCGGAGGCCGGGGTGTGGCCGGACGAACCGCCGAGACCTGACTCACGTTCGCGTGGGCGTCGTTCGGAGTGGGGGTCCGACGAACGGGCTGCAGTCGACGAGCGATGGACGATGGTGCAACCTGCTCGCCGATTCGACCCCGACCGCGAGCGTGCGACGCCATGGGAAGGCCGCGCGGGGGAACCTGTCGGACGACGCGGTTCTTCGAACGCGCACGGCGAATGGCGATGAGGTCGCGATCGCGCCACTGATCGAGTCCATCCGAGCGGCCGGCGATGGATGGAAGAAGCCACGACGGGTACTTCACGGGTGCGGCTTCGCTGATCGAGCGTCGCATGGTCGCGGGCCGTCCGAGGCTGTTGGCCAACGTCTGTGTGCTGGAGGCCAGCCGTCCGATTCGTGGGCGAGTGGTGAGGTGCGACGACGCAACGATGCGAGCCGAACGCGTGATGCGGCGCAACGGAAGACCCTGGGAGGATGTTTCGTCGTTCATCGCTTCTTCTTCACGGGAGGCTTCTGCTTGGCGCGTGACGACGCCGTCGACTTCATGTAGCCGGGCTGCTTCTTCGCCGCCGGCTTCTTGGCGGGCGCCTTCTTGGCCGGCTGCTTCTTGGCCGGGGTCTTCTTCTTCGGCTTCGTCGGCTTGGCCGACTTCTTCGCCGGGGCCTTCTTCTTCGGCTTCTTCTTCGGTTTCTTGGATGCCTTCTTGGCGGCCGGGGCCTTGCCATTGGCGACCGTGAATCCGTGGTGGGCGATCTCCACTTCCTCGACGAGGAAGTCGTCGCTGGCCAACGAGAAGTCGGGACCCTTCCATGAAACGGGGAACGCTTCTTGCAGAGTCCAGGTCCGAAGTCGCTTCCCGTCGGAACTCATCAAGATGATGGCCACGGTGCTGCGCTTGAGTTTCTTGCCCTTCTTCTCGAAGCCCCCCGCGGTCACTTCGTCGATCCAGGCGATGAGTCCGTTGTCCTCCGTGAGCCCTCGGCGCAACGTCACGTTCGTGAAGGTGAAGCGCCCCGGAAGTTTGTGCGTGTGGAAGTTCTGGCCGCCCTCGATGACCTCTTCGACTTCGACGGTGACCGAAAGACCCGAAGCCTCACGGAACTGTCCGAGCTGGCGACCATCGACCTCGACCACGAACGTCGCGGTCGTCGGATTCGCTGCGTAGAAGGAATCGAATTTGCCCATCGCTCATCAGCCGACCGTGGTCTAGGCGAGCAACTTCTTGGCTTCATCGAGGGCTCGTCGATTCAACGAAGCCACCCGTTCGACGAGATTCACGCGATCGGCGTGCTGAAGATCGAGCAGGCGATCGAGGTCCCAGTGGATGTGGTACGCGAGGTAGATGACCTCGTCCCACAGAGCGTCCTCCGGGTAGAGCTCCATCAGGAGTCCCGATTGACTTCTTCGATCACCGAACTTCCGCGTCGACGGCCGACGGCGATTTCGACGTCGTCGTCATCGTCCTGGTCGTCGTCTTCGTATTCGCCGTCATCCTCGTCGTCTTCGTATTCGTCGTCGTCATCATCGTCGTCATCGTCGTCCTCGTCTTCGTCGTCGATGTCGAGGGATCGAGAACGGCTCGACGATTCGATGGCGGCTTCGGCTTCGGCGAGGAATGCCCGCACGTCGGCTGGTCCGCCGAAGTTGATGACGCCGTAGAGGTCCTGCAGGAAGGCCAGGTCGGCGGCGAAGAGGTTTTCGATCTCGCGTGGGGTGACCGCTGAGAGAGTTCCCAATTCGGTCACCACACGCGACAGAACGATGATGGTCAAGTACGGATCGTCCGCACCCTGCACCCGCGGATCGCGCAGCGGTTCGATCTCGTCGCGAGCCGTCGCGAGGCGCATGACGCCACGACGGTGGACGGTCCCGTCCGCCGCGAGAAACCCGCGGGGCAGAGTGAAGGCGAATTCCGTCTTGAGAGCCATCAGGCCTTGAAGAGCCCTTCGTGGCTGATGGTCAGTTCTTCGATCATCACGTCGTCGGTACCGGCGTCGAGATCGGAAGCGCTCCACTTGGAGGGCCAGCCGTTCTCGAAGTTCCAGCGGCCGACTTCTTCTCCGGCGGCGTCGTAGATGACGATCGAGCCGTTGGTGCGCTCGACGGTTCCTTCGAGCACCTTCTGATGCCAGTCGATGATCGCGGTGTCGGCCGAGAGTCCTCGCTTCAGCACGATGTCGTCGAACTTCGTACGACCCGGGCGCTTGCGGATGACGATCTTTCCGCCGACGGTGTCCTGGTACTCGACGACCTCAGTGCTGTAGCTCAGACCGCTGCAACCGGTGAAGCGGGCCAGCTCGACGCCCTCGAGTTCGAGGGCGAACTGAGATCCGAGAAACTCGAGATCATGATCGTTTGCCATGGTTCATGGTCCTTTCGGGGTCAGGCTGCCTGGCGCAGCTGGCTGATTCGGAAGATGACGAATTCGGCGGGCTTCACCGGAGCGATGCC
>CAYNKE010000167.1:0-3820 GCA_964397715.1 uncultured Bifidobacterium sp. | reverse complement strand
ACGGCCACGACATCGGCGTTGTCCCAGATGTAGACGAGCTCGTCGGCGGTGTAGCGGTAGTTGGTGTTGACCGGAGCCAATCCGATCTTGAACGCCGCGAAGATGCTCTCGAGGTACTGCGGGCAGTTGTAGAGGTACTGCGCGATCTTGTCCTGGTGCTTCACGCCGGCGGCGAGCAATGTCGCGGCGACGCCCGAAGCCCGACGATCGAATTCTCGCCACGAATGGACCGTGTCCTCGTGTTCCTGGGCCGGGGCATCCGGAAAGCGCTCGGCCACGAACTCCCAGATGTCGGCGAAGTTCCACTCGGCGCTCGTCATTCGAAGGAGCGTACGCCTAGCGTGTTCTTTCGATGGAATTCGAAGTTCCCGGTGCCGACGATCCGCGACGTCTCGCGGTGCGCGATTGGCTCGACAAGCATCCGAATCCGTCCGGGCGTCAACTCGCCGAGGCGGGCTACGTGGCTCCGCACTGGCCGCCTCCGTACGGCCTCGGCGCCGATCCGATCCACCAGATCGTCATCGACGACGAACTCTCCAAGGCCGGAGTGCGGCGTCCCGCGAACCCGATCGGCATCGGTTGGGCCGGCCCGACGATCATGTACGCCGGATCCGATGAGCAGAAGAAGCGCTACCTGCTGCCGTTGCTCTCGGGTGAAGAGTTCTGGTGTCAGTTGTTCAGCGAGCCGGGAAGTGGCAGCGATCTCGCGAACCTCGGCACGCGCGCGGTGCGCGACGGTGACGAGTACGTCGTGAACGGCCAGAAGATCTGGACGAGCGGAGCCCAGCACGCCAAGTTCGGAATCCTGATCGCCCGCACCGACATCGAGGCACCGAAGCACAAAGGCGTGTCGTACTTCGTGTGTCCGATGGACACGCCAGGTATCGAGATCCGTCCGATCCGGGAGATGACCGGGGCTCAGACCTTCAACGAAGTGTTCTTCACCGACGTGCGTCTACCCGCCGCCAACTTGGTGGGCTCGGAAGGCGACGGTTGGCGGCTCGCCAAGGTCACCCTCGGTAACGAGCGCGTGTCGCTCTCGACGGGCGGTGTGTTGTGGGGGAGCGGCCCCACCGCTCTCGAGATGCTCGATGCCGTTCGTGAACTCGGCCCGGTGACCGATCGAAACATGCGCCAGCGGCTCGCTCAGATCTACATCGAGCACACTCTGCTCGACCTCATCCGCCTGCGGACCGTGTCGGCCCGACTGCGCGGCGAACAGCCGGGACCCGAAGCGAGTATCCGCAAGGTTCTGGCCGACGAGCACGGCCAGCACGTGATGGAGGTCGCGCGCGACATGCTCGGCGCGCACGGCATGTTGCATCAGACTCTCGATGGTTCGCAACGTGGTCAGCACAACGGGCTCGGCGGCGGCGGCGGAGTCGGTCTCCGTTCACTCGATCACCCTGGTTGGTTCGACGGCTACATGTTCGCCCGCGCCCTCACGATCGGTGGCGGCACCGGCGAGGTGCAACGCAACATCGTGGCCGAGCGCGTGCTCGGACTACCTCACGACGTCGACGTGCTCCAGGGAATGTCCTGGGCCGAGACGCAGCGCGTCCGCGGCTGACGCTCAGCGGCGTGCCGGCACGCCGAGAACGCCGGGTAATTCGTCGAACGACGAGATGCGATTCACGTGAGGCGGTCGGTCGGGCCACGGATCGTCCCAGCGGTCGATCCACACCGGAACGAGGCCGGCTGACGACGCGCCGAGCACATCGGCCCGAACCGAATCTCCGACGTAGGCGACTCGCGATGGATCGAGTCCGAGTCGGTCGCATCCGGCGACGAAGGCCGCCGGATCGGGTTTGAGGGGATCTCCGGGAAAGAGTGCGAACTCGAACCAGTCGTGGAGTCGGAGCCGTGTGATCTCGCGTTCGACGTACTCGTTGTTGGTGAGCACAGCCAAGCGTGTCTCGTGCACGAGGTGGTCGAGCATCGGGACGACGTCGGGGAAGAAGCCGACCCACAGATTCTCTTCGAATCGATTCAGCATGATGCGTCGGTCGTCTTCGTGGCGGTGGGCGAAGACCTCCTGCCACACGTGGTGGCGTCCTTCCCACAACCGCCACGTGTTTCGGTGCCAGACGAAGTCGTGGTCGGGGTGGCTCTCCCAGAAGTGGCGGCGGATGTACGAGTGAGCGGCCGACACATCACTGTCGTCAGCAAATGATTCGAGGCAACGCGTCATCGAGCCCCACCAATCGATGAGCGTGTCGTCGAGGTCGAACATCACGGCATCGACTCGCGGTTCCGCCATGACCACGAGCCTACGAGACCCCTACGATTCGGTCATGCCCGCCATCACTTCGACCGCAGGAATCGTCAGAGTTCACGGAACCGTTCGCGCCGATCGCACGTCGTTGATCGAAGGGTCCCGGACCCTCACGTGGGGCCAGTTGTACGAACGAGCGCAACGCGTCGCCAACGGCCTCACTTCGCTCGGAGTCGGGCCGCAGGATCGCGTGGCATTCCTCGACAAGAACGGCATCGCCCACTTCGACGTCTTCTTCGGCGCCGCGCTCGTCAACGCCGTCAGCGTCGATGTGAACTGGCGACTTGCCGCACCCGAAGTCGAGTACATCGTGAACGACGCGCAGGCGAAGGTCCTCGTCGTCGGTCCGGACTTCGTGCCGATTCTCGAGGCGATCGTCGGTTCTCTCACGACCGTCACCAAGATCCTGGTGATCGGAGGCCACCCGAAGTACGAGGACTTCGAATCGTGGCTGCAGGTGCAACCGGCTGGCGACCCGGGCGTCGAGGCAGCGGCCGAGGACGTCGCTTTCCAGCTCTATTCCAGTGGAACGACCGGACGTCCCAAGGGCGTGATGTTGTCGAACAGCAACTTCTTCGCTCTGCTTCCGGTGGCCAAGGACATCTGGGAGCTTTCCGAGGATTCGGTGAACATGGTCGCGATGCCGCTCTTCCATGTCGGAGGTGGCGGCTGGGCGACCGCCGGAATGTACGAAGGGTGCGCGAGCGTGATCGTTCGCGAACTCGATCCGGCCGCGGTCGTTCGCCTCATCGGCGACAAGCGCATCACCCACGGCTTCTTGGTTCCCGCCGCGTTGCAGTTCATGTTGATGGTTCCCGGCGCGGAGGAAGCCGACTTCTCGAGCCTGCAGGTGATCGTGTACGGCGCCGCTCCGATCTCGGAAGAAGTGCTTCGAAATTGCGTGCGCGTCTTCAAGTGCAAGTTCTGGCAGGCCTACGGCCTCACCGAGACCACCGGCGCGGTCGTGAACCTGCCGCCGGCCGACCACGACCCGAACGGGCCGAACAAACATCGTTTGCGTAGTTGTGGTCTTCCCGGACCAGGCGTCGAAGTGCGCATCGTCGACACCGACACCATGACCGACTGCCCGCAGGGTGCGGTCGGCGAGATCTGGATCCGCTCGCCGCAGGTGATGCTCGGTTACTGGAACATGCCCGAGGAAACTGCGAAGTCGATCACCACGGACGGCTGGTTCCGATCCGGAGACGCGGGCTATCTGGACGCCGACGGCTACTTGTACATCCACGACCGTGTGAAGGACATGATCGTGTCCGGCGGCGAGAACGTGTATCCGGCCGAAGTCGAGAACGTCCTGATGTCGCACCCGGCCATCGCCGACGTTGCTGTGATCGGCGTCCCCGACGACAAGTGGGGGGAGACTCCGAAGGCCATCGTCGTCCGCAAGCCAGGTGCCGAGGTGAGCGGACAAGAGATCATCGACTTCGCTCGCGAGCGTCTGGCCAAGTTCAAGTGCCCCACGTCGGTCGACTGGATCGACATGCTTCCGCGGAACCCCTCCGGCAAGATCCTGAAGAAGGACCTGCG
>CAYNKE010000166.1:0-3837 GCA_964397715.1 uncultured Bifidobacterium sp. | reverse complement strand
CTGATCCGTCAGCCCGCGAGCGCGATCGCCCGCGCGAACACGGCATCGAACATCGTCTCGGTGAGACGGCCCGTGAACGTGTTCTGCTGACTCGGATGGAACGAGCAAACGAGCCACGGGCCAGTTGGCGACTGGACCTCGGCTCCGTGGCCGAACTTCGGACGGGGGCGCACGCCGAATTCGGCACAGGCCGCTTCGTAGGCAAAATTTCCGAGACACACGACGACACGCAGCCGAGTGAGAGCCTCGATTTCGCGCCGCAGGAATGTACGGCAGGCGTCGCGTTCGGACGGCTCGGGCTTGTTGTCGGGCGGCGCGCACTTCACCGCTGACGTCACCCACGCACCTTTCAACTTCAAGCCGTCGCCGCGGTGAGTGGACGTCGGTTGATTACACAAGCCCACTCGGTGCATCGCGCGATAGAGCCAGTCGCCGCTGCGATCGCCGGTGAAGATCCGACCGGTGCGATTGGCGCCATGGGCGGCCGGCGCAAGACCCAGCACGAGTATGCGCGCTGACGAATCGCCGAATCCCGGAACGCCACGACCCCAGTACTCCTCGTCGCGATACGACGCCCGCTTCTCGCTGGCCGCCTGCTCGCGCCAGTCCACCAACCTCGGACAGCGACGACACGAACAGACGTCCTCGTGAAGCGCAGCGAGAACCTGAGACGGACGAGACGTTGCGGGCATGCCACCACTAGGTTGGCACCCGCCATGGCCAGCCGGAAGTCCGCACGCACCGCTCCCCCGGCGTCGACGCTCGTTCTCTTCGTCCGCCACGGGCAGACTCCCACCACGGGAAAATTGCTTCCCGGTCGCGCCGCTGGTCTTCACCTGGCCGACTCCGGTATCGACCAGGCGCGTACCGCCGCCGAACGCATCGCCGCGATCAAGAAAGTGGACGCGGTCTACGCCTCACCGCTCGAACGGGCCAAGGAGACGGCGGCGCCGATCGCCAAGGCTCTCGGCCTGCGCACCGCGATCGATCGCGGTCTGCTCGAATGCGACTTCGGCGACTGGACCGGTGCCGAGTTGAAGAAGCTCATGAAACTTCCCGAATGGGGCACGGTCCAGAAGTCGCCGTCATCGTTTCGATTCCCCAATGGCGAGAGTTTCACCGAGATGCAGACGCGCATCGTCTCAGCGGTGCACGCGCTGTGCGCCAAGCATCCGGGAGGCACCATCGTGTGCGTGTCGCACGCCGACCCGATCAAGGCGGCAGTGGCTCACGCGATGGGAACGCACCTCGATCTCTTCCAGCGCATCGTCATCAGCACCTGCTCGGTGTCGGCCGTGGCTTACACCGGCGGAGGCCCGATCGTTCTGACCGTCAATTCGACCGGCGGCTCATTGGCCGAGCTTCGTCCGAGCTGACATGAGCGACTCCGTCGAGTTCGATCACGTCGACGTGTTCACCACGGGCGCCGTCGGCGCACCCGGGCGGCGCACGTTCTACTTGCAGGCCCGTCTCGGCGATCGAGTGGCGTCGGTGCGCTGCGAGAAGCAGCAGGCAGCGGCCATCGCTCAGTATTTGCGGCGGGCGCTCGCGCATCTCCCGATCATCGAAGGTGGTCGGTTTCCGGAGTCGATGGCTCTCACGCCTCCCGATGACGAACCGTTCACCCTCGGATCGGTCGGCCTCGAGTTCCGAAAGGAATCCGATCTCTTCACTCTGGTGCTTCGCGAGTTCGATCCCGAAGCCGTCGACACCGACGACGATGAGGACGACGCCGACGAAGATGACGATCTGTTCGGCGAGGACGACGAACCGCTCGAAGGTCAGTCGGTACGCGTGTCGATCACGCGCAACCAGGCCCTGGCCTTCTGCGACCAGACCGACAAGATCGTGGCCGCCGGCCGACCGGATTGCGAGTACTGCAAGCGGCCGGTCGATCCCGATGGGCACTTCTGCCCCCGCATGAACTGATGGACCCGCTCCAGATCCTCGCCGATGGCGAGATCGACGTCGAGGGCCGCATGCCCTACTCGAGCAACGCGACTTTTCTCGTGCACGTTCGCCACGACGACGCCCACGTGAAGGCCATCTACAAGCCTCTCCGCGGCGAGCGGCCGCTGTGGGATTTCCCGCCCGGCCTCTACCGACGCGAAATCGCCGCGTATCTGCTCTCCGATGCCATGGGACTCGACCTCGTTCCGCCCACCATCGAACGCGAGGGTCCGTACGGCATCGGATCACTCCAGTTGTTCGTCGAGGCCGACTTCACCGAGCACTACTTCACGCTCTTCGAGAAGCGGCCCGAACTTCACGACCAGTTCCGCGCCATGGCCGCCTTCGACGTGATCGCCAACAACACCGACCGAAAGAGCGGCCACTGTCTCATCGACGCCGATAGTCACGTGTGGGGCATCGACAACGGACTCTGTTTCGCCGCCGACTTCAAGTTACGCACTGTGATCTGGGAATTCGGTGGCGAGATGCTGAGCGACGATCTGCGGGCCAGGGTGCAATCCATTGTCGACAATCCACCGCTGTCGGTGACAACTCTCCTCTTCGACGACGAAGCCGAGGCCCTCGTCGAACGCGCGTCCCTGCTCGCGACCGGTGGCGCCTTCCCGATCGACGCGACCGGACACCGCTACCCCTGGCCGATGGTGTAGAGAGGGCGTCGTGATCGTCGATGACGAACTCGATGCTCTGATCGCGCGGGCCGACCTCGACGGCCTCGTGCGCCTGATCGACGCTCGCTGCACCACGCGCGACTGGGAAGGTTTGGTGCGTGTGCGCAATCGCTCGCGCGCCGCGCTCGAGACCGGTCGGCAGATCTGGCCCGCCGCCACCCTCGCCGAACATCGCCTGGCATTGTTGGCCGATCCCGAACACGCGGCTCTCGTCCTCGACGAGGACAGCGGTCGTTTCGCCATCGGACCGCTCACCGAAGTGGTCGCCCAGAATCACACGTGGTCGCAATTGGCACCGCACCTTCCGGTCGGACCTCGTCGCTCGTTCGTGGCCTACGAGCGCGCATTGCGCGGCGACACCATCGATGGCGACGTCTTCGCCGTGCTCGACATCCCCATCGCCCTGACCGACTGGGAAACCGAGTTCTCACTGCCCACGTACCACGACGTCGGCGTGGAAGCGCCGTCACCGGCCGACACGTGGACCCACGAATGGTCGACCGTGTCGACAACCGCGAGTGCCGACATCGTCGACGACTCGTGGGTCAGCGACGCGTTCCGATCGCTCGTCGAACCCTGGACCGCGTCGTCGAACGGACGAGCCGAGTCGATCGTGGTGGACGGCGGACCCGGGGCCGCACTCGGAGCACTCGGACTCGCACACGCGCAACTCGCACCGCTCTCACCGGTTGAAGCCCTCGACTGGCTCGTGTGGTGCGGTTCGTCGGGCGGAGCACACGGACGTCGACGCGGAACGGCTTCGGGTCGATTCTCGGCCTGGTGGATGCTGGCCGCCCTCGGAGGGTTGGTGGACGACTGGGACGAACTTCGTGACACGAACGAACTGAGCATGCTGCTCGGCGAGACGTTGCACGGTGCGACATGGTGGCGATTCCACGACGGCGCGCGGGCGCACGCGTACGAGATGAGCATCGTGGTGGAAGTGCCCGAGAACGACGAGAGCGCAACGCCGCTCAGCGTTGCGCTCCTCGCTCGCGATCACCCGGGGTGATCGAACACGTGTGATGGCTCAGTAGCGAGCCGTCGACGACTTACCGACCCTGCAAGGCCTCGATGAGTTTGGGCAGCACCTTGTGCACGTCACCAACGATGCCGAGATCGGCGATACCGAAGATCGGAGCTTCCTTGTCCTTGTTGATGGCGATGATGTTCTTGGAACCCTTCATGCCCACCA
>CAYNKE010000165.1:0-3856 GCA_964397715.1 uncultured Bifidobacterium sp. | reverse complement strand
TGGTGCGAGCCATCGCGCGCCGCCAACAGACGGGAGGGTCGCAGGTCTCCTCGGCATCGTCTTCAGCACCGAAGGCCAGTCGCTCGTCGTTCGGGCCCTCGAGCACGTCCTCGGCGGCGCCGACTCCGCGCACCGGACCGGGTGCCGAGGCCGCGCAAAGTTTTGCCGAGCGACTCGCTCGACGCACCGGTCAACCCGTCGCTCCGGCGAACTCCGGAGCCGATGACTCTCGCGGGCCCGTCGACGACCTCCTGTCGCGATCGCTCGCGGCGCGAACCGACTCCGGCCTACCAACCACTCCCGCCGCCTCGCTACGCACGACGAGCGATTCCGCATCGGCGGTAGCGACTCCTGCGAGGCACACCACTCCGGTTCGAGCCGCCCGACTCGTAGGCGACCCGTCGATGGCGAGCACGGCGCCCATCGCCTATCGCGCCGCAACTGCGCCGCGGCCGGCCGCGATACGCCGTTCGGTTCCCGAGGACTTGCCGGTGGCTCCAATCGTTCTCCCCCCGCAACGAGATCTCACCGACCGAACACTGAGGTCCGACTCGACGCCCGGACCTTCTGGGTCGTCACGACCGTCGAACTCGGCGACAGGAGCAAGCGTCAATGCTTCAGTTCGTCCTGGTCCGGGGTCGCTCGATTCGGCATCACCGTCGACTCCTTCACGTACCGGATCACGTCCGTCGGCATCACCCCGAACTGCGTCGCGCTCGGTCAGCGTTCGTCGCTCGTCCCGCGGCCCGTCGCGCAACGAACTCGTCCGACGCAGCACGAACGGCGGCGCCGACGACACCGTGTCGGCCGATGCCCTGGCGCGGATGATCGAACACGGCTTCGAACCCGACATGACCCGGACGGTCACGCGAAAGGTCGACGGAACCACGTCGTCGCCCGTTCGACGGTCGCCTCGCAGCACCGGCGCCGCGTCGAGTGGTTCGACCGGAGGATCGACATCGATCGTTCGCCGCTCGAAGGCCGGCCTCGCATCGATCGCTCCCGGGCCGATCGCCATCGTCGGGACCGTGTCCGGAGGGGCTGATTCCCTCGAGTCGTCCTCGGGTGTCACCACGAGTCAACTTCTCGACCTCGTCGACTGGATCAACCGCGTCGTCGATGAGCGTCTTCGTCTCGAGCTCGAACGTCGCGGCATGACTGGAGGCAGGTGGTAACGATGGCCATTCAGAAGGCTTATTTGATGACGGAGACCAAGAAGAAGATCGAGTTCATGTTCAATCCACAGGACCTCGAGTTCTCCAAGTCGACCTCCTGGAAGTCGAACGACACGCCCGGAAGCAACGCACCTCAGTTGCAGTTCGACAGCGGCGGGTCGGTCGAATTCTCCATCACGGCTCTCTTCGATTCGACTGCCGACGGAAAGCCGGTCACCAAGATCACCGACGAGCTCTACAAACTCACGGTCACCGACAAGAGCATCAAGGGAACGAAGGAGGACCGCAACATGGCCCGTCCTCCATGGGTGCAGTTCCACTGGGGCAAGATGCGCTCGTTCAAGGCAGTGGTCACCCGACTCGACCTCAAGTTCACCTACTTCACCGCCGACGGAACACCGCTTCGAGCAACTGCTTCGATGTCGTTCCGTCAATACACCGACGAAAAGAATCTGCCACCGCAGAACCCGACGTCCGGGACTCCAAACCCGGGACAGATACGCCGCGTCGAGTCGGGCCAGTACCTCGACACCATCGCCGACGACATCTACGGCGACCCCAACCGTTGGCGCCTGATCGCCGAGGCCAACGACATCGACGACCCGCTCGACCTTCCACCCGGTCGTCGCGTCGTGATCCCGGAGTTGGAAGGCTGAGATGACCGAAGTCAACGTCGCCGTTCCCAAAGTGTCGCTCAACGGTTCGCCGGTGACCGGCGCCAAAGCCGACGCCTTGGTGGATGCGCGCGTCACCATCGAGACAGCAGCGCCGGCCCAAGCCATCTTGCGCTACCACGATCCCTTCTTCGAACTTCTCGAAGGTTCGTTCGCCAAGATCGGCGGCAAGGTAGAGGTCTCGCTTCCCGATTCCAAGGGAACCGATGTCGTGGTGTTCAAAGGTGTCGTGGCAGCCATCGCCGCCGAGCAAGGCGCGTCCGATCGTCACGAGCTCGTCATCACCGCATACGACGCATCGCAGCAACTCGCGCATGGTCTGACGCCGT
Organism: uncultured Bifidobacterium sp.; assembly: GCA_964397715.1. GTDB lineage: Bacteria > Actinomycetota > Acidimicrobiia > Acidimicrobiales > Ilumatobacteraceae > Casp-actino8. Next base: position 1,678 of record CAYNKE010000165.1, on the reverse strand, counting down.
TCACCTACAAGGAAATGACCATCGGCGACATCGTCGGCAAGATCGCCAAGCGCAACGGCCTCAAACCCAACACGACGATCACCGGCAAGAAGATGGAGTACTTCCTCCAACTCGACACCGACCACGCGGTACTCGACGACCTCGCGATGCGGACCGGAGCCGAATGGTGGGTCGACGGCGACAAGTTGAACTTCACCAAACGCACGCTCAAGGGGCCCATCAAGCTGAAATGGGGAACGACCCTCCAACGCTTCTCCGCTCGATTCAGCGGAGCGGGCCGTGTGGACGACGTGACGGTTCGGGGTTGGGACCCGGCGACACAGAAATCCGTGAAGGGCGTCGCCAAGCGAACCGATGTCTCCAGCACCAAGGTCGGCCTGAAACTGAAACTGACCGACACCCGCGCCGATCAAGCCAAAGCGCTCAAGGCCAAGAGCACGGTGACCGACGTTCCTGTGGGTGCCGCCGACGAAGCCAAGGCCATCGCCGAGGCCATGCAGGCCGATCTCGCTGCCGGTGAGCTTCACATCCGTGGCGAGGCGATCGGACAACCCAAGATCACCGCCGGTGCGACCGTCGAGATCGAAGGTGCAGGCAAGCAGTTGGCCGGAACGTTCGTCGTGTCGCGCGTCGAGCACGTCTTCGGACTGGGTCGACCGCTCATCTCGCGCTTCGAGGGTGGGCGGCACGCCGGCGGAACGCTGGCCGACCAACTCGTCTCGGCTCAGAGAGGCTCGGTTCGCAATCGCCGCCAATTCGCGATCGGAACCGTCACCAACGTGAAGGACCCCGACAAGGCGGGCCGCGTCAAAGTCAAGCTGCCAACCGTGTCCGATGCCGACGAATCGGCCTGGGCTCGGGTCGTGTCGCCCGGAGCCGGCAACAAACGCGGGTTGCACCTCATGCCCGATGTCGGTGACGAAGTACTCGTGGCCTTCATCGGCGGGGACTTCCGCAATCCGGTCGTGCTCGGAGGGATCTGGAGCAAGAAGAACACACCGCCGACTCCCGAACCCGTCAAGGGCGACAAGGTCAGCGAGCGATCGCTCACCTTGGCCTCGGGAGCGAAGTTGGTGTTCACCGAGAACACCGACAAGTCGAAAGCCGTCGTCGCCCTCAAGCACGCCGAAGCGGAGACGAGTCTCCAGTTCGACAAGGACGGCATCAAGCTCAACGCCAAGAAGGGCACGAAGATCAAGATCGCCGTGGGCGAAGCCTCCATCGAGATGCAGAGCGACGGCACGATCACGATCAAGGGCGGGGCGATCACGATCAAGGCCGAGAAGAACCTGACCCTCCAGGGCCAAAAGGTCACGGTGAAGGGCGCGACGGGCGCCGTCGTCGATGGCGGCGGATCGAAGGTCGACCTGAGTCCGGCCGCAGCCAAGGTGTCGTCGAGCGGGATCACCGAAATCAAGGGTTCATTGGTCAAGCTGAATTGATCGAGACGGAACGGAACGGAGGCGAGACATGAGTGACGACTTCATCGGAAGGGGCTTTCCCTTCCCCATGCGAATCAACGAGCGCGGATCGATGGACCTCGTCGGCGGCATCGAAGAACTCGAGAGGTCGATGACGGTGGTCATTTCCACGGCTCCGGGCGAGCGTCCTTTCCGTCCACGGTTCGGCTGCCAGATCTGGGAGCTCATGTTCGAGCCGATCAACACCAACACCATGG
>CAYNKE010000164.1:0-3861 GCA_964397715.1 uncultured Bifidobacterium sp. | reverse complement strand
CTCGCTCGCGGTCGATCCGCATGGCGAGAACGATCGTGCTCACCGGATAGAGCGAAGTGATCACCGCGACGAGCGACAGCAACCCTTCACGTGTCGCGGCCAAGAACAACAAGTTGGCGCCCATGTCGAACACTCCGGCCACCAAGGCCAGGAGTGGAACTCGTTTCGGACTCGCACCAGCAGGCCGCGTGGCCAACAGAACGATGGCCGCCAACGAAATGGAGGCGATACGCACTCCCAACAACGGCCACATGCCCGAGTCGTCGCTGGTGCGATCGAGGCACACGTACAACCAGCCGAATCCGGCCCCCGATCCGACGGCCACCAACCAGATGAACGGACGTGTTGTGGTGTGGGGAGTTCCGATGGCGCCGGTCACGAGCACCACTCCGGCCAACGCGACCACCATGCCCACGTACGCGAGACCACCGGGCCGTTCACCGAAACCGAGTCCGGCCGCCACCGGCACGATCGTGCTCACCACCGCGGTGAGCGGTGCCACCACTGTCATCGAGCCGTTGGCAAGGCCGTAGTACAGCAGTGTCAATCCGATGAAGCCGCCGGCCCCGCCCACGGCTCCCCACACCCAGTCGCGCGCACCCGGAACCGGGTCGCCCAACACGATCAACGCCACGGCCAGAACGAGCAGGCTGAAGATCTGTCCGGCCAACGTGACGGCGAGCGAAGGAAAACGACGGGCCGCGCGTCCTCCGCAGTAATCACCCAAGCCGTACACCGCGGCGGCCGCCGCCGCGAGAAGAATCTCCACGTCACATGGATAGCAGGACAAAGCATCGAGGTGCTTCTTTGCCTACCGTCACGGCATGCGCAAACGTCATCTGGCTGTCGTGGTACTCGCTTCGCTCGTCATCGCGTCGTGCGGAGGAGACGACTCGTCGAACTCGGCCGAGCCCTCCGCGACCGAGACGATGGCACCGGCAACTGATACACCCGTCGCAACTGATGCACCGGCGTCGACCGAGGCTCCCGTCGAGCCGTACGTGAGCGAGGTGTACTCCGATCCGGCCAACTGGACGTGCCGACCCGACACCACCGACACCTGTGACGACGACACGAGCGTCACGTTGGTGAATGCCGATGGTTCGACCGAGGTGCTCGAGTTCGCTCCCGACCCGGATGCACCGGTCGATTGCTTCTACCTCTACCCCACCTCGAGCGAGGACGCTTCGCTCAACTCCGACTACTCGGCGGGTAACGAACGGATCACGGCGTACGGACAAGTGGCCCGGTTGTCGAGTGTGTGCCGCATGTTCGCGCCCACGTACCGCAGCGTCACCTTGGCCGGCCTCTTCAATCCGTCACTGCCCGGAGATCGCGCGCAGGCCTGGAGCCTTCCGTTCGAGGATGTGCAAGACGCGTGGAAGCACTATCTCGCCAACGACAATCAAGGTCGCGGTGTGATTTTGTTGAGTCACTCGCAGGGCACCGGCCAGATGACGCGACTGATCGACGAAGTGATCGACGGCGACGAGGCGCAGCGGTCGCTCATCGTGTCGGCTGCACTGCTCGGCGGATCGATCGCGGTGCCGCGCGGTGGTGACGTGGGCGGTCGTTTCGACAACCTGCCCCTGTGTCGCAGCGCCGAACAGGTGGGCTGTGTCATGACCTACGCGACGTTCCGCGACACCCGGCCGCCGGTTCCCGATGCGTTCTTCGGCAAGGCCGCGGGCATGGGCCAAGCACCCGATCCGACGCAGGAAGCGGGCTGCACCAACCCGGCCGCATTGAGCGGCGGTTCGGGCGACCTGTTGTCGGCGTTCTCCACCGGCGAGTGGGGTTTCGCCGATGGTTCGGGCAGCGAGAAGATCACCACGCCGTTCATGGGTTTCCCCGGACTGATCTCGGCGCAGTGCGTGAGCGAAGGTGAATTCTCGTACTTGCAGGTGACGATGAAACCCGATCCGTCCGATCCGCGCACCGATGACATTCGTGGTGATCTCGACGATCGTTGGGGCCTGCACGCCGTCGACTGGGAGATCGGAGCGCTCTCGATCCTCGACGTGCTGCGTCAACAGATCGCGGTCTGGCTCTCGGCCAGCTGATCCCGTCTAGGGTCGGGCCATGCATCACGTTCCGTTCGGCCGCACCGGCCTCAAGGTGTCGCGCCTGTGCTTGGGCACCATGACGTTCGGCTATCAGTGCGACGACGAGACCTCGTTCGCCATCATGGACGCGGCCGACGCCGCCGGCATCGACTTCTTCGACACGGCTGATGTGTACCCGGTGGGCGGCCCGCCCGATCTGTTCGGTCGCACCGAAGAAATCGTGGGCCGTTGGATGAAGGGTCGTCGTGACGACTACATCCTCGCCACCAAGTGCTTCTTCCCGACCGGGCGCAAGCCGTGGGATCAAGGCAACTCGCGCAAGAACATCATGCGCGCCATCGACGCGTCGTTGCGTCGACTGCAGACCGACTACGTCGACTTGTACCAGGTGCACTTCTGGGATGAGCACACACCCATCGACGAGACGATGCTCGCGCTGCACGACCTGGTGTCGTCGGGCAAGGTGCGCTACGTCGGCTGTTCGAACTACCTCTCGTATCAACTGTCGCGTTCGATCGGCCGCTCCGAGGTGCTCGGCATCAGCCGATTCGAGTCGGTGCAGCCTCGGTACAACGCGTTGTTCCGGGAGAACGAGCGCGAGCTGTTCCCACTCTGCCGCGACGAGAACGTGGCTGTCATCCCCTACAACCCGCTCGCCGGCGGTTTCCTCACCGGCAAGCACAAGCCCGGCACACCCACCGAAGGCACGCGCTTCACTCTCGGTTACTCGGCCGAGCGCTATCAAGAGCGCTACTGGCACGAGCGCATGTTCGAGACCGTCGAGATCATGAAGGGTCTGGCCGCCGAGTCGGGCGTGACGCCAGCGACCCTCGCCGTTCAGTGGGTGCTGGCCAACCCGATCATCACGTCGCCCATCATCGGCGCGAGCAAGCCCGAGCAATTGGCCGATGCCGTCGCCGCCGTGAAGGCGCCGATCGATCCCGAACTCAAGACGCGAATCGACACACTCACGTACGAGTATCGATTCGGCGACAACGCGCGCTGACTCAGTCCTTGGCGTGCTGGCGGAACCAGTCGATGGTGACAGCCAGCGACTCGTCGAGCGGCGTGGCGTGATCGCCGAACGTCGCGGCGTAGGCCGAGTGGTCGACCACGAAGTCGTGCTCGAACTCGTAGAGCATCTCGATGATCTCGCGGGCCGGGGGAATGAACAATCCGGCCAGACGCAGTTGGAACGCTGTGCGCCTCACCGAATTGGCGGGAACCCCCGCGATGGCCGCCACGCGGGCCAGGAACTCACCGTTGGTGATGGTTGATGCGTTCGGAACGTGCCACGCGCGTCCGAGCGAACGCTCGTCGAGCGCGAGCCTGACCAAGGCTTCCCCGAAGTCGACGACGTAGGTGTAACTGTGAAGTGCGTTCGGATCGCCGAAGGTCTCGGCTTTCTTTCCGGCCACCAAGGTTCCGAAGAACCGCTCACCCACCTGCGAACCGAGCGCGAAGGGACCGAAGAAATCCGATGCACGACCCGAGGTGACCTTCAGGTTGCCCGCCACGAACTCGGCCTCGAGTGCGCGCCACATGTCGGCGCGGGTGCGGCCCTTGCGGGTGGTGGACGCCTGCGGCAGGTCTTCGGTGAGCAGTTTCGTACTCGGCGCGTAGCCGTAGAGATTGTCGACGGCGACGAATGTGCTTCCCGAGCGCTTCGCCGCGCTCACCACACTCGCTTGTAGAGCTGGAAACTCCTGAGGCCAGCGGTGGTACTCGGGCTGCGATGCTTGATACACCACGTCGGCTCCGGCCAGTGCCGTGGCCAGAGCGTCGGTGTCGCGCA
>CAYNKE010000163.1:0-3869 GCA_964397715.1 uncultured Bifidobacterium sp. | reverse complement strand
TGTCGAAGTACATCGGCGAGACCGAGAAGAACCTCGAGGAAGTGTTCGACGCGGCAAGTGTCGGTGGTGCGCTCGTTCTCTTCGACGAAGGTGACGCGATCTTCGGCAAACGCAGCGAAACCAACGACGCCCGCGACCGTTACGCCAACATCGAAGTCGCGTACCTGTTGCAGCGCGTCGAGACGTTCGAGGGTTTCGTGATCATCAGTACCAACTTGGCGGCCAACGTCGACCCCGCTTTCCAGCGGCGCATCCAGGGGATGGTCGAGTTCGTCGCACCCGACCGCGATCTGCGGATGAAGCTGTGGCAGCTCCACCTGCCGCTGTCGGTCTGCGCTCCGGAGGTCGGCCACGACGAGTTGGCGGGCATCAACCTGTCGGGAGGCAACATTCGCAACGTGTCGGTGGCAGCCGCGTTCCTCGCCGCCGCCGACGATTCGCCGATCGATCGTTCGCACCTACGCGTCGCCCTGCGCCGAGAGATGCGCAAGTTGGGCCGCCTGGCCGACGGAATTCTCTCCTGACGTGACGCTCATCCCTGTAGGCCCGTACCTGTTCACCGATCACGACGCTCGCAAGACCATCGCGAGCGCACCGATCATCCTCGAGATGATGCGCGGTCGGCGAGATCCGAATCCGCTCTCCCACTTGGCCGATCGTGTCGACGATCTCCTCCGCGGCATCGATCCGTTGTCGATGCCGAGCGACGACGTGCCGACTCTCCTCGCCCAGGTCTGGGCAACCGTCGCCGCCGCGCCACTCACTTTGCGAGTCGGAGGGCACGTTCCACCGACTCGGACCGGGTCGGTCACCCAGGTCAACACGAGCAAAGGTGGCGTCCCGAAGGTTCCGGTCTCGGAGGCCTACGTCGGCTGGCGCGGCATCGAGGGCGACGTCCAGAAGTCTCGCCAGCACCACGGTCGCCCGTTCCAGGCTCTGTGCCTGTGGTCGGCCGAGGTTGTCGATCGCTTGAGCAACGACGGTCACCCGATCGCTTACGGTTCGGCCGGCGAGAACCTGACGATTCGCGGCATCGACTGGAACGACGTGAGACCCGGGGTGCGACTGCGGATCGGAGAGGTCACGTGCGAGGTGTGGGCCTACGCCATTCCGTGTAAGCAGAACGCGCAATGGATGAAAGATGGCGACTTCGGCCGACTTCATCACGAACGGGAAGCCGAATTCGGCGGAGCGGTCAGCCGGGTCTACGCGACGGTCACCGAGCGCGGGATCGTTCGCCCCGGCGACGACGTGATCCTCGAACCCTGACTCGAAGCACGCCGGCAGTTCAGGAGCGGGGCAAGCCGTGCAGTAACTCGTGAAGCGGTGCGCGGAAGTCGCGCAACGGTTCGTAGCCCGCGTTACGCCACGCCTTGTTCTCCAACACGCTGTTCGCCGGACGCTTGGCTGGCCGCGGAGGAAGCAACTCGGCCGTCGTGATCGCGCGCACGGCATCGGGGGCACTCCCCAACTCGCGCACGATCTCGCGCACGAACCCGTGCCAACTCACCGCACCCTGATTCGTCAGGTGGTACACGCCGGATCGTCGATCGTCGACGAGCCGGAACAACGCCGGCGCGAGATCGGCGGTGAAGGTGGGACAGCCCACCTGATCGCTCACGAATGCCAACGGCTTGCCCTCCCCTACCAACCTCTGCACCGTGCGTACCATGTTCGAACCGTTGGCCCCGCACACCCACGACGTCCGAACCACCACCGCGTTGGCCCCTAAATCGAGAGCGGCCTTCTCCCCGGCCAACTTCGACGCGCCGTACACGCTCTGCGGATTGGGGGCGTCGGTTTCGACGTACGCCCCGACCTTGGTGCCGTCGAACACGTAGTCGGTGCTGAGGTGCACGAGTCGGGCGTCGATCGCATCACACGCCTCGGCGATCCAGCGCACCGCGTGTTCGTTGACCGCGAACGCATTTTCGACTTCGGATTCACAGAGATCGACCGCCGTCATGGCGGCACAGTTGATGACGACATCGGGTCGCCACTCGGCGATCGCTTCGTGCACCTGTTCACGGTGCGTGATGTCGAGTTCGGCCTGATCGACCGCCATCACGGTGTCGCCCCGCGACTCGGCGACCGCCACGACGTCGTGGCCCAGTTGACCGGCCGCCCCGGTGACGAGAACTCTGATCACAGTCCGGCGCGCGCCTTGAGCGGCTCCCACCACGCGCGATTGTCTCGGTACCACGCGACGGTCTCGGCGAGTGATTCGTCGAACGAACGCTGCATCTTCCAGCCGAGCGCGCTGATCTTGTCGATCGTGACCGAGTAGCGGCGATCGTGACCGAGTCGATCGGCCACCGGCTGCACGAATGATTCGTCGCGCCCGCACAACTCGAGCAAGCGGTAGGTGATGTCGCGATTGGTGATCTCGTTGTGCGCTCCGATGTTGTAGACCTCGCCGACTTTGCCCTTCTGCAGCACCAGGTGCGCCGCACGATTGTGGTCTTCGACGTGAATCCAGTCGCGCACGTTCCCGCCGTCGCCGTACAACGGCACCTTCTTGCCGTCGAGCAAGTTGGTGGTGAATAGCGGGATGAGCTTCTCCGGGAACTGGTAGGGGCCGAAGTTGTTGGAGCAGCGTGTGACCACCACCGGCAGGCCGTAAGTGGTCACGTACGACAGAGCGATGAGATCGCTGCTGGCCTTGGACGCCGCGTACGGCGACCGCGGTCCGAGCCGATCGGTCTCGGAGAACGAGCCCACCTCGATCGATCCGTACACCTCATCGGTGCTGATGTGCAGAAAGCGCTGCACACCCACCTGACGAGCGACGTCACACATCACGTTCGTGCCGAACGCATTGGTGCGTACAAAGGCGTAGGGGTCGACGATGCTCCGGTCGACATGGCTCTCGGCGGCGAAGTGCACGACGGCGTCGTGGCCCGTCATCGCGGCCAGAACGGCGTCGGCATCGCAGATGTCGCCCTGTACGAATCGGCAGCGGCGATCGTCGACGAGATCGCGAATGCTCTCGAGATTCCCGGCGTACGTGAGTTTGTCGAAAATCGTCACGTGATCGTCGGAGTTCGCGAGCAGCCAACGCACGTAATTCGACCCGATGAATCCGGCGGCACCGGTCACGAAGAGCTTCACTGGAACCTCAGGTGCGCAACGGCCAACGCGGCCGCTGATGATCGGGGATGTCGGCCCGGCGCGGATTGTTGGCATCGCGGGCCGACATGACCGGAGACGCCACTCCCCAATCGGCTCCGACCGCAGGATCGTCCCAGGCCACGCCCAACTCGTCAGCCGGGTTGTAATACCCGTCCACGAGATACGTCATCACCAGGTCGGTGTGAGCCGCGAATCCGTGCGCCACGCCGGGCGGGACGTACACGCCCTTGTGCACGTCCCCGCGAAGATCGATCGTCTGGGTCGCGCCGTCGGTGGGGCTCCCCACGCGCAGATCGTGCAACACCACGCGCATCGCTCCGCTGATCACGTACCAGTAGTCGGCCTGGTGCAGGTGATAGTGGAGGCCCACCAGCGCACCCGCCTGCTTGTTCGAGCGGTTGGTCTGAATCATCTCGCGCACGCCCGGAATCCACTCGCGGCGGTACGACTCGACGAAGAGGCCGCGCTCGTCGCCGTGCACCTTGGGCTCGGCGATCCAGACACCGGTGATCAGATCGCTTTCGTAGACGCGTTCCGCTTGCGTAGCCATGTCACTCCGTGTCGATCTGGCAGTGATCGCCGATCATGAGCCGAAGGGCACGCGGCTTACGGCCCGACCGAATCACTTCGGCTTCCTTGCCGATGAGGCTGTCCTCGAGTCGCGGGATGTCGATGATGCGACTGCGCTCCATGATCACCGAGTGCTCGATCTCGCTGTGCACGACCTCACAGCCGTT
>CAYNKE010000162.1:0-3880 GCA_964397715.1 uncultured Bifidobacterium sp. | reverse complement strand
CACGCCCATCGTCCGCGCCGGTGATCTGCTGGTCGTCTCCGGTCAACTCGGTCTCAAGGACGGGGCACTCGTTCCCGGCGGCGTGGCCGGTCAGACCGCGCAGGCCGTCGTCAACCTGAAGGCTCGTCTGAAGGAGATGGGTCTCACCATTCACGACGTCGCCAAGACGCTGTGCTTCCTCACCGACATGGACACCTTCGCCACGTTCAACGAGGCGTATGTGGCTGGCTTCGACGGAGCGCGTCCGGCTCGTTCGACCATCGGCGTGGCCGCGCTGCCCTTCGGTGGCGCGGTGGAAATCGAGGCCTGGGCCTTCAAGCCGGTCGCGGCGAAGACGGCACCGAAGAAGGCCGCGAAGAAAGCTGCGCCCAAGAAAGCCGCGAAGAAGACGGTGAAGAAGGCCGTCAAGAAGACCGTCAAGAAAGCGGCGCCGAAGAAGGCCGGCGCGAAGAAGTCGGGCCGCAAGAAGTAGAGTCGAATCGTGGCCGGAGCAATCGTTCTCATCGTCGTTCTGTTGCTGTTCCCCGTTCTCGTGGGACTCGGGACAGTGGGCATCGCCGGACTCCTCGGTCATCTCCTCTGGAAAGACGGCGAAGCCCGTCACGAAGGCAGCGAGCTCCTCGATCTCAACACTTGATGTTCGTGTCGCTCGCTGAGCGGCATGGCAGGCTGAGTCGGTGCATCGACACGACCCCCTGATCGCGCATCTCGCCGATCGCGCGTTGGAGTACTCGCTCGATCGCATCCGGATGGATCCGGTGCCGCTCGACGCACCGAAGCCGTACGACGAATTGTTGGCGACCGTGGGCCAGACCATCACCGCCGACGGCATTGGTGGCGATCGTGCGCTGCAGTTGTTCATCGACGTTCTCGCACCGGCGTGCATCTCGGTCGATCATCCACGTTTTCTGGCCTTCGTTCCGGGCGCGCCCACCGAGGCGTCGGTGATCTTCGACATGGTCGTGTCGGCGAGCAGCATCTACACCGGCTCGTGGCTCGAAGGGGCCGGAGCCGCTTTCGCCGAGAACCAAGCGCTGCGTTGGTTGGCCGACCTGGCCGGGTTCCCGAATTCGGCGGGTGGAGTGTTCGTGAGTGGCGGAACGGCCGGCAATCTCTCGGCACTGATCGCGGCTCGTCATCGTTGGCGCTTGCGTGCGGCGGGTCGCCTCGATCGCGTGCGCGGAATCATGATCGCCTCGCGCGGTGCGCATTCGTCGGTTGCCCAGGCCGCCCACGCCATGGATGCGGACGTCGTGTCAGCCCCCACGGACGAGCGCGGACGCCTCGACGGTGAATCGGTGGCAACGGTGTTGGCTGGTTTGTCGGCGTCCGATCGCGAGCGCGTGTTCGCCATCATCGCGACGGGCGGAACCACCAACCTCGGTGTGGTCGACGATCTCGACGGCATCTCGCGACTCTGCAACAGCGAGAACATCTGGTTCCACGTCGACGGTGCTTACGGGTTGGCGGCATTGTGCGCTCCGAGTGTTCGCCATCAGTTCAACGGCATCGAGCGGGCCGATAGTTTCATCGTCGACCCGCACAAGTGGTTGTTCGCTCCATACGACAGTTGCGCGCTGGTGTACCGCAACATTCACGACGGTCGCCGCGCGCACACCCAGCAGGCCGAGTATCTCGACGTACTGCACGGCGGTGAAGCCGAAGAAGGTCCGTGGCACGAGATGAACCCGGCCGACGTAGCGCATCACCTCTCACGTCGCGCTCGCGGACTTCCGTTGTGGTTCAGCCTGGCCACCCACGGCACTCGCGCGTACACCGAAGCCATGGAGACCACTCTCACCGTGGCGCGCGAGGCGGCCGCCGCCATTCGTTCGCGACCAAATCTCGAACTGCTGATCGAGCCCGACCTCAGCATCCTCGTGTTCCGACGCACCGGCTGGACTCCCGAGCAGTACCAGCGATGGAGTGACGATCAGTTGAACACCGGCCAGTCGTTCGTTGTGCCTTCGTCGTGGAAAGGCGAGACTGTGTTGCGCTTCTGCATCGTGAATCCCCGCACGACCATGGGCGACATCACCGACATCCTCGATTCATTGGACACCACACCATGACTGCTCGTGCCGACCTCTTGCTGAAGAATGCTCTCCTCGTCGCCACCATGGACGATCAGCGCCGTGAGTTGGCCGGTGGTTGGGTGGCCATCACCAATGGGCTCGTCTCGGGAGTCGGGAGTTCGGTCGACCCGATGCCGGAAGCGACCGAGATCGTCGACGCATCCGACTGTCTCATCACGCCGGGTCTCATCAACACCCATCACCACATCTACCAGAACCTCACGCGGGCCTTCCCGCCGATGACCGACAAGCCGTTGTTCGGCTGGTTGCAGTCGCTGTATCCGCTGTGGCGGGCCATCGACGAAGAGTCGGTGCACGTGAGTGCGTTCGTCGGATTGGCCGAACTCGCGATGTCGGGCTGCACCACCAGTACCGATCACTTGTACCTCCACCCGCGCGGGGCGGGCGATCTGCTCTCGGCCGAGATCGCTGCCGCGCGTGAACTCGGCGTGCGTTTCCATCCGACCCGCGGGTCGATGTCGTTGTCCGAAAAGGACGGCGGTCTTCCGCCCGACGATGTGGTCGCCGATGATGACGAGATCCTGGCTGCGAGCGAAGAGGCCGTACGGCGTCACCACGATCGCTCGCACGGGGCGATGGTTCGCGTGGCGCTTGCACCATGCTCGCCGTTCAGTGTGACCGAACAGTTGATGGTTCGCTCGGCCGAACTGGCCGAGAAGCTCGACGTGCGCCTGCACACGCATTTTGCTGAGAACGCCGAGGACGACGACTTCTCCATCGCAACGTTTGGTTGTCGCCCGATGGAGTACCTCGAGCGCACTGGCTGGTGCACCGATCGCACCTGGGTCGCGCATTGCGTGATGCCCAACCCTGATGAAGTGAAGCGACTCGGGGCCGCGCGTATCGGTGTGGCCCACTGTCCGAGCAGCAACTTGATTCTCGCGTCTGGCATCTCGCCGGTCGTGCCGTTGCGCGCCGCTGGCGTGAAGGTGGGCCTCGGCGTCGACGGTTCGTCGTCGGCCGATTCGGCATCGCTGTGGCTCGAAGCGCGTCAGGCGATGTTGTTGGCCAAGTTGCGCGACGGTGCGAGCGCCGGCACAGCTCGGATGGCCCTCGACGTGGCGACGCGCGGGGGTGCTGGCTGTCTCGGTCGCGAAGGCGAGATCGGCGAATTGAGTGTTGGTGCGGTGGGCGACGTGGCCGTGTGGAAGCTCACCGGCCCGCAGTTCGCTGGTGCCTTGGCTGACCCCATCGAAGGTTGGTTGCGTTGTGGGCCCATCGGCGCCCATCACACGATCGTGCACGGTCGCTTCGTGGTGCGCGACGGTCGCGTGACTCACCGCGATCTCGACGACATGCTCGGTCGTCACGCGCGCGAGAGCCGACGCATTCAGCAACTCGACACCCGTGGCTGACCACTCGTTTCCGCACGCCGTTCTCTGGGACATGGACGGCACTCTCGTCGACACCGAGCCGTACTGGATCGACGCTGAGTACGACATCGTCGAGGCGCACGGTGGCACCTGGAGTCACGACCATGCCAAGGCGTTGGTTGGCTCCGACCTTCTCGATTCGGGTGAATACATCCGACGGCACGGCGGAGTCGATCGTTCGCCGGCCGAGATCGTGGAGATGTTGCTCGACCGTGTGGTGGCGCGTGTTCGTCAGCAGATTCCGTGGCGACCCGGTGCGCGAGAGTTGCTCGGGGCCGTTCGTTCGGCCGGTATCGACACCGCGCTCGTGACGATGTCGTGGAAACGATTCTCCGACGAAGTGGTGGCGTGTCTACCCACGGGAAGTTTCACGGTGTCGGTCACCGGTGACGAAGTGACGCGGGGCATGCC
>CAYNKE010000161.1:0-3880 GCA_964397715.1 uncultured Bifidobacterium sp. | reverse complement strand
CCGTGGCCCGTACGCGCGAGCGTTATTCATTCGCCGACCTCGACGAGCGGTTGGAGATGCCCGACCTGCTCGACATCCAGCGGCAGAGTTTCCAACACTTCTTGAAGGTCGGTCTGGCCGAGACGTTCCGCGACATCTCGCCGATCGAAGACTTCGCCGGCAACCTGCGTCTCGAACTCGAGTACGACCCCGAGGACGAGTTCCTCTGCCCGCCGCCGAAGTTCAGCGTGGAGGAGTGCCGCGAGAAGGGCCACACCTACCAGTCGTCGATTCTCGTGCGTGCGCGTTTCTCCAATCGCGCCACTGGTGAAATCCGCGAACAGCTCGTGTTCATGGGCGACTTCCCGATGATGACCGAGAAGGGGACCTTCATCATCAACGGCACGGAGCGCGTCGTGGTGTCGCAGCTCGTTCGTTCGCCTGGTGTCATCTTCGAACCGGGTGAGCGTTATCGCCTCCGCAATCTCTCCAAGCACCAGCTCGTCAAGGGAACCATTCACCCGCAGCGTGGCGAGTGGCTCGAATTCGACGTCGAGCAAAAGCCCGGCAAGGACGTCACCGCCGGCACCCGCGTTGCTCGCAAGCGCCGCATGGGTGTCTTCACCCTGCTGCGGGCACTCGGATACGACGAAGAGCACGTGCCCGGCTTCCTCGACCGGTTCGTGGCGCACTTCGATTTCCTGCAGGGCCAGTGGGACAAGGAGCGCAACGTCGCTCCCACCCAGAACGAAGCCCTCGTCGAGATCTACAAGCGCGCTCGTCCTGGTGAGCCGCCGTCGCTCGAGTCGGCCCGCGCGTACTTCAAGAACGCCTTCTTCGATCCCAAGCGTTACGACTTGTCGCGCGTCGGCCGTTACAAGATCGACCGCAAGCTCGGCGACGAACTCGCCAAGCTCGACACGCTCTTCGGCAAGGGAACTCGCGCCGCTGGCTCGATGTTCCGCGCCGACTCCGACGATCCGAACAAGCGTCCCGTCGAGTCCGACCCGAACGAACTGAACGTTCTGCGTCCGAACGAAGTTCTCGCCGCGATGTCGTACATGCTCCACCTCGTCAAGCAGGAGCCGGGTTATCGCCTCGACGACCAGGACCACTTCGCGAACCGCCGTATCCGTTCGGTGGGCGAGCTGATCCAGAACCAGGTGCGTATCGGCCTGTCGCGTATGGAGCGCGTCGTGCGCGAGCGCATGAGCACCCAGGACGTCGAGTCCATCACGCCGCAGTCGCTCATCAACATCCGCCCGGTGTCGGCCGCGATCAAGGAGTTCTTCGGAACCAGCCAGTTGTCGCAGCTCATGGACCAGGTGAACGCGCTGTCCGGCCTCACTCACCGTCGACGCCTCTCGGCGCTGGGCCCCGGTGGTCTGTCGCGTGAGCGCGCCGGCTTCGAAGTCCGCGACGTGCACTTCTCGCACTACGGACGTATGTGCCCCATCGAGACGCCCGAAGGTCCGAACATCGGCCTCATCGGAGCGCTCTCGACCTTCGCCAAGGTGAACGAGTACGGCTTCATCGAAACCCCGTACCGCGTGGTCAAGAACGGCCGCGTCACCAACGAGGTCCGCTACATGCCGGCCGACGAAGAAGAGAAGTACGTCGTGGCCCAGGCGAACACTCCGGTCAACCCCGACGGAACGTTCAAGCAGGACAAGATCCTCGTGCGTCGCGCGCCGCAGGCCGCCAGCCTCGAACAGTTGAAGGGCATGCTCGAAGCCGAGAACTTCTTCGGTGCCACCACCGACATCCTTCTCGTCGAGCCCGACAAGGTCGACCTCATCGACGTGTCGCCCAAGCAGATCGTGTCGGTCGCCACCGCGCTCATCCCGTTCCTCGAGCACGACGACGCCAACCGCGCGCTCATGGGCGCGAACATGCAGCGTCAGGCCGTCCCGCTCATCCGTACCGAGGCCCCGTACGTGGGTACCGGCATCGAGCGCAAGGTTGCTTCCGACGGAGCCGACTTGATCCTGGCCACCGATGACGGCGAAGTCACCGAGGTGTCGGGTTCGCAGATCACGGTGCAGTACAAGAACGACGGCAAGCGCGTGTACCACCTCGCCAAGTTCCGTCGCTCCAACCACAACACCTGTGTCAACCAGGTTCCGCGTGTCGTCGAAGGTCAGAAACTCAAGAAGGGCGAATTGATCGCCGACGGCCCGAGCACCGACCAGGGCGAACTCGCTCTCGGCAAGAACCTCCTCGTGGCGTTCATGCCCTGGGAGGGTTACAACTTCGAGGACGCGATCATCCTGTCCGATCGTCTCGTGCGCGACGACGTGCTCACGTCGATCCACATCCACGAGTACACGATCGACGCGCGTGACACGAAGCTCGGTCCGGAAGAAATCACCCGCGACATCCCCAACCTGTCCGACGACATCCTGCGCGATCTCGACGAGCGCGGAGTGATCCGCGTCGGAGCCGAGGTCAACCCGGGCGACGTTCTCGTGGGCAAGGTCACTCCGAAGGGCGAGACCGAACTCACGCCCGAAGAGCGTCTGCTCCGCGCGATCTTCGGTGAGAAGGCCCGCGAAGTTCGCGACACCTCACTCAAGGTTCCTCACGGTGAGAGCGGCAAGGTCATCCACGTGTCGGTCATCGACCGCAACGAGGGCGGCGAGCTCAATCCCGGCGTCAACCAGATGGTGAAGGTTCTGGTCGCTCAGAAGCGCAAGATCAGCGTCGGCGACAAGTTGGCCGGACGCCACGGCAACAAGGGCGTCATCTCCAAGATCCTCCCGCAGGCCGACATGCCGTATCTCGCCGACGGCACTCCGGTCGACATCATTCTCAATCCGCTCGGTGTCCCCAGTCGTATGAACGTGGGACAGGTGCTCGAAGCGCACCTCGGCTACGCCGCGCGTTGGGGTTGGTCGACCGGCGACACCAAGGTGGGCGACGCCCCGGTTCGCGGAACCGAGTCGAAGACTCGTCCGAGCACTCCGCCGGCCACGTTCATCTCCACGCCGGTGTTCGACGGCGCGCACTGGGACGAAACCGAGAAGGCCGGCAAGCACCCGACCATCGTGGACATCTTCCGCAACCTGAACCCCGAGTCGGGTTCGGGTGAGCGCCTCATCGGCCTCGACGGCAAGACCACGTTGTACAACGGTCGCACCGGCGATCCGTACGACAACCAGATCACTGTCGGCTACATGTACATCCTCAAGTTGTCGCACCTCGTCGACGACAAGATCCACGCTCGCTCCACGGGCCCGTACAGCATGATCACCCAGCAGCCGCTCGGTGGTAAGGCGCAATTCGGCGGCCAGCGCTTCGGCGAAATGGAAGTGTGGGCTCTCGAGGCGTACGGCGCGGCCTACTGCTTGCAGGAACTCCTCACCATCAAGTCCGACGACGTGCTCGGACGCGTGAAGGTGTACGAAGCCATCGTCCAGGGCAAGAACATCCCCGAACCCGGCATTCCCGAGAGCTTCAAGGTGCTCATGAAGGAAATGCAGGCGTTGTGCCTCAACGTCGAGGTGCTCGCCAAGGACGGATCCGAGATCGAGATGAAGGAGATCGACGAGGAAGTGTTCAGCACGACCGAGTCGCTCGGCATCGACATCAGCCGCCCCGAGCGCGGCAGCGACCAAGACGACCGCGAACGCGAGCGCGCCGGATTCCGGCGCTGATCGTCAACCCCTGAACGAATCGACCAGAGAGAGAACACCATGCTCGACGTGAACATGTTCGACCAGCTCCGGATCGGCTTGGCAACCGCCGACGACATCCGCAATTGGTCCAGTGGCGAGGTCAAGAAGCCCGAGACGATCAACTACCGCACCTTGCGCCCCGAGCGCGAGGGTCTCTTCTGCGAGAAGATCTTCGGACCGACCCGTGACTGGGAGTGCGCCTGTGGCAAGTACAAGCGCGTGCG
>CAYNKE010000160.1:0-3921 GCA_964397715.1 uncultured Bifidobacterium sp. | reverse complement strand
GCTGTCGGAGCGTGGCGGATGAGCAAACACCACGTTCTCATTCGCCGAGCACCCGCCATCGAAGCACTTGGCTCGATGACTGTGGCTTGTGTCGACAAGACGGGGACTCTGACCCTCAATCAGATGACGCCCGTCGAACTCATCGTCGACACTCAAACCTGGGCTCCATCGGACGATCCACCACCCTCAAATGTCCACCAACTGATCGCGGTCGGCTCGTTGGCGTGCCCTATCGACGTCTTCGATCCGATCGACCGCGCGTTCCGGGCTTTGGCGCTCCGGTTCCCCAATGACGAGCTACACATCCTCAACCCATCAGCACTAGTGGCGGAGTACCCGATGTCGAACGAACTGTTCGCCACGACCTATGTGTGGGCCACCCCCGAGGGGTACCTGGTCGCGTCAAAAGGAGCGCCCGAGGCAATCGCCAACTTGTGTCGACTCGGCGAGAGTGATCGCCACCGACTCGACGCTCGGGTTCACGAAGCGGCCGAGCGCGGTTTGCGAATCCTCGCCGTCGCCCACGGTCGCCTGTCCGGCACGACCCTGCCAACCGACCCGCGAGAGTTCGACCTGAGATTCGAGGGGCTGATGTGCCTGAAGGATCCTGTTCGACCGGGTGTCACCGAGTCGGTTGCCAAACTTTCCTCAGCCAGTGTTCGAACGATCATGATGACCGGTGATCACCCGATCACCGCGCATTCGATCGCTGAGGAGATCGGTCTAGACACCTCAGCTGGTCTTCTGACCGGAGCCGACATCGACCGGCTCGACGACGAATCGTTCAGCGAGAGAGTCGGTCGAATCAATGTGTTCGCCCGGACGACACCTCACCACAAACTGCGTCTGATTCGCGCCTTGCAGTCCAGTGATGAAGTCGTTGGGATGACGGGCGACGGAGTCAACGATGCACCCGCGTTGAAGGCAGCCAATATCGGCCTGGCCATGGGCGGCCGCGGAACCGATGTGGCCCGCGAGGCAGCATCGATCGTGATCGCCGACGATTCGTTTCCGTCACTCGTGGCGGGAGTCGAACGAGGACGCACGATCTACGACAACATTCGTAAGGCCTTCGCGTACGTGATCTCGATGCACGCACCGATCATCGGTCTGACCACGGTGCCCCTCTTCATCCCGAGTTGGCCGATCGTTCTGCAGCCGATCCAGATCGCCTTCCTCGAGTTGATCATCGATCCGGCTTGCTCGATCGTCTTCGAGGCCGAGTCGGGTGATCCCGACCTGATGAAGAGGCCTCCCCGACGCCCGAACCAACCGATTCTCGATCGGTCGACGATCGCGATCGCGTTGCTCCAAGGCTTCGGCCTCTTCGCAGCGTCATTCGGGCTCTACTCGTGGGCCTCGGCCACCGGAAAGCCTGACGACGTCATTCGATCTCTCGTCTTCGTGAGCCTCGTCGTCGGGAACGTGGGTCTGATACTCACCAATCGCTCGTGGAATCTGTCGATCGTTCGAACGATTCGTGAACGACGGAATACCACCCTCCCATGGCTCCTTGCCATCGTTGCTGTGGTGTTGACACTCCTGTTGTCCGTCGGTTTCCTTCGCAACGCCTTCGAGTTCGGATCCCTTTCGTCAGCCGACCTCCTGCTGGGTATCACCACCGGCGTGATCGGATCGTGTTGGTTCGAGATCTACAAGAGGTTGCGTCGTGATCGATGAGTGGAACCTCAGCGAAGCCGATCTCTTCGCCGCGCTTGGTTCATCAGCCGATGGATTGACATCCTACGACGGCGTGGTCCGATTACGGGATGCGGCGCCGGCCCTCGGCTTGCGTCGTACCAGCGGGCTTCGCCTCCTGATGCGTCAATTCAGCAATCCGACGGTTCTGATTCTCATCGGAACCGCGGCAGTAGCGGCTGCACTGGGACAAATCGTCGAGTCGTCCATCGTGATCGCCATCGTCGCCGTGAGTGGACTCCTGGGATTCATTCAGGAACGAACCGCAGTTGGCGCGGTTCACGCCCTCCTTCAGTCGGTCAGCGTGCACTGTGAGGTCCTGCGCGACGGAGTGGAAAGAGAAGTTCTGTCGTCCAATGTGGTGGTCGGAGATGTCGTCGTCCTCCGAACCGGGGACGTGGTACCAGGAGACGGCCGGGTGATCATGGCTAACCATCTCTTGGTCGACGAGGCGACACTCAGCGGAGAGAGTTACCCACTGAGGAAAACTCCCGGAACCTTCGCATCAGCGACTCCACGCCATGAACGATCGAACATGGTCTACTGCGGCACTTATGTGTCGAGCGGTGAGGGGCGAGCGATCATCGTGCGAACCGGACGCGACACCGAATTCGGGCGACTCACGACTCACGTATCGTCAGAACACTTGCCGACGTCGTTCGAACGTGGAATCACGTCGTTCGGCTACCTACTCATGAGAGCCATGGTGGTACTGGTTCTCCTGGTCTTCGCCATCAACATGGTGCTAAGACGGCCGGTGATCGACTCGATCTTGTTCTCGCTCGCACTCGCCATCGGGCTGACACCACAGATGTTGCCAGCCATCGTGACGATGAGCCTGTCACGTGGTGCGCGACTCATGGCCAAGAAACGTGTGATCGTCAAGCGGCTCGACGCGATCGAAGACATCGGCGGCCTCGACATTCTCTGTGTCGACAAGACCGGAACGATCACCGAAGGAGACGTCGTACTTGACGGCCACCTCGATCCCTGTGGCAATTCTGATGAATTCGTCCTCTCGTTGGCCTTTACCAATGCATCACTGCAGCGTGGCTTCGAGAACCCGATCGATCAGGCGATCCTCGATCATGGTCCCGGCCAGCCCACTTCGTCACTCTTCGTCGACGAGATTCCCTTCGAATTCGTCCGACGGCGGATGAGCGTGATCGTCACCGATTCGGATACCGAAGTGAGTTCTCGACGCATCATCTGCAAAGGTGCCCTACGAAGTGTTCTCGAGTGCTGCTCGACAGTGCGAGTGGGCAATTCCGTCGCATCCATCGACGCGAATCGGGCCGAGATCGAAGCTCTGGGCGAACACCTAGCCGCCGATGGATTGCGGGTCCTCGGAATTGCATTTGGTGATGTGCCTGACCGGGACGACTATTCGCCCGACGACGAGCACGACCTCACTTTCGCGGGATTTCTTTCCTTCGGTGATCCTCCAAAACCGGGCATCACCGCCGTGATCGACTCGCTCGACTCACTCGGCGTGAGTGTCCGAATCATCACCGGGGACAGTTCACTGACAGCGATGCCGATCGCCTCCCGGATCGGGGTGTCCCCTCTGCGTTGCTGCACCGGGCCCGAACTCGAGGCGGTTGCTGTTGATGAACTTCCGCACTTCGTCGAGGGATACGGCGTGTTCGCCGAGATCGACCCGATCCAGAAGGAGCGAATCGTCCGAGCCTTCACGAGTGGTGGACATGCCGTTGGTTTCCTCGGTGATGGCATCAACGATGCGCCCGCGCTCCATGCCGCTGACGTGGGAGTGTCAGTCACCGAAGCCGTCGACGTGGCCAAGGAGACCGCCGATGTCGTTCTTCTCAACAAAGACCTAGGTGTCCTGGCCGACGGCATCGCCGAGGGTCGCCGGGTGTTCGCCAACACCCTCAAGTACGTTCACGTCACCACCAGCGCGAACTTCGGCAACATGTTGTCCCTTGCCTCGGCCACAGCGTTTCTTCCTTTCCTCCCGCTCTTACCCCTGCAAGTTCTCCTCCTCAACTTTCTTTCCGACATTCCGGGTATGACAATTGCGACCGACCGAGTCGAGGCCGAACATCTTCAACGTCCACTGCGGTGGGACGTTGGTCGGGTGCGCAACTTCAGGGTTGTGTTCGGCTTGACACGCACCGCCTCCGACCTGCTCACTTTCGGCGGCCTGTACATCGTGTTCTCGTCGAACGCGTTCGCGATCCTGGGCCTGCGGGCCCTCTACTT
>CAYNKE010000159.1:0-3956 GCA_964397715.1 uncultured Bifidobacterium sp. | reverse complement strand
TTGTAGTTGATGGTGGCCTGACCGCGTCCGTTGCGTTCGAGCCACTCGTTGACGATGCGCTTGCCCTCGTCGACCGATGGGACCCCGTTCAGGTCCAGATCGCCACGAGCCGAGTTGATGTACGCGCCGTCGCCCACGAAGGCTTCGGGCCACGAGGCGGTGTCGACGGTCGGGCCCGACTGCGGGGGGAGCCCATGCGCCTCGAACCACGACGCCGGTGGTTCTTGAATGGCCGGGATGTCGAGGCCGAACTTTCGAGCGAATTCGAAGTCGCGTTCGTCGCCGCACGGGACGGCCATGATCGCACCGGTTCCGTAACCCATGAGCACGTAGTCGGCGATCCAGACCGGAATCGAAGCACCGTTGACGGGATTGACCGCGTACGAACCCGTGAACACACCGGTCTTCTCGCGACCTTCGGCCTGGCGATCGAGATCCTTCGTACCGGCCACCGCCGCGCGATACGCCGAGACGGCATCGCGCTGTTCGGCCGACGTGAGCGCATCGACGAGCGGATGTTCGGGTGCCAAGACCATGAACGACGCACCGAACAAAGTGTCGGGGCGAGTGGTGAACACCGTGATGGTTCCGGCCGTCGATTCGAACTCGACCCGAGCGCCCTGGCTCCGGCCGATCCAGTTGCGCTGCATCAACTTGATGGGCTCGGGCCAGTCGAGGCGGTCGAGGTCGTCGAGCAGACGATCGGCGTACGCGGTGATGCGCATCATCCATTGGCGCATGTTCTTCTTGAAGACCGGGTAGTTGCCGATGTCGCTGCGGCCGTCAGCCGTGACTTCTTCGTTGGCCAGGATCGTGCCGAGTCCGGGGCACCAGTTGACCGGTGCCTCCGAGAGGTACGCCAGGCGGTAGGAGTCGACGAGTGCGCGTTGCTCGGAACGCGACAGACTCGACCAGGCGCGGCCGTCGGGTGTGGGCCGCTTCGCCGACGCGAACTGGGCCTCGAGTTCGGCGATGGGTCGAGCGCGCCCGGCTTCGGTGTCGTACCAGGCATTGAACACCTGCAGAAAGATCCACTGCGTCCAGCGGTAGAAGTCCTCGTCGGTCGTGCTCACGCTGCGGCGTGGATCGTGGGCGAGGCCCAGTCGGCGCAACTGCCGACGCATGTTGGCCACGTTCGCTTCGGTGTTCACGCGCGGGTGGACACCGGTCGTGATCGCATGCTGCTCGGCCGGCAGTCCGAAACTGTCGTAGCCGAGAGCGTGCAACACGTTGAAGCCCATCATGCGCTTGAAGCGCCCGTACACGTCGGTGCCGATGTAGCCGAGCGGATGTCCGACGTGCAGGCCGGCTCCGCTCGGGTAGGGAAACATGTCGAGGACGAACAACTTGGGACGGCCGGCCACCTTGTCGGGTTCGGCCAACGGGCCCGCCGGGTTGGGCGCATGGAAGGTGCCCTCGGCGTCCCAGCGGTCCTGCCACGCCGTCTCGATTGAGCGCGCCAGCGCCGCGTTGTAGCGGTGGCGCGGTGTGTCGTCGTGCGGGGCGGGCATGGCGTCCCAGGGTAATGGTCATCGCGTGCCGACCGCCGGTTCCGTGACCGTCGCGAACCCCCGTGTGCTGGGCCTTTGGCCGATGACTCCGCACTGTGCGGGCGGGCACGACTAGGTTCACGCCGCTCCCATGAACGCCTCAAATTCGTCGTTCGTCCCGTCCAGCGGTTCGGTGATCCGTCGCCTCGAGCGCGCCGCTGACGCGCCCACGGGGGTGCGTTTCGTGGGAGCGAGCATCAAGCCTGCCGACGGACCCGACTTCGTGTCGTGGCGCCAGATCCACGACGAAGCCCTCGCGGTCGCCGCCACCCTCCAATCGCTCGGCATCGTTCCCGGCGATCACGTCGCGATCCTCGGGCCGACGAGTCGTGCGCTCATGACGATCGTGCGCGGCTGTTGGCTCGCCGGCGCCGCGAGCATGGTGCTTCCGCTTCCGATGCGCATGGCGTCGCTCGACGCGTTCGTGGAGAGCACTCGGGCCCGGATTCGTCACGGTGAGGCCAAGTTGGTGCTCATCGACGATCTGCTGGCCGACTTCTACGCCGCCGTACCCGGGGATCCGCCCATCAAGCCGATGGCGAGCGTGCTCCCGGGCCCCGGTCGCCCGTCGGCCGCTCGCGCCGAACTGCCAGCCGACGATCCGGAGCGACTCGTGATCTTGCAGTACACGAGTGGTTCGACGTCGGAGCCCAAGGGCGTGATGATTCCCGGCCGCGTTTTGTGCGCGAACATCGATGCGTCGTGCGAAGCCGCTCAACTGACCTCGGCCGAAGTGATGGTGTCGTGGTTACCCCTGTATCACGACATGGGTCTCGTCGGCTTTCTGTCGATCCCGATGCTCAAGGGTGTGCAACTCGTGCAAGCCGCTCCGCAGGACTTCATGGCTCATCCCGGCTCGTGGATGCAGTGGATCAGCGACTGGAAAGGGACGGCCACCGCGGGACCCAACTTCGCCTGGGTGCTCGCCACGCGCGCACTGAAGCGCATGAAGGACATCGACCTGTCGACGCTCACTCTCGCTCTGTCGGGTGCCGAGCCAGTCGATCCGGTCGCGGTCGAAGCATTCGTCGCCGAGGCGTCGCGTTTCGGATTCAGCGCGGGCAGTGTGTTCCCGGCGTTCGGCATGGCCGAAGTCGCCATCGGCGGTGCTTTCCCGCCTCGCCATCGCGGACTGGTCTGCGATTCGGTCGATCGCATCGTGCTCGAGCGTGAACGCATCGCCAAGGAAGTCGACCCCGCCGACGACGACGTGAACGTTCGCCGGTTGCCGCTTCTGGGGCGCGCGGTGCCCGGTCTCGAGATGAAGGTGGTCGATCCCGAGACACGCCTCGAACTCCCCGAACGTCACGTGGGCGAGTTGTTGCTGCGCGGCACCAGTGTCACGCCCGGCTACTACAAGCGCCCCGATGCCACCGAGGCGATGTTCCACGAGGGCTGGCTGTGCACCGGCGACCTCGCGTACGTCTTGGGCGGCGAATTGGTCATCTGCGGACGGATCAAGGACGTGATCATCGTCGGTGGGCGCAACGTCTTCCCCGAGGACATCGAACGCGCGGTCGGAGTCATCGACGGCGTGCGGGCGGGCAACGTGATCGCGTTCGGTATCGACGGATACAAGGGCAAGGAAACCGTCATCGTGGTGGCCGAAGTGAAAGACGTCGACCTCGATCAGGTGCGCTCGTCCATTCACCACACCGCTCTCGAGGTCTCGGGGCTACCGCCGCGCGACATCATGCTCGTGAAGCCGGGAACACTGCCCAAGACGAGCAGTGGCAAGTTGCAGCGCGCCAAGTGCCGCGAGCTCTACCTCGACGGCGGACTCGAATTGGTCTAGGCCGACTGCAGGTCGGCGAGAACCTTGCGCCACCGCTCCGGGTCGGTGCGATACGGCGCGTAGAACGAGATGCGCTGGATCACGTCGCCGTAGCGAGTGTTGAGTTCGGGCGCGACCGACTCGGGCTCACCCACGACGGCGAACGTGTTGAGGATCTCGTCGTTGATCAATTCGCCCATCTCGACCCACTTTCCCTGCTTCGAGAGCGTGTTGAGTCGCTCCTGCAGGTCGCCCCAACCGTGGATGTCGAGCACCGGTCGGTACGCCGGGGTCGAACCGTAGAACGCGATCTGCTGCCGAGTTCCGGCGGCGGCCGCCGCCATCTCCTTCTCGTTGTTCCCGGTGACGACGAAGCTCGGTCCGACGATCTCGAAGCCCTCCATGGTCTTGCCGGCCTTGGCTCGTCCGCGAGCGAGGGCTGGGATGGTCACCTCTCGCAAGTACTTCTCGGTCGTGAAGCCGTGGCAGATGAAGCCGTCGCACACTTCGCCGGCGACTTCGGTCATCAGTTCTCCCACGCCGGCCAGGAAGATCTTCGGCGTGCCGAACCCCGACAGGTCGGATGCCGGGGGAGTGAAGAACGGCGTCATGAGCGTGTGGGTGTAGAACTC
>CAYNKE010000158.1:0-3960 GCA_964397715.1 uncultured Bifidobacterium sp. | reverse complement strand
GTTGCACAAGATCGGAGTCGGATCGAAGCCGGTCACGCTGCCGTCGAATCCGTCGGCGACGCGCTGGAGCAGAGCTCGGTAGCGCTCGGTGTGCACGAGGAAGGCGTCGAGATCGACCTGACAGCCCGGATTCGATTCGATGAGAAGTGAATTCAAGAATCCGATGGTGGTGCGTCGGTCGGTGCAGTCTTCCGGTGCAGCGAGAGCCGGGTTGTCGACGTACAGGACGACCTTCTTGCCGCCCTCGACCAAGCGACGAACGGTTTCGCGCAATGCGGCTTCGACTTTGTCGTAGAGCGGGCTATCGGGGAGCCAGGCGAAGTTGGTGAAGTCGGGCCACTCGAACATGGCGCGTACCGCTCCTTCGAGGACGACGACGCGAATGTTCGGACCGGCATTGACCGTGTCGATGGCCGGAACGATAAGAGGGAGGAAACGTTCGTGCGCTGGGTCGTCGGAGATGAGCGGGACGGCTGACTGAATGCCTTTGGTTCCGCCGATGACGGTCCACCAGCGATTGTCCACTGATGTTCGCATGAAGCCACCGATGAGTGTGGACGCCTTGCTGTCGCCGATCAACGCGTAGGTGGGTGCACCCCGCACATCGGTGCGGCAGTCAGCGAAGAGTTCTTGTGTCGCCGGGTCGAGACCGCAACCGATCGTGGAGATCTCGTTGATACCTC
Source organism: uncultured Bifidobacterium sp. (assembly GCA_964397715.1). Taxonomy (GTDB): domain Bacteria; phylum Actinomycetota; class Acidimicrobiia; order Acidimicrobiales; family Ilumatobacteraceae; genus Casp-actino8. The sequence continues at coordinate 3,277 of CAYNKE010000158.1, read as the reverse complement.
GGACCTCGCCGGGGTCGAGAGCGACGTTGAGCGAGTTGAACTTTCGGCTCGGTACTCCATCGCGAGCCCACGTGAACGCACCCACTCCACCGATGAGCGCCATGGCGGCAACCAATCCGGCCACGACGGCTTTTCGGTTGCGATGGAATCGCAGTGGCCGTTCGATGAGACGATACGTGAGGTACGAGAGGAGAACCGCCAGTGCGACCGCACCCACCCGTATCGAGGCCGAAGGAACTCCGCTAGCGACGATTCGGGCGTACACGAGGAGCGGCCAGTGCCACAGGTAGAGCGGATACGAAATCAGACCGATCCAGATCATTCCCTTGAGTGACAGCACTCGCTGGCCCCACCAGTTGTCGGCCCCCGAACCAATGAGGAGAGCGGCACCGACTGTTGGAGCGATGGCGTTCCATCCAGGGAACGTGCTGTTGCCGTCGAGGGCGAACATCGGAACGATGATTGCGATCATGCCGACCGACGCCGCTGCGTTGCGGAAGTGGGTCGGCATGGTGAATCCGCGGATGGTGAGCATGGCGAGCAGCGCACCGATGAGGAGCTCCCAGAATCGATTGAGCGGCGAGTAGTAGCCACCGGCTCCATTGATTGAGGTCAACCCGAGAACGAACGAGGCGAGGATGAGGACGATCGTCGGGCCGATCGTGCGGCGTCCGAACTTGACGAGGGCCCAGAGCACGAGCGGCCACACGATGTAGAACTGCTCCTCGATGCCGAGTGACCACAGGTGCACGAGTGGCTTCACCTCGGATGCGGCGTCGAAGTATCCGCTCTCGGCCCAGAGGAAGAGGTTGGAGACGAAGAATGCGCCACCGGCGATGTGCTTGCCGACTGACTTGAATTCGCTGTCGAAGAGTGACACCCATCCGAGGACATAGGTGGCGAGGAGAACGGTCACGAGGGCAGGGAAGATTCGGCGCACTCGGCGGTCGTAGAAGCCCCTGATCGTGAACGAGCCGGTGGACAAGCCGCCGACGATGTTGGTGGTGATCAGAAAGCCGGAGATCACGAAGAAGACGTCGACCCCCACGTAGCCGCCGGGCACGAGCCAGGGAAAGGCGTGGAAAAGAACCACCGAGCCGACGGCGATCGCGCGCAACCCGTCCACATCAGGTCGGTACACATGGCCGGAATCAGTCACGAGAACCGCTCCGAACTCATGCTGCGACCCTAGTGAAGGGGGAGGCGACGACCGGGACTTGTACCTAGCGGGTTAGGGTCGAGTTCTTGAGCACCACGCCTGCGCACACAGCGGCTATTCGGCCAGTGTGGCGTGGTCACATCCATCGTTGGTCGACGGTGGTCGCGATCCCGGCGTTCGTTGTCTTGATCTGCTTGGCCGATTCGGCGTCAGCGCGTATTGCCATGGCGATCTACGGAGTGGGCGTCGCGACCATGCTCGGGGTGTCGGCGGTGTATCACTCGGGCCGTTTGAGTCCGGTGGCTGAGCGAACGTTCAAGCGTTTCGATCACGCGACGATCCTCCTCGCCGTTGCGGGCAGTTATACGGCAGTCACCACGTTGAGCCTTCGGGGTCGACCCGAACTGACGCTCTTGGTGTTCGTCTGGACGGCGGCCACGATCGGCATCGTCATCCGAATGGCGTGGTTGCATGCGCCACGTCCGGTGGTGATCTCGGTGTACTTGATCGTCGGGTGGAGTGCGCTGATCGAGATCGGCGCGTTGTCCGATGCTCTCAATGCCATCGACACGACTCTGTTGTGGACCGGTGGTGGTCTGTACTCAGTGGGTGCGGTGGTGTACGCGGCCAAGCGTCCGAACCCGTGGCCCCGAACGTTCGGATTCCACGAGGTGTTTCACGCTCTCGTGGCCAGCGCCGCCACCGTGCACTACGTGCTCGTGATGCGCCTGGCCCTCTGACCTAGTTCGACGGCGGCGTTCTGGGTGTGGTGTTCTGGTGAGGTTTCTTCACCCTGGGGGTGAAGAAACCTCACCAGAACACCAGGGGGATAGCCTGGTTTTTCGCGCCGCCCCTTTAGCTCAGTCGGTAGAGCAGCGGACTTTTAATCCGTTGGTCCAGGGTTCGAGCCCCTGAGGGGGCACATGAACGATTGGTACACCGCCATCACCGTCTCGGTCGAGGGTCGATTCGCCACGGTCACGCTCGCCCGCCCGGAGAAGCGCAACGCGCTGTCGGTCGACACCATGCTCGAACTCACCGACGCGTTCCGGCGAATCGGTGGAGGCCACGATCCGTTCGCGGTAGTCGATGGCGTGATTCTTGCCGCCGAGGGTCCGGTGTTCTCGGCTGGTCACAACTTCGGCGACATGGCTGGCGCCGATGTCGACACGACCCAACACGTCTTCGAGGTGTGCACCGAGATGATGGACACCATCCAGGGCATGCCCCAGCCGGTGATCGCGCGTGTTCACGCCCTGGCGACAGCGGCGGGATGTCAGTTGGTTGCCACGTGCGATCTCGCAATCGCCGCCGAGTCCGCGTCGTTCGCCATTCCGGGTGGCAAGGGTGGCTTGTTCTGCCACACACCACTGGTGGCAGTAGCGCGCAACATCGGACGCAAGAGGGCGCTCGAGATGGCGATGACCGGTGACCCGATCGATGCCCGCACTGCGGCCGACTGGGGACTCGTGAACAAAGTGGTGCCCGATGCGCAACTCGACGACGCGGTGCTCGATCTCATCACCCGCGCCACGCGCGGTTCGGCCGATTCGAAGGCTCGTGGCAAGCACGCGTTCTATGCCCAGATCGACCTGCCCCAGGACGAGGCTTACCAATACGCTGTCGAGGTGATGGCCGATGCCGCCGCCTCACCTGATGCTCAAGAAGGCATCGACGCATTCTTGAACAAACGCCACCCCAACTTCACGCAGCGCCCTGGAGGTGCATCATGACCACGACGGTGTTCTCGGTTCCCGGAATGACCTGCGGCCACTGCAAGCAGGCGGTCACCACCGAGGTCGGCAAGATCGTGGGTGTCTCGGATGTCGACGTCGATCTCGACTCCAAGCAAGTGACCGTGACCAGTTCGCAACCTCTCTCGTGGGCTGATCTGGTGTCGGCGGTCGACGAAGCCGGGTTCGAGGCCGTTGCCAACTGACGCGTCAACCGCAGCGGCTACGGCTCATGACGAGCCGATCCTGCTCGCTGTCACGGGAATGACCTGTGCCGCCTGTGCGGCGCGAATCGAAAAGAAGTTGAACCGCCTCAATGGCGTGACCGCGACGGTCAACTACGCCACGTCGAAGGCCACCGTGCACGTGGACGATCCGACCGCGA
>CAYNKE010000157.1:0-4026 GCA_964397715.1 uncultured Bifidobacterium sp. | reverse complement strand
TCACCGAAATCGACCACGTGGCCATCGCAGTGAAAGATCTCGAGGCGGCTATCGACTATTACAGCCGGGCGTTCGGCGCGACCGTCGATCATCGCGAGGTCGTCGAGAGCGACGGCGTCGAAGAAGCGTTGCTGAAAGTCGCGGAGAGTTACGTGCAGTTGCTCACGCCGACGCGCGATGACAGCCCGGTGGCCAAAGCCATCGAGAAGCGTGGTGAGGGACTGCACCACATCGGATATCGCGTGAAGGACTGCGGAGAAGCGTTGGCGTCGATGCTCGCCGCGGGTGCGACGGCGATCGACAAGGCGCCGCGTCCGGGAAGCCGCGGAACGACCGTGGCGTTCATTCACCCCAAGGGAAGCTTCGGCACTCTCATCGAACTCGTCCAGGAGTGACGTTTCAGTCGACGCGCAGCAACAGGCCCTTCAGGTATTCGGCCTCGGGGAAGGCGAGTGGGATCGGGTGGTCGGCGGGTTGGCCGAGTCGCTGCACGATCCGCGCCTCACGTCGCGCGTCGAGGGCCGCACCAGCCACGACCTTCTGGAACAACTCGCTCGACACTGCACCCGAACACGAATAGGTGAAGAGCAAGCCTCCGGGGCGCAGCAGTTTGATCGCGAGCAAGTTGAGGTCCTTGTAGGCCCGCGTCGCGCGATCGACCTGACTGGGATTGTTGGCCAACTTCGGTGGATCGAGAACGATCAGATCGAAACTCGCGCGTCGATCGCGCATGGCCCGCAACTCGCTGAAGGCGTCGGCTTCGACGAGAGCACCGATGTCGACACCGTTGGCCAGTGCGTTCGACTCGGCGAGGCGTAGCGCCGGACCCGATGAGTCGACGGTCGTGATCGAGGTCGCCCCCATCGCCGCGGCGGCCACGCTGAACGACCCGGTGTAGCCGAACACGTTGAGAACGTCGCGTGCTGCGGCGTACTGGGCCACGAGACGTCGACTCTCGCGTTGGTCGATGTAGAAGCCGGTCTTGTGGCCGCGTTCGACGTCGACATGGAATCGCAAACCTCTCTCGTGGGCCCACACCTCGGCGGGAAGCGAACCGTGACTCGCTCCGACACGTGGTTCGAGACCTTCGCGATGACGGCTGTCGCCGTCGCTGCGTTCGTAGACGCACTCGACGCCGTCGAGTGACGACAACGTCTCCACCACGACCCGCCTGCGCACGTCGACACCGACCGTGGTGGCCTGGAAGACGACCACTGACCCGTAGCGATCGACCACCAGCCCCGGAAGACCGTCGGCCTCGCCGAACACGAGTCGAACGGCGTCGTTGGCGTCGAGCCCGAGGAGGTCGCGCCGCGCGACCGCCGACATGATTCGCTCGGCGATGAACGCGTCGTCGATGAATTGCTCCACGTCGAACGTCCAGACGCGAGCTCTGATCGACGAATGCGGACTGTAGGAAGCCACGGCGAGCGGCCGTGACGCCTCGTCGACGACGGTGACGGTGTCTCCCGGCTGTGGATCACCGGTCACCCGATCGACCGAGCCACTCATGATCCACGGGTGTTGGCGACGCAGGCTGCGGTCGCGACCCGCCTTGAGTCGGAGCGTGGCGGTCACGAGGCCGACTCCTTGACGGGCTCTTGATCGACATGGCTCTCGCGTTCGACCAGGCTCGGGAATCGGAGAGTCACATCATGACGGTAGTGGTCGCGGTCGTTCTGGGAGCAGTAGGTGCGTTGATGGCGCGCCCGCTCGTCCGCGCATTCGCATCGGCGGCTTCAGCTCGGTGGTTGACTGCCGTCGTCGGTGCCGCCGTGTCGTACGTGCTCGTTCGGTCGGTCGACGACGTGGTCGTGGTGGTCGCTCACCTCGTTCTCGCGGTGGCTCTCATCGCACTGAGCGACATCGACGTTCGCACCCGACGGCTGCCGCGCGAGGTCAGCTACCCGGCTGCCGTGATTGGTTCGACGTTGCTCGTGACGAACTCGGTCGCACACGGACACGGCGATCGCGCAGTCGACACGTTGATCGGAGTCGCGGTGTTCACCCTCGCGATGGTGGCGCTGCACGTGATCGGGCGCGGAGCCCTCGGCGACGGAGACGTCCGGATGGCGCCGTTGCTCGGAGCGTTCCTGGGTTTCTGGTCGCCTCGACTCGTGCTGGTCGCGCTGCTCCTCGGGTCGCTGTCGGCGGCCGTGACAGGACTCGTCGTCATCGCCGTACGTCGGAGCGGCCGATCCACCACTCTCCCGTTCGGGCCGTTCCTGGCCCTGGGCACCGTGGTCGCCATTGCCCTGCGGGGATGACGGGCCCGCCCAGCAGCGGTATCGAAGTGATACCATCAAGGAGTATGGCCATGACCCTCAGACTCACCGACGACGAACAATCGGCCTTGAAGGCTCGTGCCGATGCCGACGGGATCTCGATGCAAGAGGCGGCCCGTCGTGCGATACGCGAGTTCGTGGCTCGTAGCGAGCACCGCGATCGAGTCAGCGAGGCCGCAAGTCGAATCCTGTCCGTTCACGCTGATGCGATCGAGCGTCTCGGTCAGTGACTCGGTCGTTCGAGTACCTGGACCTCGAAGACGTCCTCGAATTGGCGCGCCGACTCCTGGGCGACCCGCCGCCGATTCGGGACATGGGACTGTTGGGCTCGGCAGTCGCTCGGCCCCAGACGTCGGTCTTCGGCGAAGACGCTTATCCCGATGTGATGTCGAAAGGGGCTGCTCTGCTGCAGTCAATTGTCAACAATCATCCCCTGGTCGACGGCAACAAGCGGCTCGGGTGGTTGGCTACTGCCGTGTTTCTCGAACTGAACGATGTTCCGGCCAGTCACGCATCGAACGACGACGTCTACGCCCTCGTCATGTGGGTTGCGTCCTCGAATCCCGAACTCGACGAGATCGTTCCGGAATTGCGCCGAGTCGTGGAGGGGGGTCGACGCCTGTGATCGTCCACTTGGTCGACGGGACCTACGAGCTCTACCGCCAGCACTATGGCCAGGCTGTGCGGTCGTCCGAGCCCTCCCCCAACGCCGCCACGGTCGGAGTCCTCAACTCGACGTTTCAGCTCCTGGCCGACGGCGCCACCTACATCGGCGTCGCCACCGACCACGTGATCGAGAGTTTCCGCAACGAGTTGTGGTCCGGTTACAAGACGTCCGACGGCATGGAAGCCGAGATTCTCACGCAGATCCCGATCCTCGAAGAGGCGTTGCGGTCGATGGGTGTCGCGGTGTGGCCGATGGAGGAGTACGAGGCCGATGACGCGCTCGGTTCGGCGGCCGAGGTCGCTGCCCGTGACAAGCGCGTCGAGCAGGTTCAGATCTTCAGTCCCGACAAAGACCTCGGACAGTGCGTGCGTGGACAGCGCGTGGTGCAGATCGATCGGCGCAAGATGGCCAAGGACGGAACCGGCCTCATCGACGAAGACGCGGTGCGCGCGAAGTTCGGTGTCGGTCCCGCGAGCATCGCCGATTGGCTCGGCCTCGTCGGTGACACCGCCGATGGTTTCCCGGGTCTCAGCGGCTGGGGCGCCAAATCCGCATCGGCGGTTCTGGCGCGATACGAGCGCATCGAGAACGTTCCCGACGACGTGAGCGATTGGGACGTTCCGGGTCTGCGCGGCGCGGCCAAGTTGGCCGAGGCGCTGTCGTCGCAGCGTGACCTCGCCTACTTGTTCCGCACGGTGGCCACGATCGTCACCACCGTGCCGGTCGGAACGGTGGACGACTGGAACTGGACCGGCCCACGTGAGGACTTTCGCGAGTTCTGCGCCGACCTCGGTGCCCCACGCCTGGCTGACCGGGTCGCCGGCCTGGCCTCATCGCACCGGCGGTAACCTCAGCACTGCGTCATTCGGCTCCTGCCGGGTGAGGTGACGGTCGGGTCCTGTGCAACGGGTTCCCGTGAATCAGGTCAGGACCGGGAGGTAGCAGCCTTCAGCGGATCGGCTCGTGTGCCGCAGATCGCCTGGCCGTCACCTCATCCGGCAGGAACGTGTCTGGCCACCAGGAAGGGTGCGAGAGCGGCCGAATCGGCACGCTTGGAAAGCGTGTGAGGTGCAA
>CAYNKE010000156.1:0-4051 GCA_964397715.1 uncultured Bifidobacterium sp. | reverse complement strand
CTCTCACGGCCACCGGTCACCTGCCCAAGTTCGCCGACGATGCGTACGCGATCGAGCGCGACGGGTTGTGGATGATTCCCACCGCCGAGGTGCCGCTCACGTCGATGTACGCCGGGGAGATTCTCGACGAAGCCCAGATGCCGCTGCGTCTCATGGCGTACACGCCGTGTTATCGACGCGAAGCCGGCTCGGCTGGTCGCGACACTCGCGGCATGCTCCGTTCGCACGAGTTCGACAAGGTGGAAATCTTGGCCTTGGCCACACCCGAACAGGCGCCGGCGTTGCTGCACGAGTTGGTGGAGCGAGCCGAGAAGACCATCGCATCGCTCGAACTGCCGTACCGCATCATCGAGATCTGCACTGGCGACATGGGTCAGAGTCATCACCGCAGCTTCGACATCGAGGTGTACGCACCCGGATGCGACAGTTGGCTCGAGGTGTCGTCGGTGAGTTGGTTCAGCGATTATCAGGCGCGACGCGCCGACATTCGATTCCGTCGCACTGGCCAGAAGGGAACCGAGTTCGCCAACACGCTCAACGGTTCGGCTCTGGCCGTGCCGCGTGTGTGGGCGGCCATCATCGAGAATCATCGTCAGGCCGATGGCAGCGTGGTCATTCCGGCTGAACTGCGCCCGTACATGCGCGGCCTCGAGCGCATCGTCCCCTGACATGAACGCACGCCGCGACGATCACGTACGCGAGCGACGGGTGCAGTACGAGACGGCTGGGCTCGAGCGATCCGATCTTGATGCATCGCCGGTACAGCAGTGGCATCGGTGGTACGACGCGGCGGTCGAAGCCGATCTTCCCGAACCGAACGCCATGGTGTTGAGCACGATCGGAACCGATGGAGTTCCCGATTCACGAGTGGTACTGGCTCGTGGAGTGGACGAACGTGGCATCGCGTTCTTCGGCAATTACATGAGCGCCAAGGGTCGCGAACTCGATGGAGTGGGCGCGGCGAGCGTGGTGTTCCCATGGCTGGCGCTGCATCGGCAGGTGCGGGTGCGCGGACGTGTGGAGCAGTTGCCGAGTGCCGAGAGCGACCAGTACTTCGCGTCGCGACCGCGTGAGAGTCAGATCGGTGCGTGGGCCTCGCCGCAGAGCGAGCCGATCGCCGATCGGGCCGAGTTGGAGCAACGCGTGGCTGAGATTGCGGCGCGCTTTCCGGGGGACGTACCGCGCCCCGAGTTCTGGGGTGGTTGGCGGTTGGTGCCCGAGTCGTGGGAGTTCTGGCAGGGACGACCGAGTCGGCTGCACGACCGCTTCGTTTACTCACGAGACGGTTCCATCACCCGCCTCGCCCCGTGATCAGGGAATCCAGGTGGATGCGGCCAACGCCAGGGCCGACACCAACGATTCGGTGTGTGGAGTGAGAGCGGGGCCTTCCCAGTCCCACCACAACGGACTCGACCCTCGTACTCGCGGCGGAAGTTCGATCTGCACACCCGCGTGAGGTGGCAAGTTCACTGGATTGCGCGGATGCATCCCGCGGAGATCTTTCGGAATGCGCTCGATGTCGGTGACGATGTCGTAGGCGGGCAGATGATCACGGAGGTGTTGACCCACGTGTTCGGCCAAGTCACGATGTCGGCCACCCACCAACAGCGACGAGAAGAAACCCCAGCGTCCGAAGCCGTGAATGGTGATCACGCAATGCACGTGATCGAAGAACGATCGGAGCTGGTCGGAATGCTCGGGCGACACTTCGATCGACGGAATGTGGCGTTCCATTCCAGTGGGTTGATGAACCCCGTAGTAACTCACTCCGGCTCGCTCGGCTGCGGCCTGGGCGATCACCTCGGTCATTTCCTCCAGCCCGCCACCGTGGTACGCCATGAAGCCCAAGCGGTGGTCGCGATCGTGTCCGCGTAGGACGCAGACCTCCTCCACCTCGGGATGGTCGAGAAGTTCGCGAAAGGCCGACATCTCAGGCCTCGATGCTCTGTCGGCGCCGCTGCTGCACTGCCACGACCACGGCAACCAACACGACCGCACCGAACACCACCGCGAGGAGAGCGCGGTTGTCGTCGATCCATTGCTGAATGGCCTCTTGCCAATCGAGAACGTTGCCCGTGAGTTGGTCGTCGTAACGCTCGCGGATGTCGTTGTACCAGTACCAGGCGAGGTACAAGCCCGACACGATCATCACTACGGCCGAGGCCAACTCGACGTACTTCATTCCGGTGCGCAAGAACTTGAGCAGTCCACCTTGAGCGACAGCCAGTGACACGGTGAGAGCAGTGACGAGTAGTGACATGGCCAATCCGTACAACGCGATGGCGACCAGACCGGTGGCAAATCCTTCGGTGTCGATGGTTCCGAGCACGGTGGCCGAGAAAGGTCCGATGGTACAACCGATCGATGCCACGGCGTAGGCGATGCCGAACAAGAACATCGAGAACACCGTGCGATCCTTGGCCCGACCACCCACGTCGAGTTTTGGTGTGGTGAGAGGAAGCCGGTAGCCGAACAACATGGCGATACCGAGTCCGACCATGGCCAGGCCGATCACGAGCGACACGTACTTGGCGTTCTGATTGATCCAGTCGGTGAACAGACGGCTGATGGAACCCACCAACAAGAACACGCTCATGAACCCAGCCGACAACGACAGACTCACCACCAGCGCGCGGCCCACAGCGCCGTCACGCTGCTCGGTCGGCCGACCATTGATGCCGAGGTAGTACGTGAGATATGTGGGAAGCAGAACGAACCCACACGGGTTGACCGCGGCCAAAAGACCGCTGCCGAAACTCAGCCAGAGCCGATCGGCGGATGACGCGAGCAGGCTCATGACCACCATCTTGTCAGCCCGTCAGCCGAGCAGGATCGAGACCGCGTCGCGAATCTCGTTGCTCGACAGTTCGCCGGCGATCTGATCGATCACGAGGCCATCGCGCGAGACGAGAAGCGTGGTGGGGTAGGTGGCGATGCCATTGGCCACGGTGAACGAGCCGTTCGGATCGCGGAACAACTCGTATCCAACACCCACCTCATCGGCGAACGAGGTCATCGTGGCAGCGGAGTCCTGCGGGTTGATACCGATGAATTCGATGCGATCACCGAACTCGGCGAACGCCGCCTGCAATGCCGGCATCTCGCGCTTGCACGGCTGGCAGGTGGAGTACCAGAGATTGATGAGTACTGGTCGCCCGCGCGACAACAGATCGTCGACCGTGATCGCGGTACCGTCAGCGGTCTCCAGAACGGCCTGGCTCAAACGGCTGCCGGCCAAGTCTTCGTTCACCGCGATTCCGGGCTCTTGGTACACGCCTGGCTGATCGAGCACCACCGAGTCGACGTCGTCGCTGCCCCGTGCGATGAGAGTGACCGCAACGAAGAGAATCACGGCGCCCGCGGCGATGATCGTGAGGACGCGGCGCAGATTCGTTCGCGAGGAGGGCGAAGTCACACGCTCAGGCTAGGGACGGATGTTTCGTGGCGGAGTTTCGATGGAGGAGGTCCGGTCGTGACCCGCGTCTCCTGGGGGGAGGAGAGACACGGGCCCCGACCGGATTCTCCCGGCAATCACGGGCTCGTCTGAGCGTCACCCGCGATCGAGAACTCGATGATCCTGATCAGGCGACCCGGATGACGACCTCGTAGTCGGTCTTGTCGTCGGGGTTGGTGATGGAGCGAATGGTGCGGTCTTCGTCGATCACGAGCGTGGGCCGTGGCAACACCGCCGGGCGGCCGCGTGGCCTCTTGTTCACGACGATCACGCCGTTCTCGAGAAGTTCGCCTCCCCACACTCCCCACGGCTCGGCACGGTCGAGCGCACCCTGCAGACACGATGCGCTCAACGCACATCGTGAACAGATGGCCTTGGCGCGCGCGATGTCCACCAGTTCGTCGGAGAAGAACAACGGCGTGAGGGTGCCGTGTCCGTCTCCGCAACGCGCGACCGGAGCCACCGCGATCGCGGGGGTCTCGTCGATGTCGTTGATCTCGATGGTCGTCATGGTGATCTCCTGGTTCGTGTGTATTCGTGGCCGGAAAAACAAAAGGGCCGCTGGGATTCGGATCCCAGCGGCCTCGGTGCCTTCTC
>CAYNKE010000155.1:0-4100 GCA_964397715.1 uncultured Bifidobacterium sp. | reverse complement strand
CCGCCAAGGTCGTGCACCAGGCCATGGGTCAGCCCACGGCCATTCCGGGTTGCCCACTGATGCACGGCACCGGTGTGTGGTTGGGTGCTCTGCTGCCGCACCTCATGGCCGGAAAGGTCGTCTTGCTCGAGGGCCGTTCGTTCGACGCGCACGAGATGTTCCGCGCGATCGAGAAGCATCGCGTGGGTCAACTCGTGATCGTCGGAGACGCGTTCGCCCGGCCGATGCTCAACGCGTTGCGCGAGAAGGCCGCGACCGGAACCGGCTACGACACGTCGTCGGTGCAGATGATCATCTCCACGGGGGCGATGTTCTCGTCTGACATCAAGGCCGGGATCTTCGAGCACATGCCGACCTCGGCCGTGATGGACATTCTCGGTTCGAGCGAGGGTGGTATGGCCCAGACCATGGCCACCAAGGACAACATCAACACCACCGCGTCGTTCGGTGCGATGCCCAACACCAAGGTGTTCGGACCCGACGACAAGGAGGTCGCCCCCGGTTCGGGTGTCGTGGGTATGGTCGGCGTGAGCGGGCCCGGTGTGCCGATCGGCTACTACAAGGATCCCGACAAGTCGGCGCGCACGTTCCGTGAGATCGACGGTGTTCGGTACAGCTTCCCGGGTGACATGGCACTCGTCGAAGCCGACGGCACCATCACGTTGCTCGGGCGCGGTTCGAACTGCATCAACACCGCGGGAGAGAAAGTGTTCCCCGAAGAAGTCGAGGAAGTCGTGAAGACGCATCCCGCTGTCGCGGACTGCCTGGTGTTCGGTGTGCCCGACGAGAAGTTCGGCAATCGCGTGGTCGGTGTGGCGTCGCTCGCGGCCGGGGCTAGTCAGCCCACGGGTGACGACGTGATCGCGTACACCAAGACCAAACTCTCGAGTTACAAGGTTCCCAAGCAATTGGTGTTCGTGACCACCGTGCCGCGCGCGCCAAACGGCAAGGCCGACTACAAGACAGCCAAGCAGATGTTCGAAACAGGAGGGGTTTCGTGACCGCAGTCGACGATCAGATCGGGAGGGCCCGCAGTACGGGTCCGAGCGTGCAGGACCTGCTGGCGGCCGACACCCGCCCGGTGCCGCAGTCGCTCACCGACCACTCCTACGTTCCCCAGGGCAAGGCCGACGTCCCCAAGGTCCGGTACACGGCCGAGCAGTTCGCCGCCTTGGAGAAGGAATACCTCTGGACTCGCACGTGGCAGATGGCCTGTCACGTCGACGAGATCGCTCAGTCCGGTGATCACGTCGTGTACGACGTCGCCGACCAGTCGCTCATCGTCACGCGCACCAAGGACGGATCGATCCGCGCGTACCACAACTCGTGTTTGCACCGCGGCACCAAACTGCGTACCGAGGACGGCCGCGTCGGCTCCTTCCGGTGTCCCTTCCACGGCTGGCGCTGGGACCTCGACGGCAATCTGGTCGAGCTGCCGGCCGAGTGGGACTTTCCGCAGGTGTGGCAGCAGCCCGATTCGTGTCTGCCCGAAGCCAAGGTCGCGGTGTGGGAAGGGTTCGTCTTCGTGAACCTCGATCCGGATGCCGAGCCGTTCGAGTCGGTGGCCGCCAAGTTGATCGAGCACTTCGGTCGCGACTTCGAGATGAGCAACCGTTACGTCGCCTTCCACGCGGTGAAGGAGGTTCCGGCCAACTGGAAAGTGTGCATGGAGGCTTTCGCCGAGGGCTACCACGTGATCGCCACGCATCCGCAGATTCTCGAGTTCGCCGGAGACGCCAACAGCGAGTACTCCATCTGGGAGGACTCCAAGTACGTGACGCGGTTCATCAATGGCTTCGGTGTCCAGAGCCCACACCTCGGGAATCTCCCCGAGCAGCAGGTGGCCGACGCGTATCTCGCCTTCTCGGCGCGGGCCGGTCGCGGTGCGATACAAGTGCCGGAAGGCAAGTCGGCGCGCGAAGTCGTGGCCGAGGTGTTCCGCGGTGCGATGAGCCAGGTGTTCGGCGTCGACCTCTCGACCACGTCCGACTCCGAGATCCTCGACGCGCACCTCTACCACCTGTTCCCCGCGTTCATGCCCTGGGCCGGTGTGGGTCAGTCGCTCGTGTATCGCTGGCGGCCGGGACGTACTCCTGACACGTGCTTCATGGACGTGCTGCGCATGATGCCGGTGCCTCCGGGCAAGGATCGCCCGGCTCCAGCACCGACTCAACGCTTGAAGCTCGAGCAGTCGTGGAAGGAAGCCGAGGGCATGGCCGGCCTGGCCGACGTGTTCGAACAGGACATGGAGAACCTGCCCAAGGTTCAACTCGGCATGAAGATGACGGCCAAGCGCGCCAAGAAGGGCATCTCGTTCGGCCTGTACCAGGAAACGCGCATTCGCCTCATCCACCGCAACATCGATCGATTCATCGCCGAGGGCCTCGCGGCTGACGGGCGCTCGATCGACGAGCTGGCTCCGTATCGGGTCCCCGAGGGCTGACGTGCTGAACGAGAGTTGGGCCACGCTGTGGGAGGCGTTGGCCGCGGCTCAACCCGATCACGTCGCGGTCGTCATCGGCGACACGCACATCACGTGGTCTCAACTCGACGGCGGCGCGTCACGCGTCGCCACCGTGATGAACGCGGCCGGAATCGGTCACGACCACAAGGTCGGACAGCTGCTCTACAACTGCCCCGAGTACCTCGAGTCGGCGTACGCGTCGTTCAAGGTGCGGGCCAGCACGGTGAACGTCAACTATCGGTACAAGGCGCCCGAGATCGTGCACGTGCTCTCCGACTCCGGGGCGACGGCACTCGTGTATCACTCGGCGTTCGCACCAGTCGTCACCGAAGCGCGGCGTGATCTGCCGAACCTCCGCCTTCTTCTCCAGGTCGCCGACGACAGCGGGAACGATCTCCTTCCCGGCGCCGCTTGGTACGAGGAAGCGAAGACGTCGGCGGAGCCGATGGCTCCGATCGCCCGGTCGGGTGCCGACTCGCTCCTGCTCTACACCGGAGGAACCACGGGCTTGCCCAAAGGAGTGGTGTGGAGTCACACCGGGTTGTTCGGTGCACTGGCGTTCACGGGTTACGCCTCGCTCGGGTTGCCCCTTCCCGAAACCGTCGACGACGTCTCTCGCGTGGCGGTCGAACTGCAATCGGCCGGTCGCGGACCCGTCAACATGACCGCTCCGCCACTGATGCACGGCACTGCCATGTTCCTGGCGTTCTCGACGTTCGTTCTCGGTGGCACGGTGGTTCTGCTCGGTGGCCGCCGGTTCGATCCGTCCGAACTGCTTCGACTCGTGCAACGCGAGCGCGTCACCCAGGTGTCGATCGTCGGGGACGCCTTCGCCCGACCCATCGTCGCCGAGATCGAGCGGGCCGAACTCGCCGGCACGCCGTACGACTTGTCGTCGCTCGCGCGCATCGTGTCGACCGGTGCCACGCTCTCGAGCGACATGAAGTCGGCGCTCATGAAGCGAGCAACCAACGCCGCCGTGCTCGACATGATCGGGGCCTCGGAGGGAGGTCCGTTCGCGGTGGCCATGACCATGCCCGGACAGGACCCACTCGCAACCGCCAAGTTCATGGCGACTCCGGCGACCGCGCTGTTCGACGATCAGACGTGGGAGAAGATCCCGTTCGGTTCCGATCGCGCTGGTGTGTTGGCCGCGTCGGGATCGATGCCCGATGGTTACTACGGCGACGCCGAGCGAACCGCCCGCACGTTCCGGACGATCGACGGCGTTCGCTACACGGTTCCTGGCGACTACGCGCGGATCGACGCCGACGGAACCGTGCATCTGCTCGGTCGCGGGTCGGTGTGCATCAACACCGGAGGCGAGAAGGTGTATCCCGAAGAAGTCGAAGTCGCGGTGCGATCGCACCCGAACGTCGTCGACTGCGTGGTGGTCGGCGTGCCCGATGCGCGCTACGGAGAGACGGTGGTGGCGGTGGTGTCGGTTGGTTCACCGGTGTCGGCCGATGACGTCATCGCCCACGTGAAGACGCGCATTGCCGATTACAAGGCACCACGGCGAGTGGTGGTGGTGGACCAGGTGTACCGCAGCCCGTCCGGCAAGGCTGATTATCGCTGGGCGCGCGAGCGCGCCCAGTCGTGATCGTGCGCGAGCGCGCCCAGTCGTGATCGTGCG
>CAYNKE010000154.1:0-4133 GCA_964397715.1 uncultured Bifidobacterium sp. | reverse complement strand
GTGCGCTCCTCGGCCTCGTTGGGCCGGACGACGATGCGGTCGTCGAGGGGCTTGAGATTCATGTTGGAGCCTCCGATGTCTTGGAATTGTTCCCGTGGTTGTGTGGTCTCGGCCCGGGCGGTTAGCACTCGGGCCGAGCGAGTGCCAAGGCTACGGGGCGAGGGCCTCGTCTAGCAACCGGAGCCCGAGAGTGCTAACCGTCAGCGGAGGGGTGCGCCCAGCCCCGAGCAGACGTCCATGATCCGCTCGGTGGGCAGGCCGATCACCGCTGTCAGGCTGCCCTCCAGGCGCTCGAGGAATGCCCCGGCCCCGCCCTGGATGGCGTACGCACCGGCCCGATCGATGGGCTCGCCCGAGGCCACGTAGGCCTCGATCTCGGCCGCCGACAGGTCGCGGAACCGCACCACGGCGGTGGTCACCTCCACGTGCCCCTCCCAGTCGTTGCCCCGGCAACCCGGGACGGCCGCGGCCACTGCCCACCCGGTGTGGACGAGGTGAGCCCGCCCCGACAGCGTGCGCAACATGCGCCGGGCATCGTCGGCATCGGTGGGTTTGGCGAAGATCTCGCCGTCGACGTCGACCGTGGTGTCGGCCGCGATGACGACGGTGCCCACGGCCACCGACCCCACCTGGCGCATGACGGCGTCGAGTTTGGCCGAGGCCACGCGGCGCACGTATTGGTCGGGTGATTCGCCGAGCTGGACCGACTCGTCGACGTCAGGCACGACCACGCGGGGCTCGACGCCGATCGCGCGTAACAAGTCGAGTCGTCGCGGCGAACTCGAGCCGAGAATCACATCGCTCACGATCGCAGCACCTCGTCATCCACCCGACAGAGCCATCACGTCATTGTCGTCGGGCACGCACATGTCGTCGAGACGATCGAGGTAACCATCGGGAAGCGCGACGCGAATGGGTCCGTTGGTCTTGCCCCGTCGGATGCGCTCACCACCGGCCACCACCGTGAGATTGGAGCCGTTGGCGGCCAACATCTCACCGAGCAGATCGTCGACTTCGCTCACCGACGACGCCATGGCCAAGCGGGAGCGAATCTCACCACCCACCGGATAACCGGTGAGATACCACGACACGTGCTTGCGGAAATCGCGCACACCGCGATCGGTCCCGGCATCATCGGTTGGGAAGTGTGCTGAAAGCAGCCGTACGTGCTCGGCCATGATCGCAGCCACGAAACCGAGATCGCGGGCAGCCGGTACCGGCGCACCGTCGAGAGCCGTGACCAGATCACCGAACAACCAAGGACGTCCGAGGCAGCCACGGCCGATCACCACACCGTCGCATCCGGTTTCGCGCATCATGCGCGCCGCGTCGTCGGCGGCCCAGATGTCGCCGTTGCCGAGAACCGGGATGGACGACACCGAACTCTTGAGCCGCGCGATGGCTTCCCACCGGGCCTCACCCGAATAATGCTGCTCGGCCGTACGCGCATGAAGCGCGACCGCGGCGATGCCCTCGTCCTCGGCGATTCGACCGGTATCGAGATAGGTGATGATCGAGTCGTCGATTCCCATGCGGAACTTCGCGGTCACCGGAATGCCGTACGGCGTCGCGGCGCTGACCGCCGCGCGCATGATGGCCCGTAGCAAGTTGGGTTTGGCCGGAACGGCCGCCCCACCGCCCTTGCGGGTGACTTTCTGCGCCGGACAACCGAAGTTCATGTCGATGTGATCGACCGCCCCGGCCGATGCGAGACGTTCGACCGCGGCACCGATCATCTTCGGGTCGCTGCCGTACAACTGCAGACTGCGCGGTGATTCGTCGGGCCCGAACGCGATCATGCGTTCGGTCTTGGCGTTGCCGTGAACCAGCGCCGTGGCCATGACCATCTCGTTCACGTACAACAGCCCCGGAGCGAACCGGCGGCACAGCGCTCGAAACGGGGCGTTGGTGACGCCCGCCATCGGGGCCAGTACCACCGGGCTCGGCAAGGCGAGCGAGCCAATACGCAACTCGGTCACGGCTTCACGGCCAAGCGGAGATTCGGAAGTGCTCCGGTGTCCAGTGGCATCGCGCCGTCGCTGCGCAGGCGATACCAAGCGGCCGCGCCGATCATGGCCGCGTTGTCGGTGCACATCTCGCGACTGGGTAGGAGTGCGCGTCGTCCATCGACTTCACCGGCGGCGGCGAACCGCTCGCGCAACAAAGAGTTGGCGGCCACACCGCCGCCGAGAACCATCGCCTGCGCCCCTACTCGGTCGGCCGCCCGGCGCGTCTTGGCCACGAGCACGTCGACCACGGCGGCCTGGAACGACGCGGCGACGTCGGCCGTGGCCACCGAGGGGTTCTTGCGCACGTGGTTCATCACCGATGTCTTGAGCCCGCTGAAACTGAAGTCGAAGCCGTCGTGCAACATTGCGCGCGGAAAATCGATGGCGGTCGCATCGCCCTCCCGGGCGAGACGATCGACGGCCGGACCTCCCGGATAACCGAGACCGAGGAATCGCGCCACCTTGTCGAACGCCTCACCGGCGGCATCGTCGATGGTCTGCCCCACGAGGCGGTAGTCACCGGGCCCGCGCATCTCGATGAGCATCGTGTGCCCACCTGACACCAAGAGCACGATCACCGGCATCGGCAACGACGGATCGTCGAGCAGACCGGCGTACAAGTGGGCTTCCAGGTGGTTGACCCCGATGAACGGAACGTCCCACGCGAACGCCAAGGCCTTGGCCGCCGAAACGCCCACCAACAGCGGCCCGATCAGGCCCGGCCCGTACGTGGCGGCCACCGCATCGATGCGTAACGGGTCGACGTTCGCCTCGGTCAACGCGCGAGCGACGATCGGGTTGAGGAGTTCGACATGGGCTCGACTGGCGATCTCGGGAACCACCCCGCCGAACGCGGCGTGCAAATCGATCTGACTCGACACGACGTTCGAGAGCACTTCGGTCCCGCCCATCACCACGGCGGCGGCGGTCTCGTCGCAACTGGTCTCGATGGCCAACACCACGGTCGACTCGTTCACACGAAAGTCGGGGTTCAGACCGCGCACGACTCACCCCCGGACTCGACACGAGTGACGATGCGCTCGAGTCGCTCGAGGTACTCGGGGGAACGAATGTCGTGCGCCCACATGACGATCGCATCCTCGGTGTTCTCGTAGTAACGCTGGCGAACGCCGGCCGGAGCGAATCCGAACTCGCGGTAGAGATTCTGAGCGGCCGTGTTGCTCACTCGCACCTCGAGCGTCAGGGCCTCCGAACCGGCTCGAATCGCTTCGTAGGCCAAGGCGCACATGAGCAGTCGGGCGTAGCCGTGGCGACGATGATTCGGGTCGACCGCGATGTTGGTGACATGCGCTTCATCGACGGCGAACATCAACCCGGCGTAACCGACGATCTCGCCCATCACCGACAACACGATGTAGTAGCGCTCGCCCTTTTTGGCGAGTTCGATCTCGGAGTTGAAGACCGATGCCGACCACGGCTTGCGGTGAACGGCCTCTTCGATCGGCGTCACGTGCTTCACGTGGCGCTTGCGCATCACTTCGATCACGGGCGCGGTCACGCCGACTCCCTCGTCGACCAGTTGATCTCGGCGTCGGGTTTGCGAAGATACAACGCCGCCACGTCGTCGGCCGCGACCCACTTCTCGACCCGCGCCTCCTTGTCGGCGATGGCGACCAATGCCGAGGCCGAGGGGAAGGCCGTGTCGGCGACATCGCAGCGATAGCCATCGACGATCCGTTCGCGATAGCGCAGTGCTCCGTCTCCAACGCAGATGGTGGATTGCTGGCGACCCACCAAGTCGGCCACGAGATCGTCGACCGAGCCGCAACGCGGTTCGGTGAGAGCCTGAACACGATCACCGGCCGCACGGAAGAAGCAGTAGAAGATCTCGCCCTTGCGCGCATCGACCACCGAGACGATCGTGCGCTCGTCGTGTCGCAACGGGTGAGCCAACACTTCGAGGCTCGACACCGGCACGACCGGAATCTCGAGCGCCTGCGCCAAGGACTTGGCCGTCGCGATACCGACCCGCATGCCGGTGAAGAGCCCGGGTCCGACGTCGACGGCCACCGCACCGACCTCGGGCAGCGTGACATCGGCGTGACGACACGCGAACTCGATGGCCGGTACGAGCGTCTCGGCGTGGCGGCGTCCGGCGTCGAC
>CAYNKE010000153.1:0-4136 GCA_964397715.1 uncultured Bifidobacterium sp. | reverse complement strand
TCGCGCGCGAATACGGGAAGATGGGCAAGAGCCTCAAGAACATCGTCACGCCCGATGAGATGTACGACGAGTACGGCGCCGACACGTTCCGCTTGTACGAAATGAGCATGGGACCGCTCGAAGCGAGTCGTCCCTGGAACACCCGCGACGTCGTGGGTATGCAGCGTTTCTTGCAGCGCGTCTGGCGAAACCTCGTCGACGAAGACACGGGCGACCTACGTGTGTCGGATGCGGCCACTCCCGATGAATTGCGACGACTGCTGCACCGCACAATCGACGGAGTTCGCGCCGACATGGACAACCTGCGCTTCAACACCGCGATTGCCAAACTGATCGAGTTGAACAACGCCCTCACTCAGGAGGTCGCGCGTTCCGGTTCCACTCCCCGCGAGGTGGCCGACTCGTTGGTGCAGATGTTGTCGCCGCTGTGTCCGCACCTCGCCGAAGAACTGTGGAGTCGCCTGGGTCACTCCGGTTCCATCACGTATGTGTCGTTCCCGGTTCCCGATCCGAGCCTCTTGGTCGACGATTCGGTGGAGTACCCGGTGCAGATCAACGGGAAGGTGCGTGCTCGTGTGTCGGCGCCAGCCGACGCCGATCAGGCGACGATTCAGGCCCTCGCACTGTCGGACGACAAAGTGGTGGCCGCGCTCGCCGGAGCCACACCGAAGAAGGTCATCGTCGTTCCCGGTCGCATGGTCAACCTGGTCGTGTGATCCCGTGAAGATCGCCGGGGTGATCGAGGGCTTCTACGGCCCTCCTTGGTCGCATCGCCAACGCCTCGACACCATCGACCTTCTCGCCGCACACGGCGGAAACTGGTACGTGTGGGCACCCAAGGCCGCGCCCCGTCACCGCGACGCGTGGCGCGAGCCGTTCACGCCTGACGAGGTCAGTGAATTCGGCGTACTGGCGCTCCTACAGAGCAGTGTGAATGTTTCGGTGGGCCTCACCCCCGGCCCCGACGCCACCGCCGACGACGTGATCGCCAAGTTGCGGCCGGTGGTGGACGCCGGAGTTCAGGGCCTCACGTTGTGCTTCGACGACCTTCCCGAACTCGACGCCGCATCGCGGCATCGCGACTTGGCCAACGCGATGAGCGCCGAGTTCGAGGTCGCGGTATGGCTCGTGCCCACGCACTACGCCGGTGGCGTGTCGTCGCCCTATCTCGAGCGATTGATCGACGACCTCGACCCTGAAGTGCTCGTGATGTGGACGGGCTCGCACGTGGTGTGTGACACGATCACCGTTGCCGACGTGCACGCTCGTCGGCGCGCGACCGGTGATCGCCCTCCCCTCGTCTGGGACAACACGCCGGTGAACGACGCGCTCATGACCGAAGCGCTGCACCTCGGCCCGTACTCCGGGCGCGAGCCGGACATCCGCGAGTCGCTTGCGGGCGTGCTCGTGAACCCGATGGAGTTCGCGCGGGCATCGTGGCCCACGATCGTGAGCGCCCTCGCGTGGTGTCACGGTCGTGATCACGTGTCGGCGTGGCGCGACGAAGCCGACCGTCTGGGAGTGCGCCGGCTCGCCGAAGCGACGGCATTTCCCGACGACGAGCATTGGCCCGGTGCGCGACCCGAACGCGCATGGTGGTCGGAGATCGCCGAGCTCGACGCCGAAGCGATCGCGGCCGCCGTCGGCGACGGCGTGCGCCCGTGGATCGATGCCGCGCGCGACGGGGCCGCGCTCGCGGTGCGCGCGCTCGACCTGGCTGCGACACCGCGTGACGAACGTCGGGCCATGGCCCAGTTCGCCTTGGCTCTCGGCCTTCGCGATTGGGAGCGCAGGCCGGTTCTCACTTTCGGCGGCGGACCACGGATCCGGCCGGTCGCGGCCAACGACGGGGCCGGGCGGTTCGTGATGGACCCCCGCTCGGTGTCGTGGTCGACCTCGCTGGTGACAGATGTGGTGCAGCGCGCGTTGGCCTGACCAGCCCTTTGACCACTCTCCGTGCTTGTTCCAGCAGGTCAAAGGGGATTTTTACAATAAATCCACCACCTTGTGCGCATGTGCTTCATACCGTGCCCACGCGGCCACGGACCGCACTTACCGAAAGGGGTTCACATGTACGTCATCGGACTCTTCCTCGTGATGGCCATCCTTCTGGAAGCCGTCATGAAGGTCCTCCACTCGATCCTCGGGCTCGTCGGCGTCGACGGCCACGTCGGCAAGCTCCCGATCATCGGAGCCAACCTGACGCTGCTCGTGTCGATCCTCATGGTGTGGCTCATGGGCGACTGGGGCTTGGTCCTCGGTGGCTGGGGCTGGGTCCATGAAGACCAGTGGATCAACTACGTCGCGAACGGCGCGATCATCTGCGGAATGATCCCGCTGAAGGACGCCGTGTTCAACGCGATCAACAAGGGCCTGCGCGCCTGATCTGTCCGCCCTCACGGGCGAATTCCTTCCCGGACGGGGGGCTGGTTCTTCGGAACCGCCCCCCGTTTCATTTCCCCCGACATCGATGCCGAAACGGTGAAGCCTCAACTCATGCGACAGACGTGACCCACCCGCGGATCGACTCGTCCGGCGAGCATCTCGCCGTAGAGCTTCTCCACGTTCTCGGCACCTTCGGTCGTCGCGAAGCGCAACCAGCCGTTCGACCACGATGCGAACCGATCCCACGCATCGCCGACACGCTGATCGAGACCTTCACGACCCCACTCCTTGGTCCGCAACGCGATTTGCGACGGAGCGAAGAAGAACTCCGGCTTGGGTCCGGGCATCGCGCCCGCCCCACGCGGGGCCGACCAGTGCGTGCCGCCCACGACCATGCTGTACGCGAGATCGTCTTCGTAGATGCGATGAACGCCCGCGGTCACGGCCTGATCGCCCGCGATATCGACGTAGGCGGCGCGCCCCTCGGGCCACGACGCCGCGCCATCGGCCACGTCGTCGTAGGTGACGACCGAGGAATAACAGCCGAGATCGGCCACGAACGACGCGTTGCCCTTCGACGTGACGCCGACGACGTGGATGTCGGGGCGCGAGGCGGCGAGGAATGCGGCACCGATCGCCGTCTTGCTCGAGGCACTCGACACCACCACTGTCGAGACGGTGGGATCGGACAGCACGCTCTGACCCAGAAAGTCGTCGATCATGAATGACGTCATGAACAGCGGCCACAGCACCATCTGGTGCGCCTCGCGATCGGCGCGGTACGTGGGGTCGGCGACCACGTTCGAGTAGCGGTTGTACGCGGCGGCCATCGGCGAGCGGTGTTCGGCCAGGTCGGTGAATCCCCGCGCGTCGATTCGGCCGGGCTGCACCACGAGCTCGGTGCCCATGGGCAGATAGCCGTAGAAACGCTGACCCACTTCGAGTCCGGACCGCGACTCCACGACATCGGCGAATCCCCAGACCGGTACGCGGCCCCAGGGCTCCTCGCCCACCGGGAAGAAATCCCAGTAGCGCAGTCCGTCACCGAACACCGCGTACGTGATGTTGTTGGCGGTCAGCGCGAAGGAATCGATGGCCAGCCGCGCTTCACCCTCGGCGAGAGGTCGCGCCGGTGCGCGGTTCAGACGGCTGACGGACAAATTCGAACGATCGACATCGATGACGACGGACATGGCTCCCCCTTGACAGCACCCATCCTCGCAGACTGTCGGTGAAGGCTTCGTAGCCGCGGGACCCTCGCTACTGTGATGACGTGAACGGCGACCAAGCCATGCGCGAGATGGGGAAGAACCTCCCGGTCCCGACCTTCGACAGCACGGCATGGGCGTCAGCCCCGCGTCTGCGCGACGCGACCGTGGCCATCGTGACATCGGCGGCGATCCACCGCGCCCACGACGACCGCTTCAGTGCCGGCGACACCGGCTACCGCGTCATTCCGTCCGACGCGCGCGATCTGGTGATGGGCCACTGGAGCCCCAATTTCGATCACACCGGATTCCAGATCGACCTGAACGTGGTCTTCCCGATCGATCGACTCCACGAACTGGCCGCCGACAAGGTGATCGGTCGAGTGGCCCCGCGTCACTTCTCGTTCGCCGGCAACCAGCCCGACGACGTGTCGACCATTCGTCTCGACAGTGGCCCGGCGGCGGCCGCGGAGTTGAAGCGTGACGGCGTCGACGTCGTGTTGCTCACGCCCGTTTGACCGCTTTGTACGCGCACCGTGAGTG
>CAYNKE010000152.1:0-4171 GCA_964397715.1 uncultured Bifidobacterium sp. | reverse complement strand
CCCCAGGAGTTCGATGACCCTCGCCCCCCAGGCCCCCGATGCCGGCATGATCGACACGTTCGTTCACGACGCTCGTCGTCTCCGTTCGATTCTCTTCGCCATGATCACCGCACTCGTGGCGGTCATCGCCGCGATGTCGGGGCTCAACGTCGCTCAGCAGCAACTCGCGGTCGACCTGGGCGCTTCACAGGGTTCGGTTCTCTGGATCATCAACGCCTACACCCTGGCCTTGGCCGCCTTGCTCATGCCCGTCGGAGCTCTCGGAGACCGCTTCGGACGTCGTCCGATTCTGCTGACTGGCCTGGTGGTGTTCGGGCTCTCGAGCATCGCATCGGTGTTCGCGACCTCGGCGGTCGAGCTCATCGTGGCCCGCTCGTTCGGCGGAGTCGGTGCGGCCATGATCATGCCGGTTACCCTCTCGATCATCACGTCGAGTTTCCCGCCCGACGAGCGCGCCAAGGCGATCGGTGTCTGGGCCGGTTTCGCCGGAGCCGGTGGAATGATCGGCCTCTTCTTCTCGTCATTCATGATCGACGTCCTGTCGTGGCGCTGGGTATTCGCTCTCCCCATCCTGTTGGTGGTCGTGGCTTTCGTTCTGGCCACTCGCTTCGCGCCGAACTCACGCGAAGGCGGACACCATCGATTCGACCTCGTGGGGTCGGTGCTGTCAGCGGCGGGTCTCGGAGGAATCGTGCTCGGAATTCACGAGGGTCCCGAGAAGGGTTGGTCGCATCCGCTCACGCTCTTCGGGCTAGTAGTTGGTGCCGTCGCAATCCTCGTTTTCGTCGCGTGGGAGCGGCGACAAGTCGAACCGCTCATCGACGTCAGCCTCTTCGCCGACCGGGGATTGTCCACCGGGACCGTCACTCTCGTCGTGATGTTCGGCGTGATGTTCGGGATCTTCTTGGTGCTGTTCCCGTTCTTTCAGGCCGTGCTCGGCTGGTCGGCGCTGCACTCGGCGGCGGCCATGTTGCCAATGGCCGGCGGCATGATGCCGTTGTCCACGGTTGCACCGCGTTTGGCGGCGCGGTTCGGCAAGCGAAACACGATGTTCACCGGTGTCATGGTGTTCGGCACCGGCCTGTTGTCGATGGCGCTCTTCACGTCCGTCGACCGGGGTTATGTGTCAGTCCTTCCGGGTCTGCTGCTGATCGGTGTCGGCATGGGTCTCACCATGACGCCCTCGACCGAGGCGATCACCGAGAACCTTCCGCTCTCGAAGCAGGGTGTGGCCTCGGCGATCAACGACACCTCGCGTGAACTCGGCGGAGCTGTCGGAGTTGCTCTCCTCGGTTCGATCTTCTCGGCGGGATATCGCGCGGCGATCGGCCCCAAGCTCGACGGGATCGAAGGTCTCGACCCGTCGCTCGTCGATCGCGCGAGCGAAGGCATCGGTCAGGCCTACGCCGCGGCACAGCAGGCGGGCGAGTCCGCACCTCGCATCATCGATGCGGCGCAGCGTTCGCTCGTGGAGGGCTGGACCGGTGCGATGTGGGTGGGCGTCGGCATCGCGGCGCTGACCGCGATCTTCGTGTTCACCCGCGGCCCCGAGCGCGTGTCCCGTATCGAAGCCCGGGTCGAGGCTCGAGTCGAAGCCTGATTCCGCTGTGAGCGCGATGCTGGCCGCAGTCGACACCTCGAGTGGTGCGTTCCTCGTCGTCGCGGTGGTGGGAACCATCGCGTTCGCGACATCGGGCGTCATCGCCGCGGGTGAAGCGGGGATGGATTGGCTCGGTGCCGTGGTCCTCGCGATCGTCGCGGCAATCGGCGGAGGCACACTGCGTGATCTGCTGATCGGCAACACGCCGGTTGCCTGGATCGACGATGAATGGCCGGTGTGGGTGAGTCTGGCGACGGCGATCGTGGGCTTGGTCGTGTTGCGCCTTCGTCCCGATGCCAATCCCACGCGGCACGTTCCGTATTTACTCGCCGATGCGGTCGGCCTGGGTTCGTTCGCTGTGCTCGGCACCTCGATCGCCTTGGAGTCGAGAACGTCCGCGTTCGTGGCCGTGCTGATGGGTGTCGTCTCGGGTGTGGGCGGTGGAGTGATCCGTGACGTCCTCACCAACACGCGTCCGATGGTGCTCGTCGGGCAGATCTACGCGGTGGCGGCTCTCATCGGATCGCTCGCGTACGTCGGGCTCGACGCCGCGACCGCACGTGAAGAGATCACCGTCTGGATTCCGCTGGCCGTGGTCGTGGCCATTCGTATGACCGCGGTGCGCCTCGATCTGCACCTGCCCCGCGCGCAGAAGAACTGACTGTCCCGCGGTCCCGCGTCAGGCGAGACGCGCGAGGTGCGGCGCCGGTCTCGTGAAGGCGCCGCCGAGAAGTAGGCGGCCGTCCGAGTCGACGATCACGCAGAGCACGGCGGCGTCGAGTGTCGTGCTCCACAGAGCCGATGCGTCGTCGTCGAGCGAGCCGTCGTCATTGACTGCCATGAGCCAACTGTGGGGCGCGGTGAACCACCCACCGACGACGATTCGGCCCGACTTCTCGACGACGAGCTTCTCGACGTAGGCGTCGAGAGGTCCACCGATCGCCGCGGCGAAGGTTTCGTTGAAGGCCGTGTCAGGGCTTCCGTCGGCCGCGAAACGGGCCACCGAACTCGACGGTGCCGTGAACTGACCGCCGACGACGATGCGGCCTTTCTCGTCGATCTCGACCGTCGACACGTAGCCCGCGACGACACCCTGTGTCTTCTGATTGAAGGCCTCGTCGGGAGTGCCGTCCGCGTTGAACCGTCCGAGTGATGACGTGGGGGTGGTGAATGCTCCGCCGACCACGTAACCCCCGTTCACGTCCACGGCGACCGAGCCGATCGGCAGGTTCACGAGGTCGCCGACGTTGGCGTTGAACGTGTCGTCGGTCGTTCCGTCGGAGTGGAACCGGGCGATCGATCGGCTCGGTGTCGTGAACTGCCCAGCGGCCACGATGTCGCCGTTGGTGAGCACGTCGATGGAGACCACGCCGCCATCGATCAGGTCGCTGATCGCGGCGTTGAAAGCAGTGTCGGGGGTGCCGTCCGCGTTGAATCGGGCGAGTCGGCTGCTCGGAGCAGTGAAGTAGCCGCCGACGAGAATCTTGCCGTCGGACTGAACGGCGACCGCGTACACCGCTTTGTCGATCGCGTCGCCGACGTTGGCGTTGAAGGCTGAGTCGGGCGAGCCGTCGGGGCCGAACCTCGCGAGCGAATTGCTCGGCGTGGTGAACCCGCCACCCACGACGATCTTGCCGTCGGGCTGAATAGCGAGTGCGCCGGCGGTGTCGTCGAGTGCCGATCCAACTGTGGCGGTGAACTCGGTGTCGGCTTCGAGCGACTTCTCGTTGGTGCTGGACCCCGAGCAAGCCGTCACCGTCAGGAGGGCCATCGCGAGTACGACCAGTCGCTTGTGTGTTGTCCGCATCATCCCCCCAGTGCGCTGGGCGAACTCTAACCAGGTGGCGATGAGCGTTGGGCGTGAGAGAATGCACTCATGGAACTGGTCCCCACCGTCGACATCTCGAGTCCCTCGTCCACATCGATGGCCGCACTCGATGCGGCGTGTCGCGACCATGGATTCTTCTTGTTGTCGGGACATGGTCTCGACGATCTCATCGAGCGGGCCTGGGACGAGACTCGCCGCTTCTTCGCGGCCGACCGGACCATCAAGACGGCGATCGTCCGCGATCAGGAGAACCCGATGGGGTACTTCGATCGCGAGCTCACGAAGCGCAAGCGAGATCACAAGGAAGTCTTCGACTTCGTCGATCCCACCCACGAGGCGATCGATCAACGCAATCGCTGGCCGCACTCGTTGCCGGGCTTCCGCGAGACGATGACCGAGTTGTTCGACGAGTTGTCGGTCCTCACCGATCGAACCATGGTGCTCATCCACGATGCTCTCGGCCTTGGTGACGAGTCGCGACGTCTCGTGTCGTGCAGCCGTCGGGGGAGTTCGATCCGCCTGAACCACTATCCGGTAGGAGATCCCGTTCCTGAGAGCGAGCGGCAAGGGTTGGCCGATCTCGGAGAGACGGCTCTCGGCTATCACACCGACCCCGGTGTGGTGACCCTGCTCCTGCAGGACGACACCGGAGGTCTGCAGGCCGAGTCGCGTGATCACGGTTGGATCGACGTGCCGCCCACTCCTGGCACGATCGTCGTGAATTTGGGCGACTGCATGCAGGC
>CAYNKE010000151.1:0-4248 GCA_964397715.1 uncultured Bifidobacterium sp. | reverse complement strand
ACCAAACGACCCATCCGGGTGAGGCGCACCATGACGGCCCGATTGTCGTCGGCGGTGGGAGCCGGTTCGCGGAGCAAGTAGCCACGTTCGACCAGCGCGTCGATACGCCGCGAGAGGCTGGACGGCACGGCCGACAAGGCCTCGCACAGTTCCTTCACACGCATCTGATCGTCGTTGTGAGCCAGCACGGCCAGGAGATCGAACTGGGGAAGCGACAGTTGGAACTCGTCAGCCATCTCGGCTTCGATGAGGCGGGAGACGACTTCGGTCGCGGTCTGCATGGCGCGCCACAACGCGATTCGTTCGGCGTCGAGCCTCGGCATCTTCTTCCTCCCCAGGTGAAGCAACCGAAATCGTAACGAACCCTGTCCGGGTTGTCACGAGAAAGTTCCGTTTGCAACGACCTGTCGCAACGTCGGTTCGAAGATCGCGTTCAGACCGCGAACGACGCAGCGAGAGAGCGCGCCTCGTCGATCGTCGCGCGCTCCGCAAGCAGACGACGGAACGGCATCACCTGCTTGGGTCGGCTCACACCGAGCGCCGCCGTCAGACGCCCGTCGCGGTGATACAGCGCGACGAAGGCACGGTCGTCCGGTCCTCCGACCACGACCTCCACCGAGTCGTCCGGTTCGGCACGACCGAGGAACTGGATACGCGAGGTGAACTGGTCACTCCAGAAGAACGGAACCTCGGCGTACGCGGTCTGAGCCTCAGCGCCGAACGACGCCACGAGGTTCTTGGCTGCGACGGCGCCCTGCTCGGACGCATTGGTCCAGTGTTCGATGCGGACTTCGCGTTCGAGGAGTCGGTGCGGCCAGCGGACGACGTCGCCCGCGGCGTAGATACCCGGCACCCCTGCGCACAAGAACTCGTCGCACACCACACCGTCGCGGATGGTGAGACCCGAACCGTCGAGCCACGACGTGGACGGGGCAACTCCCACACCCACCACGACCACGTCGGCCGGAACCACTTCGCCGCTCGACAAACGCACACCACCCACGCGACCATCGTCGCCACGTGTCAACTCGGAAACGCTCACCCCGCATCGGATGTCGACTCCGTTGTCGGCGTGAACGAGAGCAGCGCGACGACCCATGGTCGAGCCGAGTCCGCGCATCATCGGTGCTTCGGCACCTTCGAGAACGGTCACGTCACAGCCCTTGGTTCGCGCGGTGGCCGCCACCTCCAAACCGATGAAGCCGGCGCCGATCACCACCACACGACGACCTGGCTCTAGTTCGGTGCGCAACGCGAGCGAGTCGGCCAGTGATCGCAACGTGTGGATGCCGGGCCAGTCGGGCTGTCCGGGCAGGCGCCGAACGGTTGCCCCAGTGGCGATGACGAGCCCGTCGAATTCGAGTCGGCGACCCGACGAGAGCGTGACGATTCGATTCGCGACGTCGAGTGACACCGCACGATCACCGAGCACCCATTCGGCGCACAGGCCATCGAAGTCGTCGGGGCGACGCAAACGAATGCGCTCGGGCTCCCATTCGCCAGCCAACAACTTCTTCGACAACGGAGGGCGGTCATAGGGCATGTCGACTTCGTCGCTCACCATGGTGAGGGCACCCGACCAGCCGACCTGACGCAACGTTTCGGCCGCACGAAGTCCGGCGAGCGACGCACCCACGACCACCACGCGCTCGAGCGAACTCATACCAACACGATGCCATGACCGCGGTGAGGACGCGGAATCCGATCGCCACGAACCGACCGACAAGAATGTGGTCGTGCGCGACTCGCCGATCATCGACGACCCGGCCGACTCGCGTCTCGCTGACTACATCGGACTGACCGACCGCGACATCGTTCGGCGTCACGAGACCGAGCAGTTCTTCATCGCCGAAGGACCCGAAGTGGTCCGTCGTCTGGTGGCCAGTGGCCTGCCGATCCGATCGATCGTTTTGGCCCCGAATCGCGTCGACGACATGGCAGCGACTCTCATCGACGTGACTGCTCCGATCTTCATCGCCGAACGCACCGTCATCTCGGCAGTCGCCGGCTTCGATCTTCATCGCGGTGTGATCGCCTCGGCCGCGCGCCCGCCGCTCATGAGCCTCGACGAGGTGCTGTCGCGACCCACTCCACATGGTCGACCACACCGACTGGCGGTTCTCGAAGGTCTCAACGACCACGAGAACCTCGGGGCCATCGCCCGCTCGGCCCGAGCCTTCGAGATCGACGCCCTCGTTCTCGATCCGACCTGTGCCGACCCGTACTACCGACGGACTATTCGCGTGTCGATGGGCGAGATCCTGTTCCTGCCGATCGTGCGCTCGACAATTGCCGACGTGCTCGCGGCTGTTCGTCGCCACGGAGGATCATCGCTCGCACTCACACCCGACCGATCGGCCCCGAGTCTGACCGACATCCAACTTCCAAGTGACGGTCCACTCGCGCTCGTCCTTGGCAGCGAGGGTTTCGGACTCGATACGACCACCCTTGATGCATGTGATTCACGAGCGCGTATTCCGATCGCTCATGATGTCGATTCGCTCAACGTGGGTCACGCCGCCGCGGTGGCCTTCGCATTCACCCATCGTCCGGCGTGACACACTCCGAGTGATGAAACGGCTCGTCGCGCGCTCGATTCTCGTCGCCGTCGCGTTGCTGCCGCCGCTCCACACAGGCAATGCTCAGGCGTCGATACCGCCCGAGCCGTCACCGTTGCGACTGGCCGACGACTCGCAATCGGACGCCGGCCTCTTCCATCTCATCGGTCCCGACGTTCCGGCCGGTGCCGATCATGTGCGCTACCGGAACGCTGACAAAGCGATCCAGGTGGGGTTGGTTCCGCACGAATCCGGACCGCTCGATGTGTGGCTCCGTGCACCCGGACCATTCGGTTCGACCATCACCCTCGTGGTCGATGCGATGGCGGGTGAAGACAGCGTGGTCGAGTCACTCGGCACCATCACATTGCTCACCGGCAATCGCCTGCTTCCTCTACCGAGCGATTCGGGCTCCGGACGACGCATGGTGGTCGACATCACCGCCCAACAGGTGTGGCTGGTCGAGTCGAGCGGCCGAGTGTCGTCCACGTTCCTCATGTCGGGCCGACGTCGTCCGACCGAATCGGGCTACGAGTTACGCGGCCGTTTCCGGGTGTATTCCAAGAGCGAGCGCTTGTGGACCCCCGACGGTGCATCGGGTCGCTTCATGGTGCGCTACCAACGAACGGTGTCGAGTGTGGGAACCCACGGCATTCCGAGTGTCCGCAATCAATTGGTTCAGAGCATCGACGACCTGGGTTGGCCGTTGTCGGATGGCTGCGCGCGTCTGGCGTTCAATGACGCGAAGCGCGTGTACGGATGGGCGGGTATCGGTACCACCGTGGTCGTGGTCGGACGTTGACCACGATCTCGCGTATCAGCCGGCGTGTCGCGCCTTGTGCAGTTGACGAGCCTTCACCACATCGAAATAATCGGAGTCGAGAGTGATCAAACCGTCACGCAGCGTGTGCAGCGTCCAACCCGGGAACGATCCATTCGGCACGTGACACGTCCACTGCGACCACGCGACGGTGTCTTCTCCACCACAGTCGTCGAGTGTGAACGTGACTCCATCTTCGGGCATCTCGGTTTCCATACGACGCAGATACGCACTCACCGCAGCGTGGCCCTCGAACACTCCGTACACCTGATCGGTGAACACTGAATCGGGGGCGAAGAGAGCAGCCAGTTCGCTGTAGCGCGCTGACGTTTGGAGTTCCCAGAAGCGACGCACCACATCAGCCGCTGGGCCACCCGCATTCGTGCCCTTGTTCTCGGCAGCCGCGAAGCCCAGATCGGGCGCGCGATCGGGTCGAATGCGTCGGTACGCAGCCGAGTCGACGTAGTCGGCCGCGAAACACACCTTGCCGTCACGGAGTCGATACAGGCTCTGACCCTTGATCGGATGCTCTACGCCGTCGACCGGTACCACCATCTCCCAGCGTGACCATCCGACGTGCGAGTCGGCCTTGGTCTCCCAGTTGGCGAAGTACACCCCCATCTTCGGGATGACGCGCTCCATCTCGCCCATGAAGTCGGCGATGGCTGCCTTGCCACGCTGAGCGCCCGCGAACGGATCGCAGTACACGGCATCTTCGGTGAACAATTCGACGAGCCGGGTGTACCTCTGATCGTCCTCGACCGAACCGAACCGCTGGATGATGTCGTACGCCGTCGCCATGCGCGAACGGTACAGAGTGGAGACGATGGGACTCGAACCCACGACCCCCTGCTTGCAAAGCAGGTGCTC
>CAYNKE010000150.1:0-4267 GCA_964397715.1 uncultured Bifidobacterium sp. | reverse complement strand
TACGCGAGCCACGCGCCGGGTACGTGGGCGTACATGATGCGAACCGTTTCGCCCTGATTGACATCGGCTGGGGTCACGAACAAGCCGAACACGACGAGCCACACGATGCCCACGATCGTGACGATGCCGAGACCCCGCGTGAAGGGCGTGCCGGTGACACGGTCGCGCGCGACTCGTGACGTCATCGGGGGCTCCTTTGCGGGGGTCAATCGTCGACCAGCGGCCCGAAAGCCACCGTTCCGACAACACTGAACAACACGGCGAACACGGCGAGCAAACCGAGCCAGGGCCAGCCCTCGCTCACGTCGACGCCGTTGGTGCCGAAGGCCGACTCGGTCGCCCGCGTCGCTCCGATCAACACCGGTGCCACCACTGGCAACAGAAGCAACGGGAGCAGGGTTTCCCGGCCTTTGGCACCGGCGGCGAGACCTCCGTACAGGGTACCCACGCTCGCCAGACCCACGGTGGCGAGCACCGCGGTCGTGACCAACAGCACGCCTCCCGATGCCGAAACGTCGGCTCGATACAGCACCACCGATGCGCCGACGAGAACTGCTTCGAGCGCGAGCAATTGCGTGGCGAGGGCAAGCGTCTTGCCGAGGAAGATCCCCATCGGATCGACGCCCGCGGCACGCAGCGCTTCGAGAGCACCGTCGGCGGTCTCGAGTGCGAACGATCGCGCCACGATGAACAAGACGCTGAAGATCGTCGCCAACCACACCAGACCCGGCGCGACACGCTCGAGAACCGCATCGCTGTCGAGCGCGAATGCGAAAAGCACCATCACCAGAGCGGCGAACGGAATCACTTGATTGGTGACCACGCGGCTGCGCAACTCGATACGCAGGTCCTTGGCCGCGATCGAACGCGCGGTGCGCACGACGTTCTTCATGACGCACCTTCGGCGACGACTTGACCGGCCACGACACGCACGTGTCGAGTGGCGAGGGTCCGCGCCCGCTCGAGTTCGTGACTCGCGACCATGATCGTCGCACCCGACGCCGCGGCGGCACGCAAGACGTCGTCGAGTTCGTCGCGACCATCGGCATCGAGACCAGCGTGCGGTTCGTCGAGCAACCACAACGATGCTCGCCGCGCGACGAGAGACGCCAAGGCGGTGCGTCGCCGCTGGCCGGCCGACAGTCGCGCGACCGGAAGATCGGCCAATCGTCCGTCGAGTCCCATGCGCTTCATCGCGGTGGCGATCTCGGACGACGAAGCTCCGACAGTCGAGCCCCAGAAGGCGACGTTCTCCGAAACCGTGAGATCGGCGTACAAACCGTTGTTGTGCCCGATGAGGCCGACGTGGCGACGCACCGCGTCACGATCGACCGAGACGTCGACGCCGACCACCGATCCCGTTCCGCGTTCGACGGGAACGAGTCCGGCGCACACGCGCAGAAGAGTGGTCTTGCCCGCGCCGTTCGGTCCGCTGAGGAGCACGATCTCTCCGCGGTCGACGACCAGCGATGCTCCGGCGAGAGCCGGGAACGCTCCGAGAACCACCACCACGTCGCGCAGTTCGACCACGTGGTCGTGACGGCCGCGCGCTCGATCGACGGGGACATCGGTCATGACCGAGTCGACGCTATCCGCCGCCTCCAGGGACGAGGGGTGGAGAGATAGCGTCGCAGAGCAGTGGAATCAGTCGACGCGATCGGAGAACGAGCGCCGATCCGGCGCGACTGGTACTGGTTCCTCGGCCGCCTCGGGCAGACCCTCATCACCATCGGCGTTCTCATGTTCCTGTTCGTGGGCTACCAGCTGTGGGGAACGGGGATCGAGGAGTCTCAAGCCCAGAACCGCCTCGAGTCGCAATTCGAACGACGCGACACCGAGTCGATCGTGGCCGTCTCCGCCGATTCCGGCGACTCCCCTTCCGTCTCGATCCCGGTGCCAACGCCCGAGCCGCTGATCGTCGACGAAGGCGATGCGATCGCGATCATCGACATCCCTCGCATCGGGGTCACCAAGTACGTCGTCGCCGGCGTGGCTCCCGACGACTTGAAGAAGGGTCCGGGTCACTACCCGTCCACGCCACAACCGGGTCACCTCGGGAACATGGCGATCGCCGGTCACCGAACCACGTACGGCGAACCGTTCCGGAACATCGATCGGCTCGCGATCGGCGACGAAATCGTCGTGACCGACATCCTCGGACGCTCGTTCACTTACGTCGTCGACTCCCAGAAGATCGTCGGACCCGGCGACTCGTACGTCGTCGCCACGACCGATCCGACAATCGCGCGTCTCACTCTGACGACGTGCCATCCCGAGTTCTCGGCCCGCGAGCGTCTCATCGTCTCGGCGGTACTCGACACGACGAAGAGTCAGCCGGTCTCCGACAAGCCATTCGCCTACTCGAAATTCGTGAGTTCCGACGAACGTCGCCCGCTGCCCTCCGACAGCGACTCGGAATCGGTGTCGACGCCTCCGGGCGACGACGACACGATCGAGGTCACCGATGCCGTCGTCGACGTCACCGCCGAATCATCCGGAGAATTCGACACGTTCGGACAAGGATGGTTCTCCGATGGCGGTGCGTGGCCCCACGTACTCGGCTGGACACTGCTCGAAGGCTTCGTCGTGGCCGCCAGCTGGTTCGTCACGCGTCGTAGCAAACGCTGGATCGGCATCGCTGCGGGAGTCGTGCCGTTCTTCGTCGTTCTCTACTTCGTGTTCCAGAACGTGAACCGACTCCTGCCGCCCAATCTCTGAACTGAACACCCCTACTGAGCGACTCGGCTTCAACGCCCGTCGAAACGGGGTGCCCGTTTTTCCATGAATGCTCGACGGCCCTCGTCGGCATCCGTACTGGCCCAAGCGGCCAACCGAGCGGACTCGACTTCGGCGACCGAGAAAGGCGACGCCGCACCGTCACCCATCAACGATTCGAGAGCCATCTTGTGCGCCGAAATGGTGAGTGGAGCCAGGTCGGCCAATTCGCTCGCCCACGCGAGGGCCGAGGCGACGTCACCGAGGCGGTGAACGAAGGCGCCGAGCAGCGACTCGGCGAGCACCGCTTCGCCGGTCAACAACATGTGACGGGCCGCGCTCCAACCCGCTTCGTTACCGACGCGGGCCACGGTCCAGCGATCGACCGCGAGACCCAACTTCGCCGCCGGCACTCCGAACTTGCTCGATGGCGTGGTGACGCGAAGATCGCACGCCGCGGCCAACTGCGTACCCGCACCGAGTGCCGGACCGTCAACAGCGGCAATCGTGATCGCCGAGAGTCGACCGAAACCGCGCAGCACGTCGAGCAGCGTGTCGGTGAAGACTCCGAGTTCGACTCCCGAGAGATCGGCGCCGCTGCAGAACGCCGGCGGCGCACCCGACAGCACCACGACTCGCGCCGAACGGGCTTCGATCTGCGCCGCCTGGAGCAATCGAAGTGTGTCGAGATCGACGGCGTTGCGCTTCTCGGGTCGATCGATCACGATCGAACACACGGCATCGAGCCACTCGACACGAACGGACACGCTCGTACGGTAGTCGCTAGGGTTCGCCCGTGGCCTCGTCACCCCCCGACCCGGTTCGTGCTCGCCGTCAGCGCATCTCGTCGCTCGTGCTCATCGCCAATCGAGTCGGCTATCTGCTGTACGCGGTGGCGATCGCACTCTTCGTCATGGCTTTCGCATTCGGATTCAACGGGATCCTCGTCACGCTCGTCACCATCAGCCTCGTGGTCGGCTCGATCCTCCTCGCGCCGGCCATCGTCCTCGGCTACGCCGTGAAGGCTGCCGAACGCGACGACCGCGAACGCGGACTCTGAGCCGACGGCCCTACCTGGCCGGATAGGGACTCGACACTCGACCCGTTACCTTGGAGAACGTATGGCGATGCGACTTCCCGCAGCAGAGCGTCGCGAGCAACTTCTCGCCGTTGCTCTCTCGGTCTTCGCGAGCCAGGGCTTCCACCAGACGTCCATGAACGAAGTGGCCGAGGCCGCTGGCATCACCAAGCCGGTGCTGTATCAGCACTTCACCTCGAAGCGAGAGCTGTACCTCGCCGTCATCGAGGAAGCCGGACGGCGCCTGATCGACGCCATCACCGACCCGCGTATCGCGGCTTCGAGTGGACGTCAGCGGACAGAACTCGGATTCCTCGCCTACTTCGACTGGATCGCATCCGATCACGACGCGTTCTCACTCCTCTTCGGCGGCGGATCACGACGAGACGCGGAGTTCAGCGAAATCGTGCGCGGCTTCACGTCGAAGATCGCCGACGCGATCGAGCCGCTCATCACCGCCGACATCGACGCCGA
>CAYNKE010000149.1:0-4270 GCA_964397715.1 uncultured Bifidobacterium sp. | reverse complement strand
GCTGGGCCGGGTCGTTGATGCGGATGGCTGCCTCGATCGCGATGAGTGCCATGGGATCCCCCTGTCGGTCGTGAGCTGTGTGCTGAGGGCGAACCCTAGGTCACGGTTCGCCTACGCTCTCATTCCGGTCGAGGGGGAGACATGTTCGCAGCACTGATCACCGGTCGGAATCGTCTCGAAATGGTCGAATTTCCCGACCCGACACCGGCCGACAAGGGCGTCGTCGTCGACATCGCCCTGTGCGGAATCTGTGGAACCGACATTCACGCGTACCAGTCGGGTCAGCCGTACAACCCGGCGATCTGCGGTCACGAGTGGACCGGAACCGTCTCGGCCGTCGGCCGCGAGGTGAAGAACCTCAGCGAGGGAGAACGAGTCGTGGTCGCGATCGCGCCGTCGTGCGGCAAATGTCCGGCTTGTCGGGCCGGTCAAGCCGATCGTTGTCTCGTGTCGTTCATGTCGGCGCTCGGACGTGATCCGCTCGCGCCCCCGCACGGTGGATTCGCGTCGCGGATCGCCGTGGCCGCCGAACGCGTCGTGCGGGCCAATCCGGCGCTCTCCGACGAGCAGGCCGCGCAAGTCGAGCCCACGACGGTCGCATTTCACGCGGTGCGCAAGAGCGGTCTGCGTCTCGGTGACGTGGCGGTGGTCCAAGGCGCGGGCCCGATCGGTTTGGGCACGATGCAATGGGTTCGTGCGGCCGGTGCTGGCGTGGTGATCGTGATCGAACCCAACGCGCAACGCCGTGCATTGGCGTCCGAACTCGGAGCCCACCATGCGGTCGAACCCGGTCAGGCCGCCGACGCCCTGGTCAAGGAACTCACGCACGGCCTCGGTGCCGACATCGTCTACGAATGTGTCGGTCGACCTTTCGCGGTGCAATCGGCCGTCGATCTCGCTCGTCGCGGTGGAGCGATGTGCCTCATCGGCCTGGCCGACGAGAACGCGTCGATCGTGCCAGCAACGTGGCTCATCAAAGAGATTGCCGTGACCTCGGCGCTCGCGTACACGAACGAAGAATTCGACATGGCCATGGGCATGATCGCCGATGGCCGATTCCGGACCGAGCCGCTGCATTCGTCGACCGTCGGCCTCGACGGCCTGGACGCCGCGCTCGCCGACTTGGCGAGCGGGACGTCGCTCCAGACGAAGGTGTTGGTCGACCCGCGCCTCTAGGCGCGTTCGCGAATTCCAGCCTCGCGAAACAATTGCGCGTCCTGCTGATGGAAGCGGCCGTTGCCGCCCACGGTGGTCTGGCCGGCATCCACCACGAGGGTGTGGGCCGTGACGTATCGCGACTCGTCGCTCGCGAGATACACCGCGGCGTTGGCGATGTCGATCGGCAGCCCCGGAATGCCGAGCATCGACGATGCGGCGATGTGCTTGGTCGCGGTGTCGATCTGCGTGTGATCGCCGGTCATCACGGCCGACGTCATCGCGGTGACCGTGTTGCCGGGTGAAATCGCGTTCACGCGGATTCCGTGCTGGGCCACTTCGGAAGCCACCGACTTGGTGAGGCCGATGACGGCGTGCTTGCACGCGGTGTAGCAATGCGGACCGAGGCCGCCGAGGATGCCGGCGGTGCTCGACGTCGAGATGACCGCTCCCGACTTCTGGGGGATCATCACCCGGGTGGCGTGCTTCATGCCGAGGAACACTCCGCGCAAGAGGATCGCGACCGTGCGGTCCCACTGGTCGGCCGGAGTCTCGGAGATGCGACCGACCGCGCCGACGATGCCAGCATTGTTGAACATCACGTCGAGGCGGCCGAACGTCGCGACCGCAGTGTCGACCGCGCGAGCGACGTGTTCTTCGTTCGTGACGTCGGTGTGTACGAAGGTCGCGGACTTGCCGAGGGCCGCGGCCAGGGCCTGGCCGGGCTCGTCCTGGATGTCGGCGATCACCACGCGGGCACCCTCTTCGACGAATCGGCGAACCGTTCCCTCGCCGATTCCGCTCGATCCGCCGGTGACGACGGCAACCTTGCCGTCGAGTCGTCCGCTTGCCATGTTGGCCCCCTGTTCGTCGTGCGACCGCGATCGCGCGTGGAATTCTCGCCGTGGGCGTGTGCGACACTGGCGACGTGGCTCAACCTAATCCGCGCACCATGGGACCCGAAGAGTTGATCCTCAGCCACTTCACGCTGGCTCCCATGCATCCGATCGAGGAGCGAGTGCGACTGGCCGCGACCAATGGCTTCGCTGGTATCGGGCTCTTCGTCGGCCAATATCTGGCCCTCGAAAAGGAGGGTTTCGCACCGCACGGCCTGGCCGACCTTCTGGCCGAGCACGATCTGTGTCTGGCCGAGATCGAGGTCGTCACCGGTCTCGGGCGAGACGGCGTGGGTGGCGAGCGGGCCGCTCTGTTCGAGGACGCGGCGTTCCGGATGGCCGACCACTTCGGTTGCCGCTACATGCAGGTCATCGGACCGGCCGACGACTTCGATGCGGGAACCCGGGCCTTCGGGAATCTTTGCGATCGAGCCGCCGATCACGGACTGGTCGTCGGACTCGAGTTCTTGCCGTTCACCGACATCTATTCCGTGGACGACGCACGGCGCATCGTGGAAGGTGCGGCACGACCGAACGGCGGAATCTGCGTCGATTCGTGGCACCACCAACGCGGCGCGAACGATCTCGATGCCATCGGTCGACTTCCGGGCGAGCTCGTGACGGGTGTGCAGATGAACGACGGCACCCGCGCGCCGCAGAACCCCGACTACTACACCGACTGTCTGGCCAACCGCGTCGCGCCCGGAGACGGTGAATTCGACCTGATCGGTCTGATCGCGACGTTGAGGCGCATCGGAGCGAAGGTTCCGTGGTCGATCGAGACACCGTCGGCCTGGGGTTGGGAGAACGCGAGCGAACACGTGGCGCGATGCGCCGCCGGCATGAAGAGGGTGATGGCATGAGTCCGAGTGGCGAGGAGTTGCGCGACGAATACCGCTCGTCGCGTCTGCGCATGGAGGCTCTGGCTGCGACGTTGTCCGACGACGATGCGCAGCGCATCGTGCAGGCCTGTCCCGACTGGAACGTTCGCGATCTGTTCTCACATGTCACCGGAATCGCCGCCGATCTCGGTGGGGGTAACCCGCCGAGCGGTGACACGCAGGCCTGGGTCGACCGTCAGGTGGCCGAGCGCCGGAGTCGATCATTGTCGAGCGTCGTCGACGAGTGGCACGAGAAAGCACCGACGTTCGAAGCCATGATCGCGGCGTCACCGAAAGGTTTGTGGGGCCTCACGTACGACACCGTCGTGCACGAACACGATCTGCGCACCGCGGTCGGCCGTCCGGGCGATCGCGACTCCGCGGGAGTGAGGATGGCGGCCCGGCTCGGCCTGAGGCTGGTGAAGATGGATCTGGCCAAGCACGGACTTGGCGCGTTCCGTGCCGTGATCGACGGAGACGAGGTCGTGGTCGGGGACGGCGAACCGGGACTCACACTTCGAACGTCGGCGTTCGAATGTCTGCGCCTCCTCGGAAGTCGACGTACTGCCGATGAGATGCGGGCCGCGCCGTTCGAGGGCGATTTCGAGGGGTACGCCGCGGGCATCGTCCACATGGACCTTCCCGTTCGGTCCTTGGGGGAGTAGCGGCTCTACTGTTGCCCCGCGGCGCACCGAGCGCCGGCAAGGGGGTTCGTCATGGGTCAGTTCAGTGGGAAGACGGTTCTCATCACCGGAGCCTCGTACGGCCTCGGCGAGGGTTTCGCCGAAGGGTTCGCCAAGGAAGGCGCCGACCTCGTTCTCACCGCGCGATCGAAGGACATGCTCGAGGCGGTGGCCGAGCGTTGCCGGAAGCTCGGCTCGAAGGTCACCGTCGCGACCGGAGACGTGGCGATCGAGGAAGACGTCGTGCGCGTGGTGCAGACCGGCATCAAGGAGCACGGCAAGATCGACGTGCTCGTCAACAACGCCGGAGTGAGCGACCTGCGTGGCCTCTCGGCCGAGCAGTACGACACCGCGACCTGGAACTGGATTCTCTCCATCGACCTCACCGGCGCGTTCATGTACCTGCGCGAAGTCGGCAAGCACATGCTCGAACGCCAGTCGGGTTCGATCGTCAACATCTGCTCGATCATGGGCAGCGGCGCCAACGAGTCGAACATCATCGCGTACGCGGCGGCCAAGGGCGGCCTGCGCAACGTGACGATGCAGGTCGGTTGCGAGTGGGCCGATCGTGGTGTTCGCGTGAACTCGGTGTCGCCCGGCTTCATCATGACCGAGATGGTTCGTCCGGCCCTCGAAACGTTGGGAATGGACAAGT
>CAYNKE010000148.1:0-4281 GCA_964397715.1 uncultured Bifidobacterium sp. | reverse complement strand
CAACTCCGAGCGTTCCACCGATTTCCCGACTCGTGTCGTTGATGGCCGAACCGACACCGGCCATGTCACGCGGAAGTGTTCCCATCACTGATTCGGAGGCCGGGCTGGTCACGAGCGACAGGCCGCTCGCCATCAACATCATGCTGAGGATGATCGGGCCGAAGTACGACGTGTCCACTTCGAACGTGCTGGCCCAGAGTTGCGCGACTCCCATGAAGAGAAGTCCGACGGGAATCACACGACGTGGGCCGAAGCGCAATGCGAGTCGAGCCGCGATGGGCGCGGTGATGCCCGCGCCCACTGCGAACGGGACGGTGTGCAAGCCCGACTCGAGCGGGTCGTAGCCGCGCACGAATTGGAAGTACTGCGTGATGAGGAACGTGAAGCCGAACAGCGAGAAGAACGCGATGAAGATCGACGAGGTGGCCGCGGTGACGCGCATGTCTCGGAACACCCGAACGTCGAGCAGTGGCTGAGCGGCGGTGCGCTCGCGAGTGATGAACGCCGCACACAGAACAGCCGCGCCGATGAAGCCGAAGATCGACGAGGTGTTGCCCCAGCCGCGGTGTGGACCTTCGATGATCGTGAAAACGAGGAGCGACACGAACGAAATCGACAGCAGCAGGCCGGGCCAGTCGAGCCGCTTCGCGTGAGGGTCGCGTGATTCGGGAACGAACCGCCACTGCAGGACGAACGCCACCACGACGATCGGAACGTTGATGAGGAAAACCGATCCCCACCAGAAGTGTTCGAGCAGGAATCCGCCGGCAACCGGACCAAACGCCACCGCTGCACCCGAGACGGCCGACCACACGCCGATGGCCTTGGCGCGCTCGATCGGGTCGCGGAACACGTCGATCACGATGGCGAGCGTGCTCGGGAAGACCATGGCCGCGCCTACACCCATGAGTCCGCGCGCGGCGATCAGTTCACCGGTCGACGAGCGGAAGGCGGCCCAGGCGGAGAACAGTCCGAAGAGCACGATGCCGATCTGCATCACGCGCCGGCGACCGAAGCGATCACCGAGTCCGCCGCCGGCGAGGAGTAGGCCAGCGAAGACGAGTGCGTACGAGTCGACGATCCACTGCAGTCCGCTGGTGGTGGCGTCGAGTTCCCGCGCGAGCGTGGGGATCGCCACGTTGATGATGAGGTTGTCCACCACCGCGAGGAACACCGAGAGGCAGAGGATGGTGAGGATTCCCCAGCGCTGACGTTGCACACGCGCGTCGGGGTGAAGGGTGAGGGACTGCTCCATGTAGACAGTGTCTAGTTATTCGCCCTGACGCTGTCAAGTGCTGATTGGTCGTACTCCAGTCGTACCTCAGTACGATCAGGGCGTGACCCAGCCCAAACGCAAAGTTTCGCTCTCGCTCGACGAAGACCTTGTCGCCCTTTTCGAGGGAGGTGGGGAGGCGCTGTCGACTCAGGTGAATCAGGCGCTCCGCACCGAGGTCGAACGTCGCCGGCGCCAACGAGCACTCTCCGCGCTCCTCCAGCGCCTCGACGAACTTCACGGCCCACTCGACACCGCCGAGGACGAGGCCGAGATCACTCGTCTGATGCGCCTGCTGGGCGGTCCGGCATGAGGGTGGTGCTCGACCAACGGGCACTCGCGGCCCTTGCCCACGAATCTGGGC
This sequence comes from uncultured Bifidobacterium sp., assembly GCA_964397715.1. GTDB lineage: Bacteria > Actinomycetota > Acidimicrobiia > Acidimicrobiales > Ilumatobacteraceae > Casp-actino8. The sequence goes on along the minus strand of CAYNKE010000148.1, from coordinate 2,644 downwards.
CAGCCGAGCGGATGGTTCGACGCGCCATGGCGGCGGCTGAACGACTCGGCCACGACGTCGTCGTTCCGACGGTGATTCTCGCCGAGCTGTATCGCGGTGGAGGTCGTAACCAGCTGATCGACGCACTGCTGTCACGTGAAGAAGAGGGTGTGATGTTGCGTGACACCGACCGTGCCTTCGCACGTCTCGTTGGCGCGGTGCTGTCGGCGAGCGGATCTGGCCCCGAACACCTTGCTGATGCCCACGTCGTTGCTGCTGCGGTCGAGGTGGGTGGCGGTGTCGTTGTGACCGGCGATCCCGCCGACATGAGCCAGCTCTCCAGCGCCTACCGGAACATCGTGATCGAAACGATGCCGTCTCGGTAGGCGTCGCGCCGCCCCATTGTCGGTTCGTGAAACCGAATCGGGGCAAGCCATCGACCTGCACAGGCCCGCTACTGTGACCTCGTGACGATCGACGCGCCAGCCCCTGAAGACCTCGAAGCAGTCCTCTTCCAGAAGGCGCAGACCGAGGCCAGCGATAGCGGTCGCGCCGACCGCAACGAGCAGGTGCGGGCCGAAAATCTCGTGGCCGCGAAGTACTGGGGCGACGTGCAGTACCGCATGATCGCCACGTTCGTCTTCTTCGCGGCTTGCTGGACGACGGTCGTCGTCCTCGGTGCCAACGGCACGATTCCACTGTGGCTCGGCTTGATCGTCAACTCGGTCCTCGCGTCCACCTTCTACATGCCCATGCACGAGGCGACGCACAAGAACATCATGGGCAAGGCCACGCGGGGTCGCGGTATCGAAGAAGTGATCGGGCTGTTGTCGTCGATCCCCACTGGCATCGAGTTCACCGCGCACCGCGCCGGCCACATGCGCCACCACGCGTACACCAACGATCCCGATCGCGATCCCGATCACTTCACCGAAGGGCGTCTGCGCGAACTGCCGCTCAAGTTCTACGGCATGACGATGCTCTACGCGTTCCTGCCGTTCTTCGCGTTGATCCCACCGCTTCGCGTGCTGCTGCCGCCCGCCCTGCGCGCCAAACTCGCCAGTCGGGAAGGTTCGAAGGCCGAAGGCAAGGCGCAGATGCGCTATTGGCTCGTGACCACCGCAGTGCTCGTCACCTGCATCGCCACTGGCAACGGGTTCGTGGCTCTCTGCCTCTGGTGGCTGCCCGCCCGCATTCAGTTGTGCTGGTTGATGTTCATCTTCGCGTGGTACCCGCATCACCCGGCCAACGAGACCAGCCGCTATCGCCACACGCGCATCGCGGTGTTCCGCGGATCGGGTTTGCTCGTCCGCGGCCACGATCATCACGCGATTCATCACCTGTATCCGCGGGTGCCGCACTACCGACTGAAGAAGGTGTGGAACGAGTTGTCGGCCGATCTCGTGCAGCGAGGCGTGCGCGCCGAGGGCCGAGCCAAGAACGCAACGACTCGCGTCGTCTGGTGACGGGGTCGCCAACTGTCGTGAAGTCGTGACGGAGACTTCGGATCGGACGGCGTCGCGGACGCCGTGGCTCGGCAAGACGCTGCTCGTCCTCACCGGAGTGTCCCTCCTCCAGGACGCCGCGAGCGAACTTCTCTATCCGCTTCTCCCCATCTTCTTGGTCGGTGTTCTGGCCGCACCACCGGTGCTCGTCGGCGTGATCGAAGGATTGGCCGACGCGACCGCCGGAGTCGTTCGATACTTCGCGGGACGTTGGTCCGACCGATACGGCCGCAAGCGTTTCATCGGTGCCGGCTACGGACTCGCGGCCGTTGGCAAGGCTCTGGTGGCCGGAGCAGTGGGATGGCCCATGGTTCTTGTTGGTCGGGTGAGCGATCGTTTCGGCAAAGGACTGCGCTCGGCACCGCGTGACGCTCTCATCGCGTCGAGTACCAGCCCCGAACATCTCGGCCGGGCCTTCGGCTTTCATCGCATGGGCGACAGCCTCGGGGCCGTCATCGGGCCCTTGCTCGGCCTGGTGGCGTTAGCGGTCGTCGAGAACGACATTCGGGCAGCAATGTGGTGGGCGATCGTTCCCGCTATCGGGTCGGTCCTTCTCACGCTCTTCGTCCGCGACGTGAGGCCGACACGGAAGACCCACGAACGAGAGGCCACCGCCGATCAGCCCGACGAACTGCCCGTCGCATTCAAGAGGGTGGTGACCGTGCTGGTTGTCGTGGCTCTCGTCAACTTCTCCGACGCCCTCTTGCTACTTCGTCTGGTGGAACTCGGATTCTCGACGACCGAAGTGATCGCGGCGTACGTGGTCTTCAATTCCGTGTACACGATCGCGTCGTATCCAGCTGGCGCGTTGGCCGATCGATGGCCCAAACGCGTGGTCTACGCGGTCGGTCTGGGTTTCTTCGCGGTCGGTTATCTCGGCCTCGGTCTGGTCGACAAGGGTCCTTGGGTGTTCACGATCGTCGGCCTGTACGGACTGTTTCCGGCATTCACCGACGGCGTGGGGAAAGCGTGGATCGCGTCACTGGTCGATCGGAGCGCCCTGGGTCGGGCCCAAGGCGTGTATCAGAGCCTGAACAACGGTGCTGTTCTGATCGCCGGGTTGTGGGCGGGTCTGCTCTGGAACGTCGGACCCGGTGACGGTGTGCTCCCACTGATTCTCGCGGGGACGACCGCTGGCGTTGCCGCACTCGTCGTGGCGA
>CAYNKE010000147.1:0-4336 GCA_964397715.1 uncultured Bifidobacterium sp. | reverse complement strand
AACCGTGGAGCCAACGGCATCGACGGAGTCGTCGCCACGGCCATCGGTGTCGCAACGGCAACCGGTTCGACAGTCGGAGTCCTGATCGGCGACGTCGCGCTGCTCCACGATTCGTCGTCTCTCGCCGGATTGTCGCGACGTGGACTCGACGTACGAATCGTGGTCACCGACAACGACGGCGGAGGTATCTTCCACTACCTGCCGCAAGCCTCGTTGGTCGATGCCGATCGCTTCGAGAAATTGTTCGGAACCCCCCACGGTTCCGATTTGGCCGCGTTGGGCCGCGCCCACGGACTGCGGACGGCCGTGGTCACGACGATCGACGAACTCGCGGCGGCCTCGGCCGCTCCCGGACCGTCATTGATGGTGGTATCCACTGATCGACGAGTCGATCTCGACGTTCACCGTCGACTGCACGCGGCGGTCGCCGCGGTCATGGCCTGACGATCGCCGACAGCATCGCCTGGAACTTGGCCTGGGTCTCGGCCAGTTCGGCGTCGATGTCGCTGTCGGCCACGATTCCGCCACCGGCGATCAGACGGGCCGATCGACGATCGCTGGAGAGTTCGGCGCAGCGAATCGCCACGGCGAACACGCCGTTTCCGTTCGCGTCGAGCCAACCGACCGCTCCGCCGTATCGACCTCGTTCGAAGCCTTCGTGCGCGTCGATCAGTTGGATGGCGGCGTCACGAGGATGCCCTCCGAGAGCCGGGGTCGGAGACAAGGTACGGGCGAGCGCGAGCACGTCGGGACGTGGTTCGGACAGTCGACCTTCGATGAGGGTTCCGAGGTGTTGGACGTTGGCCACCTTGACGATCGACGGTTCGGGTTCCCAATCGAGGTAACTGCACCAAGGAAGAAGAGCGTCGTGCACGACATCGATCACGACGCGGTGCTCGATCTGGTCCTTCATGCTCGCGACGAGCTTGCTGGCCAGTGCCTCGTCAGTCGCCGGGTCGCCGGTGCGCGGTGTGGTGCCGGCCAATGGATGGGATCGAACCACATCGTCCTCGACCGACACCAACAGTTCGGGAGACGCGCCGATGAGGCCGTCGATGCTGTAGCGATAACTCGCACCGAACGCCGCGCGAAGACGAAGGAGAATGGCGTGGACGTCGAGTGGTTGATCGCTGTCGATCCCGATCTCGCGGGCGATGACGACTTTGGTCAGATCGCCGCGCCGAACGGCGTCCCGCCCGGTGGCGACGGCCCGACGGTACGTGTCGATCGGCGATCGCGGACCGACACGAAACGACGGCGTGTTCGGCGGAGAAGGTTCGGCGGAGAGGGCCAGATCGCTCTCACTCGGTGCGTCGATCGTGGTCAGGAAGACCCCACCGTCGGCGGTCTTGCGCACCACGACCGAGGGAATCACGAACTCGGCGGGTGAGCCCGGCCGAAAGGGGAGGCAGCCCAGGGCGACCGGACCGGCGCGACCGGCGGATGCGTCGTCGTGTTCGATGGCTCCCAGTGCCGTCAGAGCGTCGTCGGCGGTCACGACGGCGGCCCGGCCTCGTCCAGCCACACCGACTCCGTTGCGAACGAAGAGGAAGCCATCGTGTCGGCACACGTCGTTGAGGTCGACGTCTGCGGAAAGAACGCGGGTGACGGCCTTCATCGGCGGCTCATCATCACGAGTCGCGCGTGGCGACCATCAGTTGCGTGATCCCACCCGAGAGCCCGCGGTGCTCGGCATCGGAGAATCCGACTCGGCGCAGATCGGCGAGCATCACGTCGGGGGCGGGGAGGTAGGCGACGCTTTTCGGGAGGTAGCGATACGCCGCTGGATCGGACAGCCAGCCGCCGATTCTCGGAACGATTCGGCCGAAGTAGATGCCGTTGCCCCAGCGGATGAGGCGGTTCTTCGGAACACCCACGTCGAGCAGCGCGATACGACCACCGGGTCGTACGACCCGGGCCAGTTCGGCGAAGAAGGCCGGCAACTCGAGAAGGTTGCGCAAGGCGAAGCCGCAGGTGACTCCGTCGACGGACCCGTCGGCGATGGGCAGTCGCAGGATGTCGGCCTGAGTACGCGGTGCTCCGCTGCGATCGGCGTGGAGCATTCCGAAACTCAGATCGAACGACAACGGTGCCAGTCCGGCCCGCCGGAGATCGACACAGAGGTCGCCGGTTCCGCTCGCCAGGTCGAGAACTCGGCTGCCAGCCGGGAGGCCCAGACGCTTGACGGCGTAGCGACGCCACCGCGTGTCGAGCCGGAAGGTCATGATGCGGTTCACGAGGTCGTAGCGAGGCGCGATCGCGTCGAACATCTCGCGGACGGCGGTCACTTTCTGCTGGCCGCTCGGCAGTGCCTCGGTGTCCCAGGACGCGGACGTCCGCTCGGTTTCCACGAGGTCAGGCTAAGCCTCGCGCGCCGCGAGTTCCGGACTCGCCGACCAAGGTCACGGCCGGGCAGACTCGTCTCGACGCCTAGGGGGAAAGTCATGATCGATTTCACGCTGTCGGACGAACACCAGCAGATTCGCGATCGCGTTCGCGACTTCGTCGACAACACCATCAAGCCGGCCGTCGATCCGTTCGGCCACCGCGAGGAGATGGACGCCGAGACCCATCGTGCCTACGTCGGCGAGTTGATCCGCCTCCGGAAGGAGGCCGTGAAACAAGGTCTCTGGCTCCCGCACATGCCCAAGGAGTGGGGCGGGATGGGCCTCGGTCACGTGGCGTTGGCGATGGTGCAGTCCGAAGCCGCCAAGACGCGGGTCGGCCCCTGGGTCCTCAACTGCCAGGCACCCGACGAGGGGAACATGCACACCTTGGTGCACTGGGGAACTCCCGAACAGAAAGAGAAGTACCTGAAGCCGCTGTGCAACGGCGTCACGTCGTCGTGCTTCGCGATGACCGAACCCGAAGTGGCCGGTTCCGATCCGACCCTCATCCGCACGCACGCCATCAAGGACGGCGACGAGTGGGTCATCAACGGCCACAAGTGGTTCATCTCCGGCGCCAACCGCGCCAAGTTCGCCATCTTGATCGCCCGAACCGAGATGGACGTTCCGGAGGGCTCACGAGGTGCGAACACGGCGTTCATCGTCGACCTTCCAGCCGAGGGTTGGAAGAACGTCCGCGAGGTCGAGACCATGCACGGCCCGGGTGGCCACAGCGAGATCGTGATCGAAGACCTCCGCGTTCATGATTCGCAGATCCTCGGCGGTCGGGGCAACGGCCACCGGCTCGGTCAGTATCGATTGGGTCCGGCTCGTCTGGCGCACTGCATGCGCTGGATCGCTCAGGCCGAGATGGCGCTCGACATGATGGTCGACCGTTCTCTCAAGCGGTATTCGCACGGGTCGTACCTCGCTGAGAAGCAGGGTGTGCAGTGGCTGATCGCCGACTCGGCGATGGAGCTGTACCAGTGCAAGCTGATGGTCTTGCACGCCGCCTACAAGATCGATCGTGGCGACGACTTTCGCACCGAGGTGTCGATGGCGAAGCATTTCGTCGCGAACAGCCTCAATCGGATCATCGACCGGGCCATCCAGGTGCACGGAGCTCTCGGCTATTCCACCGACACTCCGCTCGCGAACATGATGCAGCACGCCCGGTGGGCGCGATTCGCCGACGGCGCCGACGAGATTCACCAGATGCGCATCGCCGAGAACACGATCAAGGCGTTCACCGACACCGGTACGACGAAGAAGGCGACCGGCGACCTGCCGGTCTGACCATCGTCACGACCGGCCGACGATCTCCTTGGCCCACCGATAATCGGCCTTGCCCGACGGCGAGCGAACGATCGAATCGACGCGAACGAACGCCTTGGGCAGTTTGTAGCGGGCGACGTGGGTCGCGGCCTCGGCGAGTAGTTCGTCGTCGGTCACGATGCTTCCGGGCCGAAGGGCCACGACGGCCACCACCTCGTTGCCCCAGCGTTCGCTCGGGCGGCCGGCGACCACGCAGTCGAGAACGGCGGGATGCGGTTTGATCGCCGCCTCCACTTCCTCGGCGAAGATCTTCTCGCCGCCGGAATTGATGGTCACCGAATCGCGTCCGCGCAACTCGATCATGTTGTCGGCTCGCAGAACGGCACGGTCGCCCGGAATCACGTAGCGAACGCCGTCGATGACCGGATACGTCCGGGCGGTCTTGGCCGGATCACCGAGGTACCCGAGAGCGAGTCGGCCGCTCTTGGCGAGCCAGCCGAGACCGTCGTGCCCGGGTTCGAGCACTCCGGTCAGGTCGTCGGAGAGCACATGGTTGCCCGGTGTGGCCGGAAACGCACCGGTTGCCGCGGCTCCGCGGGTCGAGAGGTGCTGCATCTGGCCACCCGCTTCCGACGACCCGAGTCCGTCGACGATGAGGAGAGACGGATGGTGCG
>CAYNKE010000146.1:0-4380 GCA_964397715.1 uncultured Bifidobacterium sp. | reverse complement strand
CCATGAGCGACACCACGGCCCTGAACGTCGAATTCCTCTTCCACCTCCACGCCACCCTCGATGCCCCGGTGGTCATCCCGAACGGCCCACACGGCACGCGCGTGATCGTGGGAATCAACGGCGGAACGGTGAAGGGCCCCAAGGTCAACGGAACGGTGGCTCATCTGGGCGCCGACTGGTTGACCATTCGCGCCGACGGCACGGCACAACTCGACGTTCGCGCACTCGTCACCACCGACGACGGCGCGTCGATCCACATGCACTACCTCGGCGTCATGGCACCCGGTGAGGCTGGCCCGCGCATCATCACCGCGCCGCTGTTCGAAGCCGGCGACGAGCGGTACTCGTGGCTCAACGGTGTGCAGGCCGTGGCTGTCGGTGCACCCGGAGCCAACGAAGTTCACTACGACGTGTATCGAGTGCTCTAGACCCGCCCATGGGTGCGCATCCGAAGCACGTCAACCACGACCTCGGGCCCATGAAGTGCCCGGTCGACTTGGCTTCGGTCGATCTGTTCGGCACCGGTGCGCAGGAGCACTGGTACGAGATGTACGAGATCCTGCATCGTGACGCACCGGTGTTGCGGATTCCCGGTGGTGGGTTGAGGCCCGGCACCGATGCGTACGTGTTGACGAAGCACGCCGACATCGCCGCGGTCGTGAAGGACCCCGAGCGATTCATCGTGATGGGTCAGCGGCGAGTCGGGGATTGGGCCGACGAGGGATTGACGGTCGAGCAGGTGTACGAGAAGTCGCGCAACCTCATGACCGCGTCGATGGTGTCGTTGCGACCCACGCAAGAGATGTACATCAAGCACCGCAAGGAACTCACCGATCCGTGGGTCGGCACCGGTGCACCCCGCCATCGCGAGATGATCACGAAGTTGGCCAATGATCTGCTCGACGAGTGGGTCGACGACGGATCAGTGGAGTTCATCAGCCGGTTCGCGCGTCCGCTCCCGCAGCGCGTGTTCGCCACGATCCTTGGCTTCCCGCTCGACGACATCCCGAAGTTGGCCGCCTGGGGTGATGCGATCGTCACCCCCTTCGTCCATGGCACGGGCCTCAAGCACGAACTGAGCCCCGAGCAGATCGCCGACATGTTGGCTCGACTGGAGGGGTTCCAGGAGTACATCTACGAACACGTGCGCGCCAAGCGCCGCGATCCGCAGGACGACATGGTCAGTTTCCTGTGCGACGTGCACTACGAGGCTCTCGACCGCAAACTCACCGACCTCGAGATTGCGGGCATCGTGCACGCGATGATCATCGGAGCTCTCGAGACAACGCAGTACGCGCTCGAGGAGCAGGCACAGTTGTTGTGCGAGCAGCCCGAGCTCTTCCAGCTTCTGCGACGTGATCGCTCGAAACTGCGAGCCTTCACCGAGGAGAGCCTGCGCCTGCGATCGCCAACGCATGGTTTGTCCACTCGGATGACGTCGCGCGACGAAGTCTTCCAAGGTGTCGAAGTACCGGCTGGGTCGTTATTGCATCTGCGATTCGCTGCGGCCAACGTCGATGAAGACGAATTCGAGTGTCCGTACGACCTCGATCTCGAACGAGATGGACTTACTCGTCACCTCGCGTTCTCGGCCGGGCCTCGAGTGTGTCCGGGTGCCAACTTGTCACGCATCGAGCAGCAAGTCGCGTGGGGAGTTTTGCTCGATCGCCTCGAGAGCATCGAGTACGACGATGGCAACGACTGGCAGCATCAACCGGGCATCATGCTCGGCACACTGAAGTTGAAGGTTCGGTTCGCCAAGGCCGCCGAGCCGCTGAACCTGGGCATCGGTCGCGCGACGAACCACTAGATCCAGACGGATGTACTGACGCGACCGTTCATCGGCACGCACAGACTTCGACGTGCGCGCATGGCGGCAGGGGAGGTGGATCAGCGTCGTCCTCGTTGCGACGGCGGAGATCGTGTCGATCGCACTCATCGCAACGACGTTGTGGTTCGTCGCGACGCGCGACGAACGAGTGTCGACCGTCGTGGGTCCGATGGGTCCGGCTGGAGAGCGTGGCCCTGAAGGTCCGCCGGGTGAACAAGGAGTTGCCGGACCGCCCGGACCGGCGGGTGAACCCGGCCCGGCCGGCGCGCAAGGCGAGGTCGGTCCGCGTGGCGCAACGGGTCCCGCGGGTGCACCGGGCGCAACAGGTGCAACGGGAACGAGCGGAGTCCCGGGCCCCGCGGGTGCATCAGGTGCCGCAGGTGCAACGGGAGTGAGCGGAGCGCCCGGCCCAGTGGGTGCGACCGGTGCAACCGGTGTCGCGGGACCGACGGGTGCGACCGGTGCAACTGGTCCGCAAGGTGCGACCGGTCCCGCGGGTCCCACCGGCCCACAAGGTTTGCCCGGTGGATTCGGAGCGTACGGCTCGTTCTACGACACGACCACGGTGTCTCTTCCACAGAACGTGGCCACGCCCGTGCCGCTCAACACCACCGACTTCGCGAGTGGCGTGTCGATCGTGGCCACCAGCCACATCACCTTCGCGGTGTCGGGCAAGTTCAACATCATGTTCTCGTCGCAGTTGGAGAAAGGTGATGCCGGGACCGACACGGTGAGTGTGTGGCTGGCGAAGAATGGTCAGAACGTGCCCTGGACGAACACCGACGTCGTCATCACGTCGAGCGGTTCGAGCAGTCGTCATGTGATCATGCTCAACTACTTCGTCGACGTGACGGCCGGTGACTACTTCCAATTGCTGATGACGTCGACTACCAGTAGCCAGATGGTCATCCGCGCCGTGACCACGCAGACGAACCCAGCTCGACCGGAGATTCCGAGCACCATCCTCACGGTCAACCAGGTCGGGTGACCGCCTAGGGTTGCTTCGTGTCGATCGTCGAACGACCGTGGGGTCGTCTTCACTACGAGCTTCTGGGTGATGCCGTCGCCCCGCATCTCCTCTACATCAACGGATCCGGATCACGTCTGGTCGACGTCCTTCCGATGCTTGGACCATTCACGAAGCGGTTCCAGGTTCTCGCCTTCGATCACCGCGGAATGGGTGAGAGCGACGTCCCTCGCGCCGAGTACACGATGCCCGATCTCGCCGACGACGTGGTTGCACTCGTCGATCACGCGAGGTGGAGTTCGTTCCGTGTCTTCGGTATCAGTTTCGGCGGCATGGTGGCGCAACACGTCGCGGCCCGGATCCCGAACCGGATCGAGCGAATGGTGCTGGCGTGCACGTCGAGCGGGGGAGCGGGCGGCTCGTCGTACCCACTACACGAGTTGTACGCGCTGTCGGACGACGAGCGCGCCAACCGATTCCCAACCGTCCTCGACACCAGGTTCACGCCCGAATTCGTGGCGGCTGACGAAACAGCACGGCTGATTCTTTCGGTCCCGAGGCCAACGCTGACTGGTGACGCGAAGCGTGGGCTCGACCTGCAGATGAACGCTCGTCGCCATCACGACGCGTTCGACCTGCTGCCATCGATCACCTGTCCGGTGATGGTCACGGCGGGAGCCACCGACGGCATCGCACCACCGGAGAATTGTCGGCGCCTGGCCGATCGTCTACCGAACGCGGAATACCGCGAGTTCACCGGCGGCCACATGTTCATGCTCCAGGACCGCTCGGCCACACCCGCGATGATCGGGTTCCTGGCCGACGACGAGGCCTAGTGTCGTCCCGTGAACGAACCGCGCAGTTTTGCGTCCGATGACCGGCCGGTGATCACCGGCCCCCGGGGCCAGCGCGGCCATCGCGATCACTTTGCGCAGAGCGAACGGCTCGCGCGGCAGTTCTACCGAATTGGCGACTTCGCTTGGTGTCTGGTGGGCAATGGTCTGTCCAATCAAGTCTTCGTCGAAGCGCCCGAAGGCATCATCGCCATCGACACCGGTGAATCGGTGGAGGAGATGCGTGAGGCGATCGGCGAGTTGCGCGAGCGCACCACCACGCCGATCGTCGCCGTCCTCTACACGCACTTTCACTACGTGCAAGGAACGCGAGCCGTGGTGGACGATCGCGCGAGCATGGGTCTCGGCGCCGACTTCCCGATCCACGGTCACGCGCGCATCGCCGGCAACCTTCAGCGCTCGGCCACTGCCATCGGTCCGGCGTACGCACGTGGTCTCGTCGAACAGTTCTCGATCATGCTCCCAACCGACGGACCCGACGGCAATGTCAACATCGGTCTGGGATTCGACTATCGCAACGCCCGCCATGCACCGTTCACATCGGGCCACCTGCCCGTGACTCATTCGTTCGATGGTGCCACCACGATTCACGTGGCCGGCCTCGACATCGACGTGCAGCCGGCCCCGTCCGACGCCGACGATTCGGTCACCTATTGGTTTCCGGCTCTCGACGCCGCGGTGCACAACATCGTGTGGCCGGCCTTGTTCAACGTGTTCGCCATTCGCGG
>CAYNKE010000145.1:0-4400 GCA_964397715.1 uncultured Bifidobacterium sp. | reverse complement strand
TGTTGTGTGTCGATCTGGTGAGGAATCTTCACCGTATGGGTGAATTTCTCCAACCAGATCCTCAGGGGGACCTGTGGAGTAGGCGGGCGGTCGTGCCGACCGCGAACACCGCAACACCCGCCACCGCGAACAACACGTTCGGTGACGTGTGTCCGTATCCCCACGTCGCAAGGATCGCCACCACCGCCGCCACCAGTTGATTGCACGCTCCGGCCAGACCCTGCGCCGCCGCGGCCCGACCCGACGGCGCATTGCGCGCGAGCAGACCGGCCGCGGCTGGTGCCGCACACGCCTGCGCGCAGGACTCGACGGTTCCGAGCGCGATCGGAACCCACGCGACTGAGAACTGTCCATAGAGAATCGTGAACGGAGCGACCACGAAGATTCCCGTCCATGCGACGAGAAGGTGACCCCGCCGATCGGCGAGCCGTCCACCGAACCGCGACAGCAACACGAACGGAATCGCGTAGGCGCCGAGCGACAGACCCACGACCGCATCCGATGCACCGAGGTCGGTCAGGAACCGATCCCAGAGCGAGTCGTACAGACCCACGGGAAGAGCCAATGCGACGAGGAGCATGATCGGTACGAGCACGCCGCGATCACGCAACAGACCGAATGGCAGGCCCTGACGCTCGGTCGATCTCGGCAGTTCGGGAAGTGGTCGTGTCGACACGAGGAAGAACGAGATACCGGCAGCAATCGAGAAGATCACGAACGGCCAACGCAATCCGAGGGGACCGACGAGGAGTCCGCCGATCACCGGACCAGTCACGAAGCCCGCGAGGTCGATGCCGGCCATCGCGCCCAGTCGCTCAGATTTTCCTTCGGTCCTCAGGTTCGCCATGAGCGCGCGGGCCGGGGGATAGAAGCACCCGTTGGCCGCCCCGACGATGGCGCGGGCCGCGACGAATTGGGCGAGGCCCGACCCCGTCGCGAAGGTTGCGTTTCCGACGATTGCCAACACCGGCCCCAGCACCATGAGCAACTTCGCGTGACCGCGGTCGGCGTAGGGCGACACGACGACCTGCATGATGAACGACGACAAGAATCCCGCGGCGGCGATGAATCCGAGTCCCGAGTCGCCGAAGCCGAATTCGTCCTGCAGATTCCCCATCAACGCGAAAACGACGCTCACGCTGGCCGACATCATGAATGCCGACGCCAGCAGAAGGCGTTCAGTTGCACGCGTCGACGTCACGTCAGGCCCTCACCCCATCGATCACGATGTCGCTCAGGGTCGACCAAGCCACCAATGCCTCGGCCGCCCAGGAGTCGAAGTCGCGATCGGTGAGGGCCACGAGAGCGACGTCGATCTCGGGATCGACCCACGCCATGGTGCCGCTGCCACCGAAGTGGCCGAACGTGCGTGGCGAATTGTGCGATCCCGTCCAATGGGGCGACTTGTCGCCGCGGATTTCGATGCCGAGACCCCACGGACACGGCCTGAACGAGCCAAGTCCCGGCACGACGCCGCTCAAGTCGGGAAACTGCACCGTCACGGCATCGCGCGCGGTCGCCTCCGACACCAATGAGGGTCGCATCAACTCGGCGACGAATCGGCACGTGTCGTCGAGCGTGCTGAACACCGCGAACGCCGGCGACCCGCGCAGAGCGGATGCCTTCATGTTCAGTGGCTCGAAGACTGCCTCCCGCATGTACGTCGCGAACTCCATGTCGGCGCACCGGGCCACGTGCGCGGCCGCCATTTCGATTCCGGTGTTCGAGTAGATGCGCTTCTTGCCCGGCCCCATGATCGGCGTCGACCCGTCGAACCCGTACCCTCCGGCGTGCGCGAGGAGATGGCGCAGGGTCGTCGGGCCGACCGCATCGTCGAGTGACACCGTGCCCTCCTCGCACGCAACGAGGGTGACCCACGCGGTGATCATCTTGGAGAGGGACGCGAGGCGGTATTCGAACGTGGCGTCACCACGGCGTTCGACGACGACGCCGCCGCGCAGCACGGCGGCCGATGCGTGTGGGACGGGCCAGGTGCTGAGCGAATCGAGCAGACGATCAGGCAAAGCCCGACGACCGAATGAGTTCGGCCACTCCGAACGCCAGGTCGAGACCCTGACGGGCGTTGAGTCGCGGATCGCACACCGTCTGGTAGCGGTGGTCGAGGTCGTCGACCGTGAGAGCGTCGGCACCCCCGAGGCACTCGGTCACGTTGTCACCGGTGAGTTCGACGTGGATGCCACCGGGCCACGTGCCTTCGGCACGGTGCGCGCTCACGAATCCGGCGATCTCGCGGATGATGTCGTCGAAGTGGCGAGTCTTGAGGCCCGAGGTCGACGTGAACGTGTTGGCGTGCATCGGATCACAGGCCCAGACGACCGGATGGCCGGCATCGGTGACGGCGCGCAGCAGAGGACGAAGTGCCGACTCCACCTTGTCGGCTCCCATGCGGCTGATGAGCGTGAGACGACCGGGAACGCGAGCCGGATTGAGCACCTGACACAACTCCAGGACGAAGTCGACGGACGTGCTGGCACCGATCTTGCAGCCGATCGGGTTGCCCACACCACGGAGAAACTCGATGTGTGCGCCGTCGAGTTGACGCGTGCGCTCACCGATCCAGAGCATGTGAGCCGAGCAGTCGTACCAACCGCCGGTGAGTGAGTCCTGGCGGGTCAGCGCCTCTTCGTAGCCGAGTAGAAGCGCCTCGTGGCTCGTGTAGACGTCGACTTCGTGCAGTGACGACGTGTTCTCGGTGTCGATGCCGCAGGCCCGCATGAAGCGCAGCGCACGATCGATCTCGGTGGCCAGTTGCTCGTACCGCTGACCCTCGGGGCTCGTGCCCACGAACTCCTGGGTCCAGGCGTGTACGCGCGACAGGTCGGCGAAACCACCCTTGGTGAAAGCGCGCACGAGGTTCAAGGTGGACGCCGACTGGTGGTACGCCTGCACGAGACGATCGGGGTCGGGGATCCGCGCGGCCGGAGTGGGTGTCGGATCGTTCACGATGTGGCCGCGGAAACTCGGCAGTTCGAGATCGCCGACCTTCTCGGTGGGGCTGCTGCGGGGCTTGGCGAACTGGCCGGCGATGCGGCCGACTTTCACCGTCGGGACGCCGAGGCTGTAGGTCAGCACCACGGCCATCTGCAGGATGACGCGCAATTTCTCGCGGATGGTGTTGGCCGAGAAGTCGTCGAAACTCTCGGCGCAGTCGCCGGCCTGGAGCAAGAACGCGTTACCAGCCGAGACCTGAGCCAGGTCGGACTGCAACGAACGGGCTTCACCGGCGAACACCAGCGGGGGATAGGACGCGATCTGCTTCAGGGCTCGCTCGAGATCGCCCTCATCGGGCCAATCCGGCTGCTGCACGGCGGGAAACGTCCGCCACGACGTCGGTGACCACCCGGTAGGCATGCAGTAAAGACTAACGACCCGGCACCGAAAGGAGCCGGGTCGTTTCAGTTGACTGAATTCAGTCGAGTCGGAGCATCAGGCAGCAAAGATGCCGTCGGCCTCGTCCTTCAATCCAGCCACGGCTCGTGACACGAGACGGCGCGCGGCCTCGGCAGTGACGCCGAGCTTCTCGCCGACTTCGCGGAAACTCTTGCGCTCACCATCGATGAGACCGAAACGGGCCTCCACGGCGTAACGAGCGCGAGCGTCGAGAGTGTCGAGCAACTTGGAGAGCTGCTCGGTCTCGCCCTGGGCGATGATGTGATCTTCCGGAGTCGGATCGCCGTTGGCCATCAGATCTCCGAGCGTTGCATCACCGTCGTCGCCGATGGTCTTGTCGAGCGACACCGGTGTGGTGAGGCGGTGCAGTTCGGCGTTCGCCATGTCGAGGGTCTCACCATCGCCACTCGCCTGACGCAACGCGGCGCGCAGGCTCGCCGAGCGATCGCCGGGGATGCGGATGAGGCTGGCCTTCTGGTCGAGGGCGCGACCGATGGCCTGGCGAATCCAGAACGTGGCGTAGGTGGAGAACTTGAAGCCACGACGCCAGTCGAACTTGTCGACGGCGTGCTCGAGACCGAGGTTGCCTTCCTGGATGAGGTCGAGCAGATCCATTCCCTGTGGCAGGGGATAGCGGCGGGCGATCGAGACGACGAGACGCAAGTTGGCGCGGATGAATCGATCCTTGGCCTTGGCCGCTTCGCGAATGTCGCGATTGATGGCCGGGCTCTTCTCGCCGGCGGCCTTCTTGGCGGCGGCTTCGCGGCCCTTTTCGATTGCGCGCGACAGCACTCGCTCGTCTTCAGCGGTGAGCAAGGGAACCTTGCCGATGTCGTTCAGATAGATACCGATGGAGTCGTTCATGATGTTCTTCTCAACTGTTCGTCTTCGTCTGTTGTTCCGTGTCCGCCGGTGACATCGGACACCGGCACGTCAGTGACCGGTCCGTGGACAACAACGAACGGGAGCTCTTGGTATGTGGGGGTCAA
>CAYNKE010000144.1:0-4406 GCA_964397715.1 uncultured Bifidobacterium sp. | reverse complement strand
GGCGGACTCGCGTTGCCAGCCGCGGTGGTCTGCATCGTCGCGTACGCGGTGTCACCCGAACGCGGCATCTACGACGGCCAGCGAACCGGCGCTACGAAAGACCTCCGGGCCAGCGCACCACCACGACCTCGCGCATGAACGCCGGTGGATGATCGCGGATCCAGTCCTCGATCTCCGCGAGTCGCGATTCGGGAAGACACAATCGACGGCGCGCCGATTGTGCGAGCAGTGCCGGATCGTCCGCGTGGCGACTCATCGGCGGACGCGGGACCTCCACCACCTCGGGTTCGATGCCGAGGGCGCGCAACACCGTGACGAAGTCGGCGGACGTGGGGCCGTCGGGGCGCTTCAGATTCCAGAAGTGAAGCCATCCCTCGTTCCAGGCCGACTGCGGGTGTTGCTTGGGGAGAACGACCACCACGCCCAGTCGGGCCGCGGCGGTGAGCGCCACCACGAACGCTTCGATGTTCTGCACGTTGTAGACCACGTGATGGCACACCACCACGTCGCGCGGTGCGAGAGGAGTGCCGAGCAATTCGGCCTCGATCGCGGCGTCGGGCCACTTGCCTTGAATCTCGGAATGCGCGACTCGGGCCTCATCGCACGCGGTGGCGAACTTGGCCAACATGGCCGGGTTCTCGTCCACACCCGTGATGTGCGTGGCCCGCGGTGCGAGCGGAATCGAGCTACGACCCCCACCACAACCGACGTCCATCACCGAGCCGCCGTCGATCGGAAGTAGTTCGCGCGCCGCCTCGAAGATCGGGCTGTCCGGATCGACCGTGTCGTCCATGGCGAAAGTCGCCGGATCGTGGGCCCACGGTGGAACTTCGGCCTGCGCGAGGATGTGATCGGGCACGGCCCAACCTCGTAACTGCTCGGCCCAGTGTCGACCGGCCTCGGTGAGGAAGCCATCACCCTCGATGGGTGTGTCGCCCTCCGACTCGGTCATCTATGCGACGCGTACGGGGAGCTGACGCGGACCGCGGATCTGGCCCACGCTCCACACGACTCCTTCTTCACCGTGCGCCAACTCGAAGTCGGGGAAGCGCTTGATGAACTCTTCCACCGCCACGCGAAGTTCGAGGCGCGCGAGATTGGAACCGAGGCAGCGGTGAATGCCCAGACCGAACGCGGCATGGCGATTCTCGGCGCGATCGATGAGCACCTTGTCGGCGTCGGGGAACTCGGCCGGATCGAGGTTGGCGGCCGGGAACGGCAGCAACACCCACTCGTCCTTCTTCATGGGGCAACCGTGGAAGTCGTGATCCTTGGCCACGAGGCGAGCCATTGTGACGGGCGCGTACGCGCGCAAGAACTCTTCGATCGCCGTGGGCATGAGGGACGGGTCGTTCACGAGTCGACGGCGGTCGTCGGCGTGCGTGGCGAGATGCCACAGGCTCGAACCGATGGCGCTCCAGGTGGTGTCGATGCCGGCCACCAGCAGCAGCAGGATGAAGCCACCGACCAATTCGTGAGGGATCTTCTCCCCGAACAATTCGACGTCCATCAGATAACTCGTGAGGTCGTCGCGCGGATTGGTCACGTGATCGTCGATCTGGGCCTTGAGGTAGGCGTCGATGCGCTCGAACGCGCTGATCCGGTCCTGCGGGTCGAGGTTGATGTTCTCGAGCAGATCGTGCACGAACTCGCGGAAGAGGTCCTGATCTTCGAGCGGAAAGCCAAGCATGCGCGCGATCACGTTGACCGGGATGTGCTGCGCGTACTGCAGTGCGGCGTCGATGGTGAGGCCCGTCTTCGCGTCGGCCTCCATCTTGTCGAGGAGTTCGTTGCACAGACGCCGGATCTCGGGCTCCCACTCGGCGATCTTCTTGGGTGAGAACGGCGGGAGAACGACCCGACGAGCCTCGTGATGGAAGGGCGGGTCGCTCGTGATGGGCGGTGCACCGCCGATGGGTGCCGGATCGAGTGGCACCTCGGTGCTCACGACCACCGCGCGGCTCGTGAAGTTCTCGGTGTCATAGGCGATCTCGCGCACGAGTTCGTGGGTGAGAGGCAACCACGTTCCGCCGTAGCGATCGGAGTGGGCGACCGGGCACTTGTCGCGCAGGTCGGCCCAGATCGCGTGAGCGTGGCGGTTGTACTGCGGGTCACCATGATCGAAGTCGGTCGCCCAATCGGTGACCGGACCGTAGATCGACTTGGGGGCGTCGTACGCGGTCATGTCAATCGGACAGCGTGATGGCGAACTCGGGGCAGTTCGCCACGGCCAGTCGAGCCCGCTCGACGAGTTCGGGCGGAACGTTGCCGTCGCCGATGACCACGGCCTGGCCGTAGTCGTCGACGTCGAAGAGTTCGGGGGCCAGGGCGTAGCAGCGGTTGTGCCCCTGGCACTTCTGGGCGTCCACGTGAATGCGCATGAGGTGAGGGTAGTGGGACAAACTCTCCGTCATGGCCTCGCGTCGCACTCCCCCGATCGCGATCCTGCTCCCGCCGTCGGAAGGCAAAGCCGAGGGTGGCAAGACGCCGGGGTGGAAGCCCAGCGCTGGAACTTTCGGCAAGGCCCTGGGTGCGCGGCGAGCCGAGGTGGTGACGGCACTCATCAAGGCCAAGGGTGGCGACGCCAAGTTGCTCGGTGTGAACGGAGCGCACCTCGCTCGCGCACAACAGGCCAACCGTTCGCTCATCGGCGGACCCACTCTTCCGGCCCATCAGCGATACACCGGTGTCGTGTGGGAGCACCTGTCGCCCCCGACGTTGTCGACCGCGGCACGCACGCGCGCCAGGGATTCCGTGGTCGTGGCGAGTGGATTGCTCGGCCTGGTCGGATTCGACGATCCGGTGCCCGACTATCGATTGAAGATGGGTGCATCTCTCGCACCGCTCGGCAAGGTGTCCACGTGGTGGCGTCCGTCGTTGTCCGATGCGCTCGACGAGTGGACCGAGGGGCGGTTCGTGATCGATCTGTTACCGGGCGAACATCGTGCGGCGTGGACGCCATCGGCCGATGGCTACGCCGGACTCGTGTCGGTGTCGTTCGTGGAGAAGTCGGGGAAAGTCGCGGGCCACGATGCGAAGGCGGCCAAAGGAATGCTGGCGCGACACTTACTGGAGTCGAGCGGCGACGTCGAGAAGGCGCTGAAGGCCTGGAAACACCCCCGCTTCCGCCTCGCATTCAAATGATCAGTGCAATTTGTCCTTGAAGAACGAGATGACGCGCTGAACGCTGGCCTCGTCGCGCTGTTCGGTGAGCACCGAGTGGTCGGACTTCTTCGCCGACGGCAGCTCGATCGCCACGAACTTGTCCCCGATCAAGTCGCGCAACGTGGAGAAACGATCACCCACCAGACGATCGCCGGTGTAGCGAAGGCCCAATACCTCGCAACCCGCCGCCGCGCGACGCTGCACCGCGCGCTCGTCGTCGGCCGACAGATGCAGATTGGCTCCGCGCTTCTTGCCCATCGCGAACGGCAGAGACGGCTGGCTGAGAACCGGCGCGACCATGTGATCGTCGATCATCATCCCGAGCGCGAATCCGCCCGAGAAGCACATACCCAGGGCGCCGATGCCCTTGCCACCGACTTCGGAGTGCAATTGGCGACCGAGTGCGCGCAGGAACGCGATGATGGGTGATGTCTTGTTCATGGCCAGTGCCGAGAACTCCTTCGACACGCACACCTTCGTGAGCGACGACATGGCGTAGCCGTTCGAGAACTCCTTGCCCGGCGTGCCCACCAGACTCGGCATCACCACGGTGAAGCCGGCGTCAACGAGTTCGTTCCCGAATTCTGTGACCTTCGGTGTGATACCCGGAACCTCGTGCACGAGCACGATTCCCGGCCCTGAGCCGCGGCGATACGTGTCGCGCGTGAAGCCGGCCGCCGTGAACGAACCCTTCTCCCACCCGGCCAGAACATCGGTGCTCATGACAATCTCCTCACTGATTCGAGCGCGCGTTCGGCGAGCCCCTCCGGACCGAGCTTCAACGCGGCCAGGTCGACACCTTCTTGTTTACCCATCGCACCGTGAAGGTAGCGGGCGTACACACCCTCGCTGATCACAGCCAGTCGCCAACACGAGAACGCGACGTAGTAGTCGATCCCGGTCACGTCGCGACCGGTGCGCGCCGCATAGCGGTCGACGAGCGACCGATACGTGGGGAATCCTCCGGCCGGCGTGGGGTCGTTGGCGCGGAACTGAGGGTTCGACGCGTCGGCCCAATAGACCCCGAGATAGCCGAGGTCGGCCAACGGATCGCCGAGCGTGCACAACTCCCAATCGAGAACACCTGCGATACGGCCGGTCTTCACATCCGTGAGGCAGTTGCCGAAGCGGTAATCGCCATGTGCGATCACCGTGCCTTGCTGAACCGGCACGCGCTCACTGAGACGCCGCGCCACTTCGTCAATGGCCGCCAACTCGCGCGTCTTCGAGTTCTCCCACTG
>CAYNKE010000143.1:0-4408 GCA_964397715.1 uncultured Bifidobacterium sp. | reverse complement strand
TCACCTTCGGACCGCTCCACTCGGGGTCGTACATCGACATCCAGGGCTCGGGAGCGTCGAACGGTTCGTGAGGATCGAACTCGTCAACGAACAGCATGAAGCGATCGGAACGCGGCGCCTGCTCATTGAGCCAGCGCGCGGCTTCGGCCATCGTGCGCGGCCCGGGAAAGTCCTCTTCGTTCTTGAACCACGTCCGCGAGGTGTCGTAGTGGCGAGCGACCCACGATTCGTTGGCGGGGAGCGCGGGTGCTCCGACCCACGACGGGTCGGGCGCGGTACGCCAGGGATCGTCTTCGTGCCCGCGCACGTACTCCCATGCGGTGAAGTCGGTGTGGTAGTTCTCGCCACCGGTCTCGAACAGATGCGGATGATCCGACACCAACATCGTGGTGACACCAGCCTGTTGGAGATGACGTGTGATCGGCTCCTCCCACAACTCGATCGAACCCCACGGACGCCAAAGGAAATCCCACGACCCGCAGAGGATGTCGTGACGGGCCGGCATGCACGGAAGTGATCCGGTGTAGTGGCGGTTGAACCGAACCGAACGTCGGGCGAATCGATCGAGATTCGGAGTGTCGAATTCGACGCCGCCGTAGGCACCGATCATGTGACGGTTCAGGCTGTCGAGAAGCACGACGATGACATTCTTCGGCTTCGCAGTTTCCCCCACATCGAGAACCCTAGGTGATGACGAGGTGAACCTTGATCGGTCGGAAGTCGATCAGAAGATGGTGTAGCCGCCGTCGACCGTGACTTCTTGGCCGGTGTGATACGTGAGCGCCGGATCGGCGAGGAACGCTCCGATCTCGCGGAATTCCGAAGCCTCGGCCCAGCGTCGCACGGGT
This sequence comes from uncultured Bifidobacterium sp., assembly GCA_964397715.1. Classification (GTDB taxonomy): domain Bacteria; phylum Actinomycetota; class Acidimicrobiia; order Acidimicrobiales; family Ilumatobacteraceae; genus Casp-actino8. Next base: position 3,560 of record CAYNKE010000143.1, on the reverse strand, counting down.
GTGCGACGGACAGTGACGTCACGGAACTTGTCGTTCGCGTAGGCCGGTCCGGCCATCTCGGTGATCGTCCAGCCCGGAATGAGCGAGTTGACGCGGATGCCATGACGAGCCAGACCCACCGCGAGCGCACGCATGAGACCGTTCAGGGCCGTCTTCGAGGTTCCGTACGCTTCGTTGCCGGCCGCTCCGTGAATCGCCGACGTCGACGACACCAGGACGAGTGAACCACCGGTGCCTTGACGCACGAGATGCCGCGCCGCTTCGCGAACCGTCACGAAGACGCCATCGAGGTTGGTGGCCATCACCTCACGCCATTGATCGAGTGTCAGATCGAGAAACGGGACACCGTGGCCCGATCGCCCGGCGTTGGCGAAACAACCGTCGATGCGACCGAAATCGGCGACGGTGCGGTTCATCGATTCGATGACTTGTTGCTCGTCGGAAACATCGCATTCGTATCCACGAGCGACGACACCGTGACTCCTGAGAGTGTCGACTGCTTCGGCGTTGCGGTCGGGGCGTCGTCCCCACACCGCCACCGACCCACCAACCGCGGCAATTCCTTCGGCCATGCCGAGGCCGATCCCCGAGTTGCCACCGGTCACGACGAACACCTTGCCGGTCAGATCGGTACGTCCGCGCGGATTCGGTTGGCTGTTCATGGGCTCACCGTAGAACATCCACTTGGTCGTGGTCCGAGCCGGATCACTAGCCTCGCGTCGTCGCTCGAAGACACACAATGACCAGCGGAGGAACACATGAAGATCGCCGATTTGTTCTCGGTCCAGGGCAAGGTCGCATTGGTGACCGGAGGTTCACGGGGAATCGGCGAGATGATCGCCGGTGGATTCCTTGCCAACGGTGCGAAGGTCTACATCTCGTCGCGCAAGGCCGACGCGTGCAACGAAACCGCCAAGCGACTGTCCGATACCTTCGGTGGTGAGTGCATTTCGTTGCCCGCCAACTTGGCCGACATGGCCGGGATCGAGAGCCTCGTGAAGGCGTTCGGGGAACGTGAAAACCATCTCGACATCCTCATCAACAACGCGGGTGTGTCGTGGGGTGCGCCGCTCGACGAGTTTCCCGAGAACGGCTGGGACAAGGTGTTCGACACCAACGTCAAAGGTGTCTTCTTCTTGACGCAGAAATTGCTGACGCTCCTCGAGGCTCGGGCCACCAACGACGACCCGTCGCGCGTCGTGAACATCGGATCGATCGACGGCATTCGCACTCCCGTGTTCGACACTCATTCGTATGGCCCGTCGAAGGCCGCCCTTCACTCGTTGACCCGTCAAATGGGCTCGAAGTTGGTGAAGCGCAACATCATCATGAACGCCATCGCCCCCGGACCGTTCCCGACTTGGATGTTGAGCACTGGCGTCGGCACTGGCGGCGACGTCGAGGGCACCGACTGGAGCGTGGTGGCGCGCGGCAATCCCCGCAAACGCGTCGGGACCCCCGAAGACATCGCGGGACTGGCGATCTTCTTGTGTTCGCGCGCCGGCGCGTTCACCGTGGGTGAAGTGATCTCCTGCGACGGAGGCCAGGTCGTCAGCTGATCAGATTCGCTCGAGGGCGGCGCCGTCGAAGAGGGGTGCGAGTTCCTCGGTCGTGATCAGCGCATCGATCTCGGCGCCAGTGGGGGCCGAGATCCCGGCTCGCGCGGCTTCGAGGATGTGGGGCAGCAACGTCGCGTCACTCGACGTGTTGAGGAACAGATCGTCCTCGGACAGCACGAACCTGACGGCGACGGCGATCGACGCCGGATCGGTGATCGGCTCGTACCAGCTGCGATGACCGCTCGGGCCGTCGTCCCAGCGACGGCGCGCGATCGACTTGATGGTCTGCATCGCGACCCGTCTCTCGTGGCAGGCATCACGCAACGAGGCGACGTCTCGCGCGTACGAGTCGAGTCGGAGAAGGCTCGGGTTGTACGGGAAGAGGACTGAGTCGAAGTCGAAACGTTCGAGACTCCGCCGGTGCATCGACGGGATGCGCAGTCCGTGTCCGGTGACTCCGATGTGCCGGACCAGCCCTTCGTCGCGAGCCCGGACCAGCGCCTCCAGCGCCCCAGCGGGTGACATCGCCAGGTTCCACTCGTCTTCTTCGACGAGATTGTGCATCTGGATGAGGTCGATCGAGTCGACGTCCATGCGCTGGAGGGACGCTTCGAGTTGGCGTCGCGCACCGTCAGCGGTTCGCTTGTCGGTCTTGGTGGCGAGGAAGACATCCGTTCGGTGGTGACGCAACCACGGCGCGAGCCGATCCTCGGATGCGCCGTACGACGCGGCGGTGTCGATGTGATTGACGCCCGCGGCGAATGCGAGATCGAGAGTCGTGATCGCCCGTGACTCGCTCATGTGTCCGAGGGCGGCGGCCCCGAAGATCACGCGTGACGACGAGTGGCCCGTTCGGCCGAACGGTGAGTTCATCAGCATGAGGCGACCGTAATGCCTCGCCACTAGGGTCACCGGCAGGAGGACAGATGATGACCACCAACCATTTCGACGTCCTGATCGTGGGAGCCGGAATCTCCGGCATCGGATCGGCGTATCACTTGAAGACGTTGTGCCCCGATCGCTCGTTCGCCATTCTCGAAGGCCGCCCCGATATCGGCGGCACCTGGGACCTCTTCCGCTATCCGGGTGTTCGATCCGATAGCGACATGCACACGCTCGGCTACAGCTTCAAGCCGTGGACCGACGCCAAGGCGATTGCTGATGGTCCATCGATCATGAAGTACCTGCGAGCGACGGTCGAGGAGTTCGGCATCACTCCACACATCAAGTTCAATCACCTCGTCACTCGTGCCGAGTGGAACAGCGACACGGCTACCTGGACGCTCACTGCGAAGCGCGCCGACACCGGCGACACGGTCACGTACTCGTGCAACTTCTTGCACATGTGCTCGGGCTACTACTCCTACAAAGAGGGTTACAAGCCCGAGTTTCCGGGTCGTGACCGTTTCACGGGAACGATCATTCACCCGCAGGAGTGGCCCGAGAACCTCGATTACTCCGGCAAGCGGGTGCTCGTGATCGGTTCGGGTGCCACCGCGATGACCGTGGTGCCGGCCATGGCCGACAAGGCCGCGCATGTCACGATGCTGCAGCGATCACCGACGTACGTCGTGGCTCGACCCGACGTCGACCGCATCTCCGAAGCGTTGCGAAAGGTCTTCCCGGAGAAGGTGGCGTACGCGATCACGCGCAAGAAGAACACGGTGCTACAGGGCTTCTTCTACGGGCGGACGAGAACCCAGCCCGAGAAGGTGAAGCAGCAACTACTGGGCGGTGTTCGCCAGGCTCTCGGTCCCAACTTCGACGTAGACAAGCACTTCACCCCGTCGTACAACCCGTGGGACCAGCGAATGTGCTTGCTCACGAACGGCGATCTGTTCCAGGCGATCAACGCGGGTCGAGCCTCGGTCGTCACCGATCACATCGATTCGTTTACCGAGACCGGTGTCCGTCTGAAGTCGGGCGCCGAACTCGAAGCCGACATCATCGTGACCGCGACCGGTCTCAACCTCGTGACCCTCGGCGAGATGACCTTCGAGG
>CAYNKE010000142.1:0-4449 GCA_964397715.1 uncultured Bifidobacterium sp. | reverse complement strand
TTTCCGCGTTTCGCGGAGTTCCTGAGCCTGTACGTCGCGAAGAAGGTCCCCGATCTCTCAGCCCTCCCCGTGATCGCCGGACCGTTGGCCGGAGGAATCTTCGGAACCGACGCACCGATCGATTCGACGAATCGATTCGCTGGCATGTCGTACTCGGACGCTCTCGCCGCGTTCGAGAACGAGGATCCGATCGTGGTGCTCTTCGAGGAAGGCGCCGCCGAAGGAGTCGCGCCTCGAGCACCGACCGCACGGTGGTCGGCTTCGTTCCCGTCGTGGCCGATTCCGCAAGCATCGATGCGCGCGTTCGGATTGGGCGCCGACGGAGTGCTCGGCGGCACGCCAACCGGTTCGACCTCGTACACCGCCGACCCGAAGGCCGTGCCCGACACCTTCTATTCGGGCCCGGGTTCGGGAATCTGGCGAGCCGACGTGAAGTTCGACTGGGCACGCAACCCCGAGGGAACCGCGGCCGTGTTCACGACCGCCCCGTTGACCGAGGACGTCGTCGTGGTCGGCGCGGGTACCGCCGCCCTGTGGTTGAGCGTCGACGGCGCCGACGACACCGACCTCGAAGTCACGATCAGTGAAGTGCGACCCGACGGCAGCGAGACCTACGTGCAGAGCGGATGGCTGCGTGCCAGTCACGCGAGCAACAATGACGCCGACGGGCTCGACCGACTCCCCGAGCACAGTCATCTCGAATCGGACTCTTCGCCCTTCACGACGGGCGAGACCCGACTCGTGCGCGTCGAACTCTTCCCGGTGGCTCATCCGTTCCGAGCCGGCTCGAAACTCCGCGTGACGATCGACGCGCCCGGCGGCAACCGAGGTGTGTGGAAGTTCCGGACGATCAGCAACGGCGAAACGGTCACGATCCTCCACGACGCCGACCATCCGTCGGCTCTCTATCTCCCAGTCGTGAGCGGGCTCGCGGTTCCGCCCGGGGTGGCGGCGTGCAACTCGTTGCGCGGCCAGCCCTGTCGGCCGGCCTGACGATCACTCGGGTGCGACGGTGAGAGTGAGGACGAGTTCGCCGGTGTCGTGAGTTTCGAGTTCGAACTCGCCGGCCCGATCGGCCACGAACTCGAAAGACACTTCGGTGCCGGACAGTTCGATGTCGTAGCCGTGGAGATGGAACTCGTGCTCCTCGTCGGCGGTCACGACGATGGTGACGGGAGAACCGAGAACCACCGATGCCGTGGCCGGGGCTCCGTCTTCGAGGTCGACTTCGATGAACGCCGACTCGGTGGATGGAGTCCCGCTTTCGGGAACCTCCACCTCGATCGAACTCGTCGGCGGTGAGACCGCGCCCGGGTCGGTCGGCGACGCGATTCCGCTGTCGGTCGTTGCCGGTGACGACTCGCTAGTCGACGACGAATTTCCCCCGCCGCACGAGACCAGAAGAACAATGACCGACAAACAGGAGAAAACGACGCGACGACTCATGGCGTCAGGCTAGACGGGTGGGATAATCGATGACATGAATATCTCGCACGCGAGTTTCGACGACGTCATTCGTTCGCGGCGAACGACCATGGTCGTCGACCCTGATCGCATCGTCGATCGCCACACGATCGACGAACTCTGCGAACTCGCGACCTGGGCCCCCAATCACAAGCGCACGTGGCCGTGGCGATTCGCTTCGCTCACTGGTGATGCACGGCTTCGTCTCGGTCACGTCGTGGCCGAAGCCATGGCCGCACACGGCGACGATCCGGCCAAGGTCGACAAGGCCCGCACCAAGTACGCGCGCACGCCGAACGTCCTCGTGATCGGAAGCAGCGTTGGCGACACACCGGAGCGGACGGCCGAGAACCGCGACGCGGTAGCCGCCGCGGCCCAGACCCTCATGCTCGCGGCGACCGCTCGCGGCATCGCGACCTACTGGGGTTCGTGCCCCAAGGGTTGTCACGAAGCGGTGGCCCGGCTGGCCGGATTCGACGACGGCACCCACATCGCCGGCATCTTCTACCTGGGTTGGCTCCGCGACTCGCCCGTCGCGCCCGAGCGCCCTCCGGCCGGGGTCTTGCACATCGACTGAGGGCTATGCTCCGCGCATGCTGACTGGACGTTGCCTCTGCGAATCCGTGACCTTCGAACTCTCCGGTGACATCATCGCGACCGCGGTGTGTCACTGCGACCGGTGTCAGCGCCAGGGAGGTAGCGCGTTCTCCGTGAACCTCGTGGCTCACGAGTCGCAGTTGAAGGTCAACGGAACCCTCGGTTGCTACGAAGAGCGCGGCGAGAACAACGACGACGTCTACGTGCGTCGCAAGTTCTGCGCGAAGTGCGGGTCGCCGATCGTGTCGGAACTCGCCAAGTCGGCTGGCATCATCGCCGTCAAGGCCGGTGTCCTCGACGACAAGTCGTCGGTCAGCCCCACCGTCGAGGCCTGGTGCGCCCACAAGCAGCCGTGGGTGAACTTGCCCGGTATGGCGGTCTCGATGGAGCGCGAGTAGATCACTGAACTTTCGGCCGCGACTCGTCAGCGGCTGTACGTGTAGAAGCCGCGCCCGCTCTTGCGGCCGAGCAATCCGGCGTCGACCATGCGCAACAGCAACGGCGGAGCCGAGTACAACGGCTCCTTGAACTCCTCGTACATCGACTGGGCCACGGCGGCGGTCGTGTCGAGGCCGATCAGATCGGCCAGGGCCAACGGACCCATCGGGTGCGCACAACCGTGGACCATGCCGTTGTCGATGTCCTCGGCCGAGGCGAAACCCGATTCGAACATGCGAATGGCCGAGAGGATGTACGGGATCAGCAAGGCGTTGACGATGAACCCCGCGCGATCCTGCGACTGGATGAGGTTCTTGGCCAACTGATCGCCGGCGAACGTTCCGGCACGCTGGGCGGTGTCGTCACTCGTGAGGAGCGATCGCACGACTTCGACGAGCGGAAGCACCGGCACCGGGTTGAAGAAGTGCAGACCCACCACTTGCTCGGGACGGTTGGTGGCCATGGCCAGCTTCATGATCGGGATCGACGACGTGTTCGTCGCGAGAATGGCGTCGGACGCTTCGACTGTCTGGCTCAAACGGCGGAAGACGTCGACTTTTAATTCGTCGATCTCGGGCACGGCTTCCACTACCAACTGCCGGTCGGCCAACGCGTCGAAGTCGTGAGTGACGTACAAGCGCTTGCCGATCTCCGTGACGTCGGCATCGGACAACTTGCCGCGCTGGGCGGCCCGCTCGAGCGACTTCTCGATCCGGTCGAGTCCCGACTTGGCGGCGACGTCGGTGGCCTCCACCACGACCACGTCGCACCCCGCACGCGCCGCGACTTCGGCGATCCCCGCACCCATGAGGCCGCATCCAACTACGCCGATCTTCTGGAGAGTCATGAAAGGAGACTAGGCGCGTGCTGGTGATGTCGAGTCGTCCCCGGAGCCGGCGAAGGATCACTGCCTAGGATCGACACGTGGCACCGCTGTGGACTCCGAGCGCCGAGCGCATCGCGGCCAGCAACATGGACAAGTTCCGCCGGGAGATCAGCCGAGTCGACACGACGGTCACCGACTCCGTATCCCTCCATCGATGGTCGGTCGCCCGTCCCGCGGAGTTCTGGAGCGCGATCTGGGATCAGTGCGGCGTGATCGGCGATCGAGGATCCGTCGACTACTCCCCCAGCGGCGACCTGCGCGCCGCACGGTTCTTTCCTGAAGCCCGTGTGTCGTTCGCCGAGAACGTTCTCGCCGATCGGCCCAGGCGCAACGACGACGCGATCGTGGCCGTCGACGAGAACGGACGGCGACGTGCGGTGTCATGGGCCGAACTCCGCGCCGAGGTCGCGGCCATGGCCGCCGCGCTTCGTACGCTCGGGGTCAAGTCGGGCGATCGCGTGGGTGCGTTCATGCCCAACGTCGTCGAGACCGTCGTCGCGTTCTACGCCGCCAATGCCATCGGTGCGGTGTTCACGTCGACGTCGAGCGACTTCGGCACCGCGGGTGTGGTCGACCGCTTCGAGCAGACGGCGCCGACGGTGCTCGTAGCCGCCGATGGCTATCGCTACGGAGGCAAGTCGTTCGACTGCCGGTCACGCATCGCCGAGATCGCCGCGCTGCTGCCCTCGGTACGGGCCACGCTGGTCGTCGGGGTGCTCGACGACCGACCCGACGTGTCGTCCATTCCGGGTGCGCGACTCTGGTCGGACGCCGTGGCCGAGCATCGGGGAGCGTCGTTGACATTCGAGAGAGTTGGTGCCGACCACCCGATCTACATCCTCTACTCGTCGGGTACCACGGGAAAGCCCAAGTGCATCACCCACCGTGCACTCGGCGCTCTGCTCATGCACCTCAAGGAGCAACAACTCCACTGCGACGTCCGCAGCGGTGACCGGGTCTTCTACTTCACGACGTGCGGCTGGATGATGTGGAACTGGCTCGTGAGTGCGCCGGCATCCGGAGCCACGATCGGGCTGTTGGACGGCAACCCCTTCCACCCGACA
>CAYNKE010000141.1:0-4468 GCA_964397715.1 uncultured Bifidobacterium sp. | reverse complement strand
GCGTTGTCGGGGGCGTACCGCGAGCAGACCGGCCTGCCGATCCTGCAGGCCTGGGGTATGACCGAAACCAGTCCGCTGGCCGCGGTGTGCCACCTCGACTCCGATCAGCTGTTGCTCGATGTCGACACACAAGCCGATCTGCGTACACAGGTGGGGCGCGCGATGTTCGGTGTGGAATGCCGGGTTGTCGAGCCGGGTACCACCAACAGCGTTCCGTGGGACGGCGCGTCGAGTGGCGAGTTGCAGTGCCGTGGAAACTGGATCGACGCGACCTATTACAACGACGAGCGAGCGGGCGAGAGTTTCACGGCCGACGGGTGGCTGCGCACAGGTGACGTTGCTTCGGTTGATGGTCGCGGTCGCATTCGTCTGCTCGATCGCACTAAGGACCTCATCAAGTCGGGTGGCGAGTGGATCAGTTCGGTCGAGATCGAGAACGAACTCATGGCCCATCCGAAGATTCGCGAGGCGGCCGTGATCGGGGTAGCGCATCCGAAGTGGTCGGAGCGACCGCTGGCTTGCGTGGTTCTCGAGAAGGATGCGACCATGACGCCGGCCGAGGTGATCGAGTACCTCGCGCCCACGCTCGCCAAGTGGCAGTTGCCCGATGACGTGGTGTTCATCGACGAAGTGCCCAAGACCAGTGTGGGCAAGTTCTCGAAGAAGACTCTCCGCGATCGCTTCGCCGACTACCAGCTGCCGACGGTCTAGAACTGATGCGAGCACGATGGAACTACCTCATTCTCGTCGGGATGTTGACCGGTTGCGGCGGACCGGACCCGAGTGACGAAGCGGTCCGATCGTCCGAAGTTCGTGAGGCCATCGAATCGAACGGAGTCGTCGTCGACATCGACGTGCTGGACAACTCGTTTCGTCCGGTTGATGTGACCATCGAGGTGGGAACCCGAGTGACGTTCACGAACGTCGGTCGCAACGAGCACAACATCCTTCCGGATTCGATCGCCAACGATGGCGAACTCACCAGGGCACTGGCCGAGGCGTCGAACCCCGATGTGTGGGGAGTTGCATCGACGGATCTTCCTCCAGGGGCTTCCTATTCGCACGAGTTCCTCGCGCCAGGGGTTTACAACTTCTACTGCTCGATACATGGAGTTCCGGGCAAGGGGATGTACGGAATTCTGACGGTCACCTGACTCGACCGCCTTCCTCGGTTACTTTTGACGGCTGGAGGGGGAGTGATGAAGAGGTATGTGAAGTCCTGCGTATTGGTGTCGGTACTCGTGGTGATCGGGTCGTGTGGCGGGGGTGCCGAGGAAGACACGGTCGACGGGGCCGGCGGCACCGAAGTCGAGTCGACCATTGCGGCGCCCGAGTCGACCGTCACCGCGTCGGATTCCGACGGCGTCCTCGAGGTCCCTGGCGAGTACTCGTCGATTCAGATGGCTGTCGATGCCGCGTCACCGGGTGATCTGGTCCTGATCTCGCCAGGTGTTTACAACGAAGCTGTTCAGGTCACCACGAATGACATCGTGATCCGGGGGCTCGATCGCAACACGGTGATCTTGGATGGCGAGTTCGAGCTCGACAACGGGTTCCGAGTCGTCGCTGCCAACGGTGTCGCGATCGAGAACATGACGGCCAGAAACTTCACGAAGAATGGCTTCTTCTGGACGGGAGTGACTGGGTACCGCGGCTCTTTCTTGACGGCTTGGCGGAACGGAGACTACGGCATCTACGCGTTCGACTCCGTGGGTGGATTGCTCGAGAATTCCTATGCGGCTGGCAGCCCTGATGCCGGTTTCTACATCGGACAGTGTTACCCGTGCGACGCGCTCATCCGGAACGTGGTGAGCGAGTACAACGGACTCGGCTACTCGGGAACCAACTCGGGCGGGAATCTCGTCATCGTCGACTCGATCTTCCGCAACAATCGAGCGGGCATCGTTCCGAACAGTGGAAGTTACGAATTGTGTTACCCCGAACGTGAGACGACGATCGTCGGCAACTTGGTGTACTCCAACAACCAGCCCGACACTCCGGCGATCGACGTGGCGATCCTGGCGATGGGTAACGGAATTCTCTCGGCCGGGGGTGTCCGAAACACCATCGAAAGAAATCGAGTCTGGGATCACGACAAGACCGGAATCGGTCTCGTCCCCTTCCTCGAAGAAGATCCGAACGATGTGATGCCCTCGTCCGAGGAGTGGACCACTCCCTGCTCCGAATCGAAGACCAAGGCCCCGCAGGTTCCCGGTGGACCGCTCCTTTGGGATTCGGCCGAGAACATCGTTCGGGGCAATGTGCTGGAGGACAATCGTCGTGCGGACATCGCCGTCGCTTCGGCAGGATCCGATCTGCGAACGCTGGGTAATTGCTTCTCGGGCAACCAATTCGCGACCTCGGCTCCACTCGAGCTGGAGCTCTTGGCACCCTGTGAGGGTGACTTCGATCTGGAGGGTGATTGGACGGCGGGAGATCTCAACGTGATCTCATGGCTCGATGATATCACGAAGGCCCCACCGTCGGTCGACTACAAGACGGCCCCGCTACCCGAGCAGCCAACGGATCTCGAATCGATGCCCGATGCCGCGACCGCATTGCCAGTTCCCGCCGCTTCGACGCCACCAACTGTCGATCTCGCGACGATTACGGTGCCTGAGCGGCCCGTCTGAACGTTGATCAGATCTGGCATCGTCCTCGCGCTACTTCTGTTCCCGTCCTGTGCGGGAACAGAAGTAGCGCGGCAACATGTTCATCGCGGAAGCGTGGAACCCGCTTCGGTGATGGGTCGACCGAGCGAGTCGGTTGCCGGCCCCCAGGGTCGGGTCGGGCAGTTCGTCGTGGAGTGTGGATTCAGTCATGCCTTACCCGATGATCCGATCGTGCATCCCGGAGAACCGGGAGCGTCGCACCTGCATGTGTTCTTCGGGAGTGCGGTGGCGGACAGCGATGTCAGTCTCAGCGAGATGCTCGACGGCAGCACGACCTGTGACTCCGAGGGTGATACGGCCTCGTACTGGGCGCCTGCTCTGCTCGAAGATGGAACATTGATCCAGCCCGACAAGAGCGTGGCCTATTACAGGGCAGGAGTCGGGGTCGACCCCGAAGATGTCGTCCCTTTTCCCCCAGGTCTCCGCATGATTGCGGGTGACGCGAGTGCAGTCGAGCCTCAACCGGTGACGGTGGCCGCCTGGAGTTGTGGTGTTGGCGCGGATCGGTCGTCTCGTCCGCCTCAGTGTCCTAGTGGTCGGGGACTTCGGATGGACGTGGTCTTTCCTGACTGCTGGGACGGGGAGAACCTCGACGTGCCGGGACACCGTCGACACATGCGCTATTCGACCGATGGAACGTGCCCTGAATCCCATCCTGTCCACGTTCCGCAACTGATCTTCACGGTCGCTTACCCCGTGACGGGTGATGTCAGTCATCTTCGTCTCGCATCAGGCGATCCCATCACGGTTCACGCCGATTTCATCAACGCCTGGAACGACGAGTCTCTCGCTCGAGAAGTGGCGCTGTGTCTCAATCGAGATGCGGTGTGTGGCGTGACGAGCGGAAGAATCAGCGGCTGATCGGTCTAGAAACGACCCGACTCGATCACGCGCTGCAAGAATTGTCGCGTACGTTCGTTCTCGGGCGCCGAGAAGAACTTGTCGGGCGGTGCCACTTCGGCGATCTGGCCGTGATGCAAGAAGCACACGCGATCGGCGATCTCGCGGGCGAAGGCCATCTCGTGAGTCACGATGAGCATCGTCATGCCACCGCCCTTCAACTCGCGGACGACGTCGAGCACTTCACCCACCAGTTCGGGGTCGAGAGCCGAGGTGATCTCGTCGAGCAGCAGGATCTCGGGCGACATGGCCAGGCTGCGGGCGATGGCCACACGTTGCTGCTGACCACCCGACAACTGATCGGGGAAGGCGTCGGCTCGATCGCCCAGGCCGAGGCGCTCGAGTAGTTCGCGCGCGGTGTTCTCGGCTTCGCTCCTCGACACGCCGAGAACTTTGCGGGGAGCGAGCGACAGGTTCTTCAACACGTTCATGTGTGGAAAGAGGTTGAAACTCTGGAACACCATGCCGATTCGGCGTCGGATCGGATCGACGGGCAGGCCGGGCACGCTGATGTCGACGTCATCGACGACCACCTGGCCGTCGTCGATGGGCTCGAGCAAGTTGACGCAGCGTAAAAGAGTGCTCTTGCCGCTTCCGGATGCGCCGACGAACGCCACCACTTCACGGTCGGCAATGTCGATCGACACGCCATCGAGGACCACGCGTGATCCGAATGACTTGCGAACGTCGATGAGTTGCAGCTTGGGAATCATCGCACGGCCGTCCCGGAGGTGCGGCGCCGCTCGCGAGCGCTCAGCCAATCGACGAATCGCGTCTCGGGAATGGTGAGTACGAGGAAGATCACGGCCGCCGCGACGTACGGCGTGAAGTTGGCGAATTTCGACTTGTCGATGCCGGCCTGGCGAAGAACCTCGATCGGTCCGATGAGGCTCACC
>CAYNKE010000140.1:0-4476 GCA_964397715.1 uncultured Bifidobacterium sp. | reverse complement strand
ATCTGCCCAAGCACAAGGGCCTCACCGGATTCATCGTCGACATGAAGGCGCCCGGCGTGGAGATCCGCCCGTTGCGCCAGATGACGGGCGGTGCGTCGTTCAACGAGGTGTTCTTCACCGAAGTTCGCGTCCGCGACGATCACCGCCTCGGCGACGTGAACAACGGCTGGAACGTCGCGCTCACCACGCTCATGAACGAGCGGGCCGCGATCGGCGCGGGTGGTGGCGGCGGAGGCGGCGTCAACATGTTCGCCCGTGTGATCGAGATGGCGAAGTTCTACGGAGTGCAGAACGATCCGGTGCTGCGCGACGAACTGGCCAACATCATCATCAACAACCGAGTCGCCGCCTTCAACAATCAGCGCGCGCTCGACAAGATCAAGGCCGGCCAGATGCCCGGACCCGAGATGAGCATGGCCAAGTTGGTCGGTACCGACAACATGCGTCGCATGGGCGACTTCTTGTCGCACGTCCTGGGCGTGAAGTTGGTGGCGAACGGTGGCGAGTGGGGCACCTACGCCTGGAATCAGTTGATTCTCGGCACTCCCGGCGGTCGTATCGCCGGCGGATCCGACGAAGTGATGCGCAACATCCTCGCCGAACGCGTGCTCGGCCTTCCCAAGGATCCGGGCATCGACTCCACGAGCGCGTTCAAGGACCTGAAGACCGGAACTCAAAAAGCCTGAGTTCGCGTTCGCGCCGCGGACTTCCGGGCCAGGGCACGTCGTCCATGAACGCCCACGAGGTTCGGTGGACCGACGAGGGCCCGTAACCCGCGAGCGCCGTGCGATGCCACTGACACGGGTATCCCTTGTTCCCGTCGAAGCGGTACATCGGGAAATCGTGCGCCAACTCGCGCATCAAGCGATCGCGCGTGACCTTGGCCAGGATCGACGCCGCGGCAACCGACAGACACGACGCGTCGGCCTTCACCATCATCTGCACGCGGGGCACGAGGGGGCTCACGAAGTTCCACGAGCCGTCCACGACCGCGGCGTCGGGTGCGACGCCGTGCGACTCTCCGAGTGACGCGAGCGCGCGTCGGGTCGCCACACGCTGCGCTTCGGCCATCCCCCACTCGTCGCACTCCTGCGGCGACGCCATGCCGACCGACCACGCCGTGCACCATGCCGCCACCGCGTCGAACATCTTCTCGCGGGCCTTCTCAGTGAGCGTCTTCGAATCGCGAATCGGTGATGGCACGTCGTTCGGGTCATGATCGGGAACGAGCGCGATACCGACGGCGAGCGGCCCGGCCCATGCCCCCTTGCCCACTTCGTCGATGCCGACGACGACGCGGTGGCCTTGGGCGCGCAGAGCGTCCTCGGCGTCGCGCGTGGGTGCTCGTCGCTGGGCCTTCGCGGCACCCTTGGGCGCCTTGGCGGCTGCCATCACACGATGCGCAGACCGGCCGGCCCGTCGACCACACGACCGATCGCGGTGAACGGACCAACCGTGAGCGCGTCTGCGTGCGCCGGGTCGACCGCGGCGAGGAGACCGCCGGATGTCTGCGGATCGAACACGAGCGCGTCGATGGCCTCGAGCGCGGTCGATGCGAACTCGACGTGCGATCCGACCGCGGTGCGGTTGCGCGCGTCGCCACCGGTGCGAACTCCTCGTTGCGCGGCGTCGAGAGCACCGGCGTAGGTGGGCAACGAATGCGAGTCGATCACGAAGGTGGCGTTGGCGCGCTCGGCCATCTCCCACCCGTGACCGGCGAGTCCGTAGCCGGTCACGTCGGTGACGGCTCGAACGCCCGGCGTGGACTGCAGAAGTTCGCTCGCGGCGCGATTGAGCGTCTTCATGCCGTCGATGGCCGCACGCTTGTGTGAGTCGTTGCCGCCGGCGAGCACGATGCCGGTGCCGAGTGGCTTCGAGATCACGAGGACGTCGCCCACTCGCGCACCCTCTTTGCGGAAGATGCGATCGGGATGCACCACACCTTGCACCGCGAGACCGAAGATGGGTTCGGGATTGCGAATGGTGTGTCCGCCGGCGACGCTCCCGCCGGCCGCAGCCACGACCGACGACGCGGCGTCGAAGATGGTGACGATCGCGTCGCGCGGGAAGTGTTCGGGAAACGCGGCCACGTTGACCGCCAGGACGACGCGTCCACCCATGGCGAAGACGTCGCTGCACGCGTTGGCGGCGGCGATGGCACCGAAGTCGGCCGGGTCGTCCACGAGCGGTGGGAAGAAGTCGGTGGTGCTCACGAGAGCGACCTCGTCGGTGAGACGGTAGACCGCGGCGTCGTCGAACGGGGCCAGGCCGACGAGCAGAGACGGATCGAGTGAGGTGGGCAGTTCGTCGACGAGCCCGGCGAGCAGGTCCTTGCCCCACTTGGCGGCACAACCACCACACGAGGTCCATTCCGTGAGCCGCAACGGAGAGGTGCCCGACATGGCCGACATGGGTCGAGCCTAGGTGTTCCGCCCTTTCCCCGAACGGGCGCGAAACCCCGGCCCATCGGCTGGTCCGGATCCTGATCGAGAGCCGTTCGGCCGACCATCGGGCCTGGCAGTCCGCCGGATGTCCGGTGCTAAGTTCGCGTTCACGAACCCCTTCTGGGGATGGAGGCGGGATGTTGAAGCGGGATGTCCGTCGCAAGGACGAGGTTGTCGATCTGAGTCACGAATCGTTCGCCGATGCGTTGGCGACCGATACCGAGCACAAGCCCGTGCGCCGTGCGCTCACGGTGGGGTTCGCCAACGATCCGTCGGAGAAGCAGGCCGACTCGATGGCCGATGCCGCGGTCCGGAACCTCGGCGCGTACGACGAAGCGGCACCGTCCACCGTGTCGCGTCGCGCCAACACCGACGACCCGCTGGGCGGGGCCGAGGTCGCACCCGACGTGCAACGGCAGATCGATTCGAAGCGCGGCGGCGGTCAGGCTCTGGGTTCCCGGGAAGCGACCGCGTTCTCCGACTCGTACGGCGTCGACCTCTCCGGTGTCCGCGTCCACACCGACTCGCAAGCCGACACGTTGAGCCGCTCGCTCCAAGCCGATGCCTTCAGCACGGGCAACGACGTCTTCTTCCGCCGCGGCAAGTACAACCCCGGAACGGCTGATGGTGATCACCTCATCGGGCACGAACTCGCTCACGTCGCCACCGAGACGTCGGGAGCCGCGCGCAGTATCCACCGCTTCATGACGGCCGATCGCTTCTTCGACCTCACCTACCAGAGTTTCTTCTCGTCCAAGAGCCAGGCCCAGGTGGCGATCGGCGCGATGTTGAAGGAATACGACGGGCTCAAGGACAAGAAGACCGGTCAGGTCCCGGCCAAGAACGCCGCGACGGCGGTCGCCAAGATCCAGGGAATGCTCCGCATCGCCAAGGCGTGGATCGCCGACCACGAGGACGAGAACGGTGTTCCCGACGCCAACAAGCAAGCGCGATACGACGGCTTCGTCACGTTCGTGAACACCGCGCAACTCGCTCTCGACTCGATCAAGGCCAAGAACGCCGGTGCCGCGGAGAAGGCCGCGGCCATTCCCGACGATGCGCGGGTCACGAGTCTCGAGAAGCACTACCTCGGCGACGGCGTCACGCTGTTCCAGCGCGCCGGTGCGATGCTCGACAAACTCCTCGATGCACCCAAGCCGGGCGAGGAGGAGACGTACAAGGGCCAGGAAGCCGAGTTCAAGATCGAACTCTCGATCCCGGTTCCGCCGGCCACCGTTGGCGGATTCCTCGAACTCAAGGCCGAGCGCGACGAGAAGGGCATCGAAGCCAAGGGCACCATCGCGATCACCGGCGGCGGAAGTGTCGGTGTCGCCGAACTGAAGGGTGCTCTCGGCGGCTTCGTCGCCGCCAAGGGCAAGGATGGTGCTCAAGTCGGTGCTCTCATCGAATACGCGCTGTACCGCCGTTGCGCCGAGAGCAACATGATTCCGTGGGAAGCCGAGGCGTATCTGTTCGGTGGAAGCGCCGACGCCCGCGGCAAGCGTCGCGCCGAAAAGCGTTCGCTCACGACCGAGAAGGAAGCGTTCGGAGGTGCCGCGGGCGAAGCCGGCGACGACTTCTACGCCGAAACCGGCGCGATGGCGTCACTGTCGGCCAAGGCCGGCCTCGGTGACGTCGCCGAAGTCGAAGGTGAGCTCAAAGGCACGACCAGCACCCGCACCGACCGCAAGTCTCTCGATCAGGGCAAGGGAATCGGTGGGAAGAACAAGCGCGCTGAAGGTCTCATCAACACGTTGTCGGGTGGAAGCCGCGGCGCCCAGGAGAGCACCGGGCGCACGATGCGCGGATTCTCGGCCAAGGCCGCGGTCACCGTTCTCGGTGTCACCGCCGAAGTCGAGTACAACGCGCTCTGGGGGGCCAACAAGGACGGCACCAAGTCCAACATGCAGATCGAGAAGAACGAGATCGAGTTGGCGGTCGAGGACGTGCCGATCGAGAAGCTCGTGGGCGATGCCGGCAAGGAGATCATCCTGAAGGGCATCGAGCAGATCCAGAAGGAAATGGATCGCGC
>CAYNKE010000139.1:0-4480 GCA_964397715.1 uncultured Bifidobacterium sp. | reverse complement strand
AAGCAGCGGGCGTCCCGGTGATCGGCATCCTGCCGATCCTTCCCGGTGACTACACGGCCAACGCGCTGTACCTGTCCGGCGGAACCGCCACCTCGGTCGGTCAGATGGCAACCGTCGCCAAGGAGAAGTTCAACGCGGCGTCGGTGGGCATCGTGAGCGCCGACAACGCGGGTGCCAACCAGGTGGCGGCTGGCCTCGAAGCCGCGCTCACCAAGGCCGGAATCACGTTCAAGACCGTGAAGGGTGGCGACAACGAAACTGACGCCGGTTATCAGGGTTTGATGCGTGAAGCATCGAAGGACAATCCCGATCTGCTGATCTCGCTGTACTCGGATGCGGGCTGCATCGGAACCATGCGCGGCTACGCCACGCTCGGTCTCGACATCCCGGTTCTCACCACTGGCATCTGCGCCGACGACGACGTGATCGATGTGGTGGGCGACGAGGCCTCGAACTGGTACTTCCAGGGTGTCGGTAAGGACACCGAGACTCCGGAGCGAACCTTGCTGCGCAACATCCTCGCTCCCGTGATCGGCGTGAGCCCGGATGAAGTGAAGGCCAACGGTCTCGGACTCGGCGGCCTCGGTTACATCCTCGTGATGTCGCTGCGCGACTACGCCAACCAGATGGTTGCCGAAGGCACTGAGATGACCGGTCCGAACCTCTTCGACTTCTTGAAGAACTCGACGGGTCTGTTCCTGCTCGGTGGCGAGACACCGATCGAGTGTGGAGCCGTTCCGGCCTACAGCTCGGTCTGTGCGTTCACCTCGCCGTGGGCGTACTACGCCGGTGACGGTGTGGTCGCTCCGCAGGAGGAGCCGTTCTACCTGGTCGACAGCAAGAAGTACTTGCCCTGATCGGCACTAGCCACTGTCGAGTAGCACGGAGGAGATGGAACGGACATGACTGACTATCTCTTCTATTTGCTGCTCGGCAGTGGCGCCGGGGCGATCATCGCCACCTTCGGTCTCGGCCTGGTCGTCACGTATCAGGGCTCCGGGGTCGTGAACTTCGCCTACGGAGCGGTGGCGATGTGGAGCGCGTACACCTACGCCGAACTTCGCAACGGCGCCTACATCTTCCCGATTCCCGGCCTTCCCGATCGGTATCACTTCGGCGAGGACGTCGGCTATCGCTGGGCGATGATCCTCGCGCTTCTCACTGCAGTGCTCATGAGCCTCTTGCTCTACGCACTGGTGTTCAAACCATTACGAAAAGCGCCCGCGTTGGCGAACGTCGTGGCCAGTATCGGCCTCATCATCGTCTTCATCAGCCTCATCGAGCGGCGATTCGAGGACATGACCGCCATTCGCGTGACGCCGATCCTGCCGCGCGAGCCCGTCACCATCACCGGAGACCTGACGATTCCGCGCGACGGTCTGTGGTTGGCTTTCATCGCCGTCATCCTCACGGCGGCCCTCTGGGCGGCCGGGAAGTTCTTGCGGGTGGGCCTGGCCACCAAGGCGGCCGCCGAGAACGAGAAGGGCGCGGTGCTCCTCGGGTATTCGCCCGATTTCCTCGCCGGCCTGGGCGGTGTGGTGGCCTCCGTGGTCGGTGCTCTCGTGGCGATTCTGGCGTCACCGATGATTCAGCTGAACCCCAGCATCTACACGTTCGGCTTCCTCATTCCGGCTCTCGGTGCCGCTCTCATCGGACGCTTCCGTTTGTTCTGGCCCACGCTCATCACCGGTCTGCTCGTCGGCATGGTGCAGTCGATGTTCACCAAACTCCAGAACGACGTGAGTTGGTGGCCCGAATACGGCGCCCGTGAGGGCTTGCCGTTCCTGATCATCATCGTCACCATGGTGGTGCTCGGTGAGCGGTTGCCCGAGCGCGGATCGGTCAACAATTGGCGTCTGCCGTCCGTACCGGCCGCGAAGTTGTCGGTGTTTTCGATCGGCTTTCCGTTCGTGATGGCCATCGCCGGGTTGGTGTTCCTCGGACCGTTGTGGCGAGCCGCGATCATGACCACGATCGTCGCCGCAGTGTTGGCTCTGTCGCTCGTGGTGCTCACCGGCTTCGGTGGCCAGACATCGTTGGCCCAGATGGCCTTCGCTGGCCTCGCTGGCTTTCTTCTCTCCAAGTTCGCGTCGCAGTACGACATCCCGTTCCCGCTGGCGCCAATCTTGGCTGCGCTCGGCGCGACGGTCCTCGGCTTGCTGGTCGGACTACCGGCGCTCCGTGTTCGAGGTACCAACTTGGCCATCGTCACGCTCGCGGGCGGTGTGACCATCGCCGAGTTCGTCTTCAAGAACCCGAGCCTCATCGGTGACATCGAGAGCGGTGGCGCGAAAGTTCCCAATCCAGCTCTTGGTGACTGGGACTTCGGGTTGGTGTTCGGAACCAAGACCTCGCGTCCGATCTTCGGCATCTTCCTCGCCTGCATCCTCTTGGTGCTCGCACTTCTCGTCGCCAACGTTCGCCGATCGAGCTCGGGCCGCATCATGTTGGCGGTGCGCGGAAACGAACGAGCGGCGGCAGCCATCGGCATCAACGTCACGGGCGTCAAGATGCTCACTTTCGGCCTGTCGTCGTTCATCGCCGGCGTGGGCGGAACTCTCATCGCGTATCGATTCGGAGCCGTGTCCGACTTGTCGTACGGCACCATGGCCTCGCTCACCGCGCTGTCGGTCGCGTACCTGGGTGGTATCACCAGCGTGAGTGGAGCGATCACGGCTGGCATCACCGCCACCGCAGGTATCGCGTTCTACGGCATGTCGCAGGTCATCGGTTCACTCGGAACCTGGGAGGCCTTCATCGGTGGCGTGTTGTTGATCTTCACGGCCATTGCCAACCCCGAAGGGATCGCCGGTGCGATCCGTCAGCAGACGGCGATGGCCAAGGCCAAGAAGGAACGCGAGAAGGCAGCCGCCGCCACGAGTTGATTTTCGCGCATCAGCTGCGTGAGCGCCAGATGTCTTCCGACCACAGACTGCGCAATTCACCAGCGATGAAGTCGCTCGTCCAACGCACCATGTCGGCCCAAGGAAACTCGGCGCTGGCCATCTCGGTGAACGCCATACCGGCGAGGATCAACTCAGCGTCCTCGATGTGCACCACGAAGTCGCGAGCTGGCTGATCGCGATCGCTGGCCGACAGCGGATCGGCTTCGGTCATCCCGAAACTCTCGTCGGGCCACAACTCTTCGATGCGGCCTTCGAGCGCCATGATCTCGTCGAGACGCCACGACCGAGCTCCCCAGCCGGTGTCTTCGCCACCGAACATCACCAACTGATCGCTCATGATGCCGAGGATCTGACGGATCGCTGACGCGGCATCGCGTTCGAGTTGCATCACCCGGGGTTCGGTGAGAGCCATGCACGAGTTTCTCAGAGATCGTCCGGTTGGGACGAACGGCCCATTCATCGTCAAGACGACGTGACGACATTCTCGGCCGATGAAGACACAACGACTGGTGCTGGTGGTGCTGACAATGGTCGCACTGGCCAACTGCGGAGGTTCGTCAGCCGAACCGATCGGACGAATCGATTCGATACCCGACGAACCCCGACCGGCGTTCGTGCCGGAATCGGACTCAAGAGCGACGACGACGGCGCCCCAATCGGTGGTCGACGGGTCGCTGCCGGTCGAGTGGGGGTTCGCCGAGTTGATGGCCAAGCGAATCGACTGCAGCCGCGACCCCTGGAGCTGTGACATCGACGATCTGGCCGTCTCCGAGTCGCCCGCCCATCACGACCTCACCGAGGTCTACGAGCGCCGTCGCCGTTACGGCATCACGGCCTCGACCAAAGGCGCCCTCACTTACGAGGTCGACGCCATTCACGAGGTTTCACCCGAACTGGCTCATGTGTCGGTGTGCATCAACGACGACGTGGTTCTCACGATGAGAGTTCCCGGCGGCGGACCGCCCGCGATCTTCGACGAGTCGATCTCGAGTTACCGCATGGTCTTCGTGACGCAGAGAACGATGACTGGTTGGCGTTGGGTCGAGTTCGAGACGGTCGATCGAATCGTGGGGTTGGGTCTGTGCGACGCATCGTGAACAGACGGCTGTGGGCTTCTCTCGTCGGATCTCTGGCGACATTCATTCCTTTCTCCGACCACGCGCAGGCGGGTGAACAGACGTGGGCGGGGTCGGGAGACGGAGAGATCTGGGCTGGTGTGCAGACGGGCTCTCCCGAGTCGGCCGGAACATGGAACGGGGTGGTCTGCTCGTGGACGGTGGAGACCGCGTACGACTCGAGTTTCGGTAGTGGGTCCACGGCACCGATCACGATGGAGATCGACGGCATCGAGTACGTGCTCTACACGCGTACGTGTGGTTCGTCATGGTCGTCGGTATGGGTTCCGCAAATTTCCGAAGCACAACTCGCGCAGCAGGCGTCAGCGCTGGTTCGCGCGAGCATTCCGCCGCCGCGACTGCAGATGGCTCCCAACCCGAACTCGGCCGTGGTTCTCGTGTCGACGTGGTTCTGGGCCGACTCGACGTGGTGGCGTCCGGTGTCAGCGACGGCGTGGA
>CAYNKE010000138.1:0-4555 GCA_964397715.1 uncultured Bifidobacterium sp. | reverse complement strand
TCGCGCAACAGGAAGGGTCCGACGTGATCGTCGAACACCTGCGCGGCCATCCGATCGAAGGCCGGATAGATCACGTGGTCGCTCGGGCCGAACAACACGAGCGTCTTCGTGCGCGAATTGCGTCCGAGCACCGGCGGTTCCGAGCGCTTGGCGGCATCGAACACCGACTCGTAACCACCGAACGACGCGCGCAGCGACTCGGCACGAGCGAAGGGTTCGGTGTGGAAGTCGACGTCGGCGGCATCGAACGTTCCGGGGTGAGCCCAGAAGCGGCTCGAATAGAACGTCGCGATGTAACGACGACGCTCGGCCTCGGTCGACAGTTCGGCGGCGAGGGCGTCGGCATCAGTTCCTTGGCGAACGAAGTAGTCGGCCGCCTCGCGAGCCGGCCGCGTCCCCGGGATGCCATCCATGCGCTCCTTTTCGTACGGGAGCGGCGAGTTGAAGAGCACCATCCGCGATACGAAGTCGGGCCACCGCAGCGCCATCTCCTGAATCACCGGGCCGCCGAGATCGCCGCCGAGCAGAACCGCCGACTCGTACCCGAGATGGTCGTGCACGAGCGCATGAAGGTCGCGGGCGTGCGACGGTGTGTCGTAGAAGCCGTCGGCCGCCAGCGCGCTGTCCCCGAACCCGCGCAGATCGGGCACGATCACGTCGAAACCGGCTTCGGCGAACGGCTCGATCACCTTCCAGAAGATGCGCTTCGACTCGGGCCAGCCGTGCACGCACACGAGGGCGGGACCCGAGGAGCCCGTGCGCGAGCGCTCGAGAACGAAGGCCTGCTCGAATCCGCGGACCGACGATCGATGGATCGCGAAACGGTTCGGGTCGGTGTGCGGGGCCATGCCGGCAAAGTAGTTCCGCATCACTAGCGTGACGCACATGGACGCCGAGGAATTCCGCGCGCAGGGCCGCGCGGTCGTCGACATGATCGCCGACTACCTCGAGTCCGTGGGCTCGCGGCCCGTCACATCCGACGTTCAACCGGGTGACGTCCGCCGTCGACTACCCGAACACCCGCCGAGTGCGCCCGAGTCCTTCGAGGCGATCCTCGCCGACGTTCGCGACATCGTGATGCCCGGGCTCACCCATTGGCAGCACCCCAAGTTCTTCGCTTACTTCCCCGGCAACTCGTCGTACGCGTCGATACTCGCCGACCTCCTCACCGCCGGCCTCGGAGTGCAGGGAATGAGCTGGGTCACGTCACCGGCCTGCACCGAAGTCGAAACGTTGATGCTCGACTGGATGCAGGAACTCCTCGATCTACCGGCGAAGTTCCGCTCCACGTCCGATAACGGAGGTGGTGTCATCCAGGGTTCGGCGAGCGAAGCCACGCTGTCGTCGATCCTCGCCGCGCGCCATCGCATCACCGAAGGTCGGGTCAATTCCGACGGAAATACCGCGAACCTTGTCGCGTATTGCACGTCGCAGGCTCATTCGAGCATCGAGAAGGGTCTACGCATCGCCGGCATCGGAACCGATCGCGTGCGCATCGTTGCACACGACGACTCGTTCGCGATGATCCCCGCTGAATTCGAACGTCTCGTCGAAGCCGACGTCGCGGCCGGGTTGGTGCCATTCTGGGTGTGCTCCACGCACGGCACGACGTCGTCAGGCGCCTTCGATCCGACGACCGCGATCGCCGCGGTGGCTCGGCGTCACGGCGTGTGGGTCCATGTCGACGGAGCGATGCACGGCATCGCCGCCCTCGCCCCCGAACATCGCTGGGTCAACGACGGGCTCGAACACGCCGACAGCTACTGCACCAACCCGCACAAGTGGATGGGTGTCAACTTCGACTGCGATCTCTTCTGGGTTGCGGATCGCACCGCTCTGCTGGGCGCGCTGAGCATCCTCCCCGAATACCTTCGATCGGCCGCCGCGCAGTCGGGCCAAGCGATCGACTACCGCGACTGGCAGATTCCCCTCGGCCGGAGGTTCCGCTCGCTCAAGTTGTGGTTCGCCATTCGTGCCGACGGCGTGGACCACTTCCGGTCGTTGATCCGCCGTCATGTCGGGTACACGCACGAACTCGCGTCGTGGGTGGCGGCCGACGAACGCTTCGAGATCGTCGCACCCCACCCACTCAACCTCTTGTGTCTGCGCCTCAAGGCCGGCGACGAGGCCACCGACGCCATGATCGAGCGAGCCAACCAGACGCGTGAGGTGTTGTTCACCCGCACGGTGCTGGGCGGCCGCAGCGTCCTGCGCTTCTCCATCGGGAGTCGAACGACCGAGCACCATCACGTGGCCGAGGCGTGGGAATTGCTCCGGACCCAGCCGTAGGCTGACCCGACAACTGAAACCACCTCGTGCGGGGTGTGGGTGAAAGTCCCAACCGGCGGTGAGAGCCCGCGAACCCGGAGTCGGCAGAGATGTCGAGTCCGGGCCGATCCGGTGAAATTCCGGAGCCGACGGTCAGAGTCCGGATGGGAGCACGGGTGCGTCACGCCTGACCGAGCGCGCTCGGTCGGTCGTTGCGTTCCGTCTCGTCCCGCACGAGCCCGAGAACCCGACCGAACGATGACCGACCTGACGATGATGAAACGAGCACTGAGCGCCGCCGCTTCGGCGCGCACCGTGTCGTCTCCCAACCCTTGGGTCGGCTGTGTGATCGTCACCGCCGATGGCCGTGTGTTCGACGGCGCGACGGAAGAACCCGGTCGCCGTCACGCGGAGCGAGTCGCTCTCGACGCCGCCCGGGCCGCGGGTGCCGACGTTCGAGGCGCCACCGTGTACACGACTCTCGAACCGTGCAGTCACCATGGCCGTACCCCACCGTGCACCGACGCTCTCGTCGAGGCCGGCGTCGCCCGCGTGGTGTCCGCTCTCGAAGACCCCGATGCCAACGTCGGCGGATCGGGATTCGCGGCCCTGCGCGCCGCTGGAATCGCGGTCGAGGTCGGCTGCGGTGCCGACGAAGCGACCGAACAACTCCGGCCGTACCTTCACCACCGGCGCACCGGTCGGCCTTTCGTGATCGTGAAGTTGGCGAGCACGATCGATGGACGCACGGCGGCCGCCGACGGATCGAGCCAGTGGATCACCGGCGACGAGGCTCGTCGGGCCGCGCACCAACTTCGCGCCGAGAGCGACGCGATCCTGGTGGGAGCCGGCACCGTTCGCGTCGACGACCCGTCTCTCACCACACGACTGGTCGAGGGTCGCTCGCCCCGTCGCGTGGTGCTCGGTGCGGCACCGAAGGACGCCAAGGTCCACCCGTGCCTCGAGTGGTCGGGTGAACTCGAACCCTTGCTCGACCATCTCGGCGCCGACGGCGTGGTTCAACTGCTCGTCGAGGGCGGGGCCACCGTGGCCGGAGAGTTCCACCGTCGCGGACTCGTCAACCGCTACGTCGCCTACATCGCTCCGGCCTTCATGGGCGGAAGCGACGGCACACCCGTGTTCAGCGGCGCTGGAGCGCCGTCCATTGCAGATCTCAGGCGCGGGCGATTCGTTCGCGTCACCCCGGTCGGCGGCGATTTGGAGATCGTCGTCGATCCGTCGATAGTGAGGAGTGGCCATGAGTGATTTCGAATTCGCCCCCATCGAGGACGTGATCGCCGCGATCGGGCGCGGCGAGATGATCGTCATGGTCGACGACGAGGACCGCGAGAACGAAGGCGACCTGATCATGGCCGCCCAGTTCGCCACACCCGAGAAGATCAACTTCATCGTGCGGCACACCTCGGGTGTCGTGGTCGCGCCGCTCGCCGGTGAGCGCTGCGACGACCTGCGCCTTCCGCTCATGGTCGAGCACAACACCGAGAGTCATCGCACGGCGTTCACGGTGTCGGTCGATCTCATCGAGGGCACGACCACCGGCATCTCGGCGGCCGATCGCGCTGCGACTCTGCGAGCGCTGGCCGATCCGAAGGAAGGCTTCGCGTCGTTCGCCCGCCCCGGGCACATCTTCCCGCTCCGTGCCCGCGAAGGCGGCGTGTTGAAGCGCGCCGGCCACACCGAAGCCGCCGTCGACCTCGCGCGCATGGCCGGCCTCGAACCGGCGGGTGTGATCTGCGAGATCACCAACGAGGACGGCACCATGTCGCGCCTCCCGCAACTCATCGAGTTCGCCAAGGAGCACGGACTGCTGCTGTCGAGCATCGCGGAGTTGATCAAGTATCGACGCCGCCACGAGAAGCTCGTCACGCGCATTGGACAAGCCCAGGTGCCGACCGAGTGGGGCGTCTTCACGTGCACCGCTTATCGCAGCCAGATCGACGACATCGAACACCTGTCGTTCAGTATCGGTGCGGTCGACGACGGAGACCCGGTTCTCGTACGCGTGCACTCCGAGTGCCTCACCGGCGACGTGTTCGGAAGCCGGCGTTGCGACTGTGGTCCGCAGCTCGACTCGGCCATGAGCATCATCGGCGAGATCGGGCGCGGAGTCGTGGTCTATCTGCGCGGACACGAGGGTCGTGGAATCGGGATCGGCCACAAGATTCGCGCCTACTCGCTGCAGGACAAGGGACTCGACACCGTCGACGCCAACACCGAACTCGGCTTGCCCATCGACAGCCGCGAGTACGGCATCGGCGCGCAGATC
>CAYNKE010000137.1:1304-4581 GCA_964397715.1 uncultured Bifidobacterium sp. | reverse complement strand
AGACGATGTCGACGTCGTCGGCCCAACCGCGCGCCGCAACAGTGCGCAGCACGCGCGCGATGGCCTCGTCAATGAGTTCGTTCTCGATGTGTGTGAGCGCGTTGATCTCGCGCACCTGATCGTCGGTGAGCGTCTTCGGAACCCAACTGGCCGGCGCCTCGTAGTTGGAGACGAACTCGCCCTCGTACCACAAGCGCCAGTGACGCGGTTTGGCGTCGAGGATCGCCTCGCGCTCGGCCCGATCGACCGGGTAGTTCTCGGGCAGATCGAGATCGCGCCAGTTCACGCGATGCAGTTCGGATTGCGGCGGGTCCCACGGATGATGCGGATCGGGGAAACTCATCCAGCAGAACCAGTCGTCGTTCGCGTTCAGCGAATCGAGCCAGGCGATCGTGCGATCGGCCACCCACTCGGTGTGATACCACTCACGCGGAATGGCGTTGTGGTGAACCTGCGGGCCGGCCGTGTCGCCGCCCCCGCTCGCGTTCACTTGCAGCGTCATGTCGAGTACTCGGTAGTACATGCCGATCGCTTCGGGGTGGTTCTGCATGAGCCAGCGCGCGTAGTGGAAGTTGCCCATTCCGCCGTGCGACGCCGATTCCATGTGGTCGAAACCGCGATGAAGGTGGCCGTTCACCTCGCGCGAGAAGTCGCCCGATGTGCCGAGTTGGTTCTCGACGAATCGCAGGAACGGATCGAGGAACGGCTCGAAGTGGGCCTTGCCGATGAGTGCAGTGCGGTAGCCGGCGTCGTGCAGAGTGCTGGCGATGCTGGGTGCCTCGTCGGGGAGCGGCACGCCGTTCATCCAGACTCCGTGGGTGGCCACGTGCTGCCCGGTGATCATGGTGGATCGCGAGGGCATGCACACCACACTCTGCGGATGCGCGCGCGTGAAGTTGATCCCGTCGGCTGCGAGTCGATCGATGGTGGGTGTGCGGGCCACCGTGCCGCCGTTGCAGCCGAGCGAGTCGAAGCGCTGCTGGTCGGTGGTGATGAACAGGATCTTGCGACCCATCAGGACGCCTCCATCAGTGATTTGAGCCGAGTGAGACCGTCGCCGGCGGCTCCGGCAATCATCAGAGCCATGACCTCGGGGTCGGCATCGGTGGAGTAAACGACGATGCACCGACGATCCCCGTCGGGGATCACGTCGACGGTGCCGAGATGGGACTTGACGATCGGGTTGTTGACGATCGTGTACTGGAACCGGCGGAGATCGTGATCGAGAGTCACGATGTCCTCTTCGAACTTCAGACCACTGGCCAGCGACACCCAACGCTTGTTGCCAGCAACTTCCGTGGAGGTGGTGGGAAACCACTCGTGCAAACGAGCCGGATCACCCACGAGTGACCACACCTGCTCGGCCGATCGCTCGACGAAGACGTGTCGTCGAACGGTGCCCATCGGGACGACCGTATCAGGGCCACACGCTGGTGTGATAGACAACTCTCGTTGGGGGAAACGAGGGGGACACGATGAGCCGTTGGGCCGATCGCGCCGCGTCAGCGCGTCGTTCGCTCGCGCCCCTCACGCCGGCCTTCGTTCTCGTGGTCGTGCAGTTGGTGTTCTTCGGCGTTCCGCTCGGTGCCTGGATCCGCGGCGTCGTGATCGGGCTTCTCACCGCGCTCCTCGCGGTGGGCATGGCGCTCGTGTACCGCGCGAATCGAGTCCTGAACTTCGCCCAAGCCGATCTCGGATTCATTCCGGCGGCGTTGTCGGTGGGGATCATCGTGTTCTCGGGACTGCCGTACCTTCTCGGTCTGGCCGCCGGTCTCGGGGCGTCAGTCGTTCTCGGCGCATTGGTCGAGTTGGCGATCATTCGGCGGTTCGCTCGATCGCCCCGACTCGTTCTGACCGTCGCGACGATCGGAGTCACGCAACTTCTCGCCGTCTTCGCGATCCTCATTCCGCGGCTCTGGGACGAGAGCGCGGCCTCGCAGCGCATCCCGCCGCCGGTCGATTGGAAGCTCACCATCGGCTCGTTCATCCTCAACGGCAACGACTTCATCGCGATGATCGTCGCGCCGGTGGCCATGGTCGTCGTCGGACTCTTCCTGACCCGTACTCGTGTGGGGACCGCGGTGCGCGCGGCAGCCGAGCGCAGCGAGCGAGCGTCACTCCTCGGCATTCCGGTCGGTTGGCTCTCGACCGTCGTCTGGATGCTCGCGGCGCTGCTGTCGTTCTTGGCTCTGTTTCTGCGCGCCGGAATTCTCGGAGTCCCGCTGGGCAACGCGTTGAGCATCTCCACACTCGTTCTGGCGTTAGCGGCGCTCGTCATCGGACGACTGCGCAACCTCGGCACCATCGCGGTGGCCGCCGTGGCCCTCGGTGTCCTCGAGTACGGAGTGTCCTGGAACGCCGAAAGCCCACTCCTCGTGGCCCCGTTCGTGGGGGCGGCCGTGATGGCGGCGCTGCTCATGCAGCGTCGTGGCACCACGCGCCTCGATCAGGACACCACGGCGTCGTGGCGGTTGGCCGATGAAGTGCGCGATCTCGATCCGGCGGTGGCGCGCCTCCCGCTCGTCCGCCTGATGCGTTACGGAACCTTCGCACTCGTTCCGATCGGTCTCGTGATCATTCCGTTGGTGTTGCGCTCCGATCAGGTGATCAAGATCACCGCGATCGCAATCTTCTCGATCATCGGCCTGTCGCTCGTGGTCCTGAGCGGTTGGGCCGGACAGATCTCGCTCGGTCAGGTGGCTCTCGTTGCGATCGGCGCGGCGGTCAGCTCGAAACTCACCCTCGAATGGAACGTCGATCTGACTCTCGCTCTGCTGGCCGGGGGCGCGGTCGGTGCGGTGGCCGCGTTCGTCGTCGGGTTGCCGGCTCTCCGGTTGCGGGGTCTCTACCTCGCGGTCACCACGTTGGTGTTCGCCATGTCGGTCATTTCGTGGTTGCTGAACGACCGTTTCTTCTCGTGGGTTCCGGGCAGCACGCGTATCGAACGCCCGCCGCTCTTCGGTCGAGTCGACATCGAGTCACCGACGCGCTTCTACGTGTACACGCTCGTGGTTCTGGCGGTCTCGATGCTGGCCGTGCGCGGAATCCGCCGGAGCCGCACCGGGCGAGCGATTCTCGCGTTGCGCGACAACGAGAAGGGTGCGCAGGCCTACGCGCTGTCGGCCACCAAGTTGAAACTGACCGCGTTCACCATCTCCGGAACTCTGGCCGGTGTCGCCGGTGGACTCTTCGCTCATCTCAATCACAGTTTCGATCTGGCGAGCTACGGAGTCGGAAAGAGCCTCGAAGTCTTCACTGCATCGGTCGTCGGAGGCCT
>CAYNKE010000137.1:0-1204 GCA_964397715.1 uncultured Bifidobacterium sp. | reverse complement strand
GCCGTCGACGAGCTCGATCGCGCGGCCTTCGGCATCCTGCTTCCGGAGATCCGCGACCACTTCGATCTCGATCTCGGAACGACCCTCGGACTGGTGGGTTTGGCGAGCGTTGCCGCTTTGGCGCTCCAGGTGCCCATCGCTCAGATCGCCGACCGGTCCAAGCGCACGCGTCTCGCGGTCATCGGCGCGCTGGTGTGGGCGATGTTCTCGGGCCTCACGGGTCTGGCCACCGGACTCATCGTGCTGACGATCGCCCGAAGCGGATCGGCGCTGGGCAAGGCCGTGATCGACCCGACCCACAACTCGCTGATCTCGGACTACTACCCGATCGAAGCGCGCACGAAGGTCTTCTCGGTGCACCGCGCCGCCAACGCGGTCGGTGCGTTCGTTGGGCCGTTGAGTGCGGGCTTGCTCGCTTACTACTTCGGTTGGCGGACGCCGTTCTTCGTGTTCATGGTCCCGACCGTGATCTTTGCAGTCCTCGCACTACGCCTCACCGAGCCGGTTCGCGGCCAGTGGGAGCGCAAGGCGATGGGAGTGTCCGACGAAGTCGCCGCGACCGAAGAAATCGCACCGTCGTTCAGCGAGAGTTGGCGCACGGTCCACAAGGTGCAGTCACTGCGCCGCATCTGGTACAGCCTGCCGTTCCTCGCGACCGGACTCATCGGCTTCGTGTCACTCGCTTCGTTGTTGTACGACCAGGAATTCGGCCTCGACGAGCGGGCCCGCGGAATCGCCGCGGCGATTTCCGAGCCGTTCCAATTGGTGGGTCTGATCGTAGGGACTCGCTTCATCGCGAAGCGCTACGCGAACAACGTGTCGGGCCTCACCAAGGTCGGGGCCAACGTCTCCATCGCCGCGGCCGTTCTCGCCGCGGCTTTCGCTCTCGCGCCGAACATCGTCGTGGCGGTCGCCATCAACTGCCTGATCTCGGCGGCACTCGCCATTCTCGCTCCCGCGGTGTTTTCCGGGTTGTCGTTGGCGATCCCGCCGCGCGCCCGTGCGACCGGCTTCTCGGTCGCTTCGCTGTGGGTGATTCCCGGTCTCTTCGTGTTGCCCATGATCGGCTGGCTCGCCGACAAGTTCTCCATCCGCGTCGGCATGCTCGTGATGATTCCGCTCTTCATCATCGGCGGGCTCATTCAGCGAACCATCGGCAACGTGATCATGGACGACATCGGCCAGGTGTGGCAGTCGGCCGCGG
>CAYNKE010000136.1:3157-4610 GCA_964397715.1 uncultured Bifidobacterium sp. | reverse complement strand
GCGATCGAGAAGTACGGCCTCGACCCCGACCGCCCCGACCCGTACCTCATCTGATTCGGGCCTCACCTGAATGGGGGCGAAACCCCGGCAAGTTCGCCGGTCTGGTTCCCCGTGCCGTCACCTATTGCGGCAGGTAGTTGGCGAGTTGGTTCTCGACGTTGTTCGCGATCGCGGCCGACCCGCCCAGCACCACGATCCGCGATGGTTGAAGTGCCGCCATCGTGCGCGTCACCGACACCGGCAACACACCCGAGGGCGGAACCACCATGATCGGTGAACCCTTCACCGTCGCCAACGCGCCGCCCGCCAAACCATCAGCGAAAACCGCCCCCGTCGCGACATACACCGTTCCACCCGGCTTGAACGTCGACGCGACACTGGCTGCCACCTCATAGGCGTCGATCCCGAGCACCCGCTCCACCGTCGCCGACCCCGCAACCTTCTGGATCTGCGACAACAACGACCCGTTCACGGTGTCCGCACCACCCAACACCACCACCCGGGACGGCTTCAACCGATCGATCTCGACCGCAACACTCAACGGCAACACCGTCGACGTCCCCGGCACCAACAACAACGGCACACCGTCACGACCCGCGGCGGCCGCCGCCGACAAGATCTCGGTGAACCCCAACCCCGAACCCACGTACACGGTGCGACCCACAGTCGAGAACACCCGCTGCGACAACTTCGCCGCCGTGTCGTACCGATCGACACCGGCGATCCGTTCGATGACCGCAGCGGGGACTGCGCCACGAACACTCTGCACCACCGACTCGGCCACCGCCGCCGTACCACCCACCACCACCACACGAGCCGGCTTCAAACGCACCAACTCGTCACGGGTCACCGACGGCAACGAACCGGCGCGAGTCAACAACACCGGACCCTTCTCCCGGCCCGCCACCGAACCCGCCGCCACCGCGTCGGGGAACTTCTCCCCCGTCACCACATACACCACACCAACACCAGGCTCGAACGACGACTGCGACACCAACACCGCTGTCTCGTACCGATCAGCACCCGCCACCCGAGACGTCTTCAACGCCCCCACCGCGAACGGCGAAAAACTCGTCACCGTCCCACACACCCGCTGATTCACCTCGTCGACACGCGTCGTCACATCAGTCCGCACACCATCGACCCAATGGAACAAATGCAACTGCGACAACACCAACCCATACGCCGACAAGTTCTCCACCTGCACCGGCGCACACACCTCGGCCGAACTGAACCCACCCGCCGTCGACGTGATCTCCAACCAATAACCCGGCAACACCACACCCGTCGTCCCCGACGGCGGCAACCCCGCCTTCGGAGTCACCGTCACCGCACCCGACCCCGACGAACCCGACACATCCACCACAACCGAACCAAAAGCCAAACCCACCAACGCCCGCACCACACCCGGAACGATCGGCGTCAACAACGCACTCCCCGCCGGCGGCGCACC
>CAYNKE010000136.1:0-3057 GCA_964397715.1 uncultured Bifidobacterium sp. | reverse complement strand
CCGCCACCCGACGACGGAGGCGTGGCGAACGAAAACGAGACGACATCGGTCGAGGTTCCGAGCGGGGTCATCACGGCCACCGCCGCGGCACCCGCCGCCTTCGCCGGAGTCCGAACCGTCAGTGAACGGCCGTCATCGGCCACGGCGATGTTGGTGCCGTCCACCCCACCGAAGAGCACACGCGTCGCCCCCGTGAAGTGAAGGCCAGTGATCGTGACGGTCTCGCCACCGGCGGTCGAGCCCGACGACGGAGTCACCGCGGCCACGGCTGTTCGTTTGGTCAGTGAGAAATCGACCCCCACCGAGGTCTGCTCGGGCAGAACCGTCACCGTCTTGGCCGCCGAGGCCGTGTAGCCGAACACCGTGGCCGCCACGCTCCAGAGTCCGGGGGTGACGCCGAGAACCGTGTACGCGCCTCCCGCTGACGACAAGTTGACCGTCTGAGTGAACGCACTTCGCCCCGTGACGTCTCCGAGCGGTGTCATCGAGAGCAAGGCCGTGCCCTCGACGAGTTCGGCGAACGGAGTCACGGCCGACACCGATGCGGATGGGTCGATCATCGTCCCACCGAAGCCACCGGGCTGATAGCTCAGCGACCAATTGACAGTGGTCGTCGCATTCGCGGTGATGGTCATCGACGCCGTCGAGGTCTGGAACCCGCTGGCCGACGTCGTGACCGACCACTGGCCGACTCGAAGTTTCGGCAGCGAATAGGAGCCGTTGGCTCCCGGCGTGAGCGAGGTCGAGAACGGCACTCGTCCGGAGGGGAGACCAACCGGCGAACCGGCGAACGTCACTGCCGACGTCGACACCGCCACTGCGTCGAGGGAACGAGTAACCGTGCCGTCCAATGTTCCAGTCGGCGCGACCAGGCCCACGACCCCGACAGCCGCCGTTTGGCCATCGACGACGGTGAAGTCGATCGTCTCCGACACCGCGTCGCCTGACGAGACCACCATCGACCAACTGCCGGTGCGGATCCCGGTAATCGAGAACGCACCGTTGACCGCGAGTGGGTCGACAACCTTGATCACTTCGGGCCACTGATTGCCCGCTTTGGGGACGAACTGGAACGTGGCCGTCGAGTAGGGAGTGACTGGCTGGCTCACGGTCCCCGACACCGAACCGACGGGCGCCGACACCTTGGCGTCAACAGTTGTTGCGGAGCCCACCGCGATGCTGAAGGTCGCCGACGTCGTCGATGAGTAGCCGGTCGACGCGAAGGAGATCTGCCAGGCACCGGCGGTGACACCCGTGACCTCGTAAGTCCCCGACTCGGACGTGACGATCGTCGACTGGAAAGCCGAGCGACCATTCAACGCCCCCTGAGGAGAAAAGGAGAGGGCCATCTCCCGCTTGGTGAGGGGCACCGATCCGCCGTTCGTCGTGTCGAGCACCGATCCGGTGACCGAACCGGACGTGGGCAGCAACGACACGACGCCCGCCTTCACATCGAGTCGTCGCAGCCCGGTGACCGTCCCACCAGTCCGCGTGTCGTTGACCGACGTCGGGGTCGTCCGTAAAGCGGCGATGATTTCGGCGACCGATGCTGACGGTTTGGCTTGGCGCATGATGACCGCCGCACCGGCCACGTGAGGTGCGGCCATCGACGTACCACTCGCACAGCCGAAGCCGCCTGAGAGCTTCTGGCGATTCACGGCCGAGCAGATACCCAAACCTGGAGCGACAACTCCATTCGTGGCCAAGGTCCCACTGACGTTCGAAAAACTCGTGACAACGTCGAAATCGTTCGTCGCGCCAACCGGAACCACGTTGGAAAGGCAGGCTGGCCAACTCATTCCGGCCGTCCATCCGGAGTTTCCGGCCGCTACCACGACCACGACGCCTGCGGCGTTCAACGCATCGATGACCGTCTTCGTGCTCGGCGAGACCGAATTGCACGTTCCGGCATATTGCGTTGAACCGCCGAGGCTCAAGTTCACGGCGGCGATGGGCGTGCCGGCGTTCTTCTTCGCGAGAACCCACTCCAACCCGGCGTCGATTCGGCTTCCCGTTGTCGATCCGCTCGACCCGAACACCTGCACCGCGACGATGTCAGCGTTCTTGGCCACACCGCGGGGCGCGAGAGTCGATCCCCCACGAGAGTTTCCTGCCGCGATTCCGGCGACGTGAGTGCCGTGCCAGTCCCAGTACGTGGCGCCATTCATCACGTAACTCTGATGGGCGGCCGCTCCGACTCCCTCGCGCTGATTGGCGTTGCCGCTTCCGTAGTTGCACTCACCCGAGGTGAAGCAGGCTTCGAGGACAACGCGACTCGTCGCGCCGTTCATGAACATCGGATGCGTGCGATCGATGCCGTCGTCGATGATGGCCACCGCGTAGCCCGACCCATCGGCGGCTTGACCGTTGAGTGCCCCGTCGAGATCTGCGTCGGTGGCGTTGACGACATCGGTGCTCACGGCCAGCGATCGGTACACCTCTTGGTCAGGGCGAATCGCCAGCACGCCCGGCTGATCGAGAAGCGTCTCCGGATCGTCGGTGGTGACCGCGATGAACGGACCCGTCACGTATTCATGAGTCACTTCGCCGCCGCTCGCTTCGACTCCCGCCGCCACCGATTCCGACGCCGTGTCGATGGCGATGTCGATGGCATCGGGCGCGTCCGGGTTGAAGCCCACCTCGGGAACGAGTGGCTCGAGCTCGACGATGTACCCATCGGATGTGGGGGCGCCCGCCGGTGCCGGATCGTTGACCAAGCTCTCCTCTGCGCTGACACCACCGCTGCCAACGGTCGATGCCATGAGCACGACTGCCCCGACCGACAACACGCGAATCGACGAGCGAAGGTTGATCGGCATCAGAGTGGTGATCGGTTCAGAAGGGCGGAATGTTTCCGAATCCCCACATTCTTTCGCCCAGAACGTCAGGTCACCAAGGCGGTCACACGCTGTCGAAATCGCTCGAGAGAGAATTCGCGGCCACGTGCGACCGCTGCCTCGGACATCGAGCGGCGCTTCCCCGCGTCTCGCATGAGCAGGTCGGTGAACTCGGCCAACTGCTCGAGGGTGTGCCAGTGGAACCCGTTCACACCGTGTT
>CAYNKE010000135.1:0-4634 GCA_964397715.1 uncultured Bifidobacterium sp. | reverse complement strand
TCGCGGTCTACGTGCGGGCGTTCTTCCACCCGTTCCGCCAGGGTCTCCACGACGCAGCCGCGGGCACCATCGTCGTGCGCCGCGACTGATCGAACGAATCGTCAGGCGATGACGACGAGCACGTCGCCGCCGCCGACGGTGTCGCCAGCCTTGCAGCGGACTTCCTTCACGGTGCCCGACTTCTCGGCCTGAATCTGGTTCTCCATCTTCATGGCTTCCAGAACCACCACGGCCTGACCGGCTTCCACCGTCGCGCCGACTTCCACCAACACCTTCACGATGGTGCCCTGCATCGGTGCGGCCACTTCGCCCGAACCGCCACCGGCTCCGCCGCCGGAACCCGATGCACGGGCCGGCTTCTTGGCCGCGGCCTTGGCTCCGCCCGCGGCCACGGCGACGACGGTCTGCTCGGGAACCCACATGGCCACGTCGAAACGCTTGCCGTTCACCTCGACCGTGGTGTTGCGACGCACGAGCGGCTCGGCGTCATCGCCACCACCGGCGGGCTTGGGTGCTTCCACGCCCGACAAGTCGAGCGTCTCTTCGACCCACTTGGTGGAGTGCGTGACGGCCGCGAAGTCGGGGTGACGCAGGATCGCGATGTCGGCCGGAATGGTGGTGGCCACACCTTCGACGACCATCTCTTCGAGCGCGCGAATGGTGCGCGCGATCGCGGTGGGCCGATCCTTGCCCCACACGATGAGCTTGCCGACGAGGTTGTCGTAGTACTGGCTGATCTCGTCACCCGACTCGTAACCCGAGTCGAAGCGCACACCGAATCCGTCGGATGCGACGAGCTTGGTGATCTTGCCGGGGGAGGGAAGGAACTTGCCACCGGCCGGGTTCTCGGCGTTGATACGGATCTCGATGCCGTGGCCGTTGCGACGCGCGGTGACTTCTTTCTGCGTCATGGGCAATTTCTCGCCACTCGCCACGCGGATCTGCCACTCGACGAGGTCGATGCCGGTGATGACTTCGCTCACCGGGTGCTCTACTTGCAGACGCGTGTTCATCTCGAGGAAGAAGAATTCGCCGTCCTGATAGATGAATTCGACGGTTCCGGCGTTGAAGTAGCCGACGGCTTTGGCGGCCTTCACGGCGGCCTCACCCATGGCGTCTTCCACGCCGTCGGGGAGTGCGGGTGCCGGAGCCTCTTCGACCAGCTTCTGGTGACGACGCTGGGCCGAGCAGTCGCGTGTGGACACCCACACGTAGTTGCCGTGCATGTCGCCCACCAACTGCACTTCCACGTGGCGCGGCCAGGTGAGGTACTTCTCGACGTAGATCTCGTCGCGTCCGAAGAACGCCTTGGCCTCGCGCTGTGCGCTGTCCATCGCGTCTTGCACTTCGGCGGCACTGCGCACGACCTTCATGCCGCGACCGCCGCCGCCGAACGCGGCCTTGATGGCGATCGGCCAACCGAACTCCTCGCCGAACTTCGTGATCTCGGCGGCGGTGGTGACGAATTCGGTGGTGCCCGGAACGATCGGGGCGCCACCGCGGAGGGCCGCCTTGCGGCTGGAGACCTTGTCACCCATTTCGCGAATCGCGTCGCCGGGAGGGCCGATGAACGCGACACCCATCGCGTTGATGGCATCGGCGAAGTCGGCGTTCTCGGAGAAGAAGCCGTAACCGGGGTGCACGCCATCGGCTCCGCTCTTGCGGATGGCGTCGAGAATGGCCTCGGTGTTGAGGTAGCTCTCGGCGGCCGTCTGGCCACCCAGGGCGTAGGCCTCGTCGGCCAGGCGAACGTGCAACGCGTTGCGGTCGAGTTCGGAGTAGACGGCCACCGTGGCGATCCCCATCTCCCGGGCGGCGCGAATCACCCGCACCGCGATCTCGCCACGGTTGGCGATCAGGATTTTCGTCAGCGGTTTGGGGGTCACTTTGGGGGGCACGAGTGACAATGTTGGTGCATGGACCGCCCGTCAGTCACACCAAACGAGACCGTGGGCTCCTGGACGGTCCAGCGCGTGACCGAAACCGGCAGCACCAACGACGATCTCTTCGACCTGGGGCGGGCCGGGGCTCCTGATCGCACGGCTCTGGTGACGGCCCATCAAACGGCCGGGAAGGGCCGACTCGACCGCCGCTGGGACGCGCCCGCGGGGACAAACCTGCTGGTGAGCCTGCTGTTCCGCTCGGTTCCGGCCAACCCTCACGAACTGGTGCACGCCGTGGCTCTGGCCGCGGCCAACGCCGCGGTCACGACCATTGGGGTGGCTCCGGTCATCAAGTGGCCGAACGATCTGCTCGGCCCCGATGGACAGGAGAAGTTGGCCGGAATCCTGGCCACCGCCGGACCGTTCGCCGGCGACCGACCGTCGTTCGTGGTGGTGGGTCTCGGCTTCAACGTCAATTGGGCTCCCGAGGGAGCGACGTCTCTGTCGGCCCTGGCCGGACGAGTGCTCTCGGTCGACGACGTCCTGCGCGCGTTTCTCCACGCGCTCGATCGGTTCGCGGCGATGTCACCGGGTCAACTGCACGAGGCGTACCGCAAACGCCTCGGCACGTTGCGACGCGAGGTGGTCGTGCACCTGCCGGGCGACGAGACCGTGGAGGGTCGCGCGCTCGACATCGAGAGCGACGGACGACTCGTGGTCCTCGATCGATGCGGTGTGACACACCGGTTCTCGGTTGGCGACGTCGTCCACGTGAGGACAACTAACTTCGGCTCATGACCGAACGAGCCCCGCGACCTCGTCGTCGCTGGATGGGTCTCGGTTCTCTCGTTCTGGTGGTCGTGTTCGCACTCGCGTCGTCGCTCGGGCTGTTGGCGGCAACTCGTCAGCAGGAGTCGAGTGTCGAGCGGGTGACCGAGTTGTCCGACGTCATGGCCGATTCGGGAGGGCCGTTCGTCAATTACCTGCTCGTCGGGAGTGACACCCGCGAAGGGGCCGACCCGAACAGCCCCGACTACGGCGGAATCGGGGCGGCCGAGGACACCGGGGGCCGACGAAGCGACACGATGATGGTGCTTCACGTCGACAACGAGCGTGACACCGCCTCGATCATGTCGATCCCGCGCGATCTCTGGGTGAACGTTCCTGGTTACGGTGAGAACCGCGTCAACACCGCGTACACGCACGGCGCCGACGTGTTGGTGCAGACGGTCCAGCAAGTTCTCGGGATCCCGATCAACCACTACATCGAGGTCGACTTCAACTCGTTCAAAGCGATCGTGGGCGCGCTCGGTGGCGTCGACATCTGCTTCGATGCGCCGACCCGTGACATCCACACTGGCTTGTGGGTTCCGGTTCCCGGTTGCTACACGCTCGATCCGTTCCAGTCGCTCGCCTACGCGCGGAGTCGCTACTTCGAGACGTTCCAGGTGGACGATTGGAAAGTGGACGGACGCGCCGACCTCGGCCGCATCGAACGTCAGCAGACCTTCGTGCAGGCGGCGGTGTCGAAGGCTCAGCAGCAGATGACCGCCAACCCGTTGCGGGCCAGCGATCTCATCAATGCCGCAGTGGCGTCGTTACGCGTCGATCCCGGCACCGACCTCGTGGAGTCGATCGACTATCTACGGCCGCTGGCGTCGGGAGGTCTGCTTCGCTACGCGCTCCCCGTCGAGCCGACCCGAATCAGCGGGAAGGACGTTCTCGTTCTCGGGTCGGATGCGTCGGTGATTCTGGGCTACTTCGCCGGCTCGGGCGAGCCTCCCACCCCTTCCGAATAGCCCGAACGAGCCGATCCGCCCTGGCAGAATGACGGGGCCGGCCATCCGGTCACTCGCCCATGAAAGCCCTCATTCTCGCCGGCGGCGCCGGGACGCGGCTGCGGCCGATCACCCACACGAGCGCCAAGCAACTCGTGCCGGTGGCCAACAAGCCGATCCTGTTCTACGGGATCGAGGCCATGGTCGCGGCGGGGATCACCGAGATCGGTGTGATCGTCGGTGACACGCGGGCCGAAGTGATGGCCGCCCTCGGTGACGGCAGCCAATGGGGTGCGCAGATCACGTTCATTCCGCAGGACGCGCCGCTCGGCCTCGCGCACTGCGTGCTCATCGCGCGCGACTTCCTGGCCGACGACGACTTCGTGATGTATCTCGGTGACAACCTTCTCGAGCAGGACCTCGGGGCGTTCGTGCGGGCGTTCGAGGCGGCTCGTGCGTCGGCCGAACCGCCGACCGCGCAGATCCTCCTCAAGCAGGTTCCCGATCCGCACCGTTTCGGAATCGCCGAACTCGACGCGAACGGCAACGTCGTTCACCTCGTCGAGAAGCCCGCCGACCCGCCCACCGACCTCGCGCTCGTCGGTGTGTATCTCTTCGATCGCACGATCAACACCGCGGTGCGCGAGATCAAGCCGTCGGGTCGCGGCGAACTCGAGATCACCGACGCGATTCAGTGGCTCGTCGATCAAGGCCATCGCGTGCGCTGCGAACTGCTCACCGGCTGGTGGATCGACACCGGGAAGCTCACGCCGCTTCTCGAGGCCAATCGGCTGTTGCTCGACGTGATCGACCCGCGGATCGATGGTGATGTCGATTCGTCGTCATCGATCGATGGACGCGTGGTGGTGGAGGCCGGCGCGGTGGTTCGCAACTCCACCCTGCGGGGGCCGCTCGTGATCGGCGCGAACGCGATGATCACCGACAGCTTCATCGGGCCGTACTCGGCCATCGG
>CAYNKE010000134.1:0-4741 GCA_964397715.1 uncultured Bifidobacterium sp. | reverse complement strand
TTGCCCCCGAGCCAGCGAATGAGAGCCAACTCGACGAACATCATCAGGAAGCAGAGCGCAACCAAGCGAATGCGCAGCTGACGGGGCGAAGTCACGGTGACGAAGGTACTGGATTTTTGCCCATGAGCAGGGATTCAGTTGGTGATGTCGCGGGAGGCGAACAGCCGACTCGCGATTCCGAAGAGGACACCCGCCAGCACGATCGACACGATGGTCTTCCCGAGATCGAGACCCGATGTGACGGGCTGTGTTCCAAGTGTCCATTCCCACGGATTGACGGCACCGACGTGATCGAAGAGTGACACCAAGGGAGCCAGGCTGTAGGCCACGAACGCACCGATGAGAATCGACAACGAGACCCCGAGAGCGATGGCTCGTCGTCCCGTGGCGGCCCCGATCGCCGCGGCCAGCCCTCCACCGATCAAACCCAGGAGAAGAACGACGACGCCGGCCGAAACCAGTCGCATGATCGACACGTCCATGTCGAGAAGGCTCGACCCCACGACGAGAGAGATCGCGAAGAAGAGCGCGGCCGTGGCGAGAACAGTCATCAGTGATACGAGACGCGCGGCGAAGTAGTCGTAACGGCTGATCGGCAGACCGAGGATGATGTCGGCGGTTCGGCCCTCCTCGTCTTCCGTGGTGAGCCGAGCACCCCAACCTG
Organism: uncultured Bifidobacterium sp.; assembly: GCA_964397715.1. GTDB lineage: Bacteria > Actinomycetota > Acidimicrobiia > Acidimicrobiales > Ilumatobacteraceae > Casp-actino8. Next base: position 4,077 of record CAYNKE010000134.1, on the reverse strand, counting down.
CGCCGAGACCGATGAAAATGAGTGGGATCACGAACGTCATGAGTTCGGTCGACAGGTAGCCGGCTGGCGTGGTGTAGTCCTCCATGCGGAAGATCTCGCGGAACGCCTCGGGGAATGATTCGGTGGCTTGCTCCCAGTCGGCGGTGGAATCGCGGACTGTCGGATACACCGACATCTGCACCGTGACGATGGTGACGATGCCACCGATCCACCCGATGATTCCGCGTAATCGCTCGACGATCGAGCGCTGAACGAGTGCTTCAAACAACGCGTTCACCTCGAGTGACGGCGATGAAGATCTCCTCCAGAGTGGGCTCCTGCGACGTCACCGTACGCACACCGAGTTCCACCGCCCTGGCCAGTGCAGGCCGTTCCGATCCTGCTACCGAACAGATCAGGTGGTTGTCGTCGGCCCGTACCGACGTGACTCCCGGAACGGACGAGAACTCCGATGCGTCGACCGGCAGGTTGAATTCGAAGTCGAGAGATCGTTCGATACGTTCACGCAATTGAGGCATCGACGCCACGAGAGCGAGCCGTCCATGGTCGAGAATGGCGATGCGGTCGGCTATGGCCTCGACTTCCGACATCACGTGCGATGACAGCAGCACAGCAGTGCCGCGCTCCCGCATCTCGTTCACGAGATCGTCGAACTGCCGCTGTCCGATGGGATCGAGGCCCGAAGTCGGCTCGTCGAGAATCAACACCTGCGGATCGTGCATGACGGCCTGAATCACCCCGACCTTTTGTTTGTTGCCTTTCGAGAGGCTCGAGATGGTGGCGTCGAGGTCGAGGGTGAAGCGCTCCGCGAGCGAGTGAATGGCTGTGGAGAGATCGCGCCGACGCAATGCAGCCAGGTGTTCCAAATAGCGACGAACCGACATTCGCGGCAGTAACTCGAGTCTTCCCGGCACGTATCCGACGCGCTCGCGTAGTAGAGGGTCGGAGGTGGCCGGCCGACCGAAGAGTCGAACGTCGCCGCTCGTCGCACGGATCAGGCCCATAAGGGTACGAATGACGGTCGTCTTGCCCGATCCGTTCGGACCGAGGAATCCGAGAACCTCGCCCGCCGACACCGTGAACGTGACGCTCTCGACACCCCGGTGGTGTCCGTAGAACTTCGTCAGTTGATCGACGGTGATGAGGTCGTTGCTACTCGACACGCGCGGACCGTAGCGAGCGGCATCGACGACCTGACGTCAGTGCGTGATCAACTCAACAAACCGGCGATCTCGGAGTACAAAGGTATGCCCACCACGAGGTTGAACGGGAACGTGACGCCGATGGCGGCTCCCAGGCTCACGCCGAGATCGGCTTCGGGGAGTGCGACGCGAACAGCAGCGGGCGCGGCGATGTACGACGCACTGGCGGCCATGGCACCGAGAACCATCGCACCGCCTTCCGAGAGTCCAGCCACGGTGCCAGCCGCGACACCGAACGTTCCGAACACCACCGGCAGTACGAGGGCCAGCACGATGAAACGAAAACCGGCCCGACGTACGAACTCGAATCGCTCGGCGGCCAGCGAACCGAGGTCGAGGAGGAAGAGGCACAAGACCCCGGGGAACAGCGCGATGAAGAACGGCTCGACGGCGGCTTGACCCGAGTCGGAAGCGATGGCGCCGATGACCAAACCACCGATGAGCAACAAGATGCTCTTTCCGGTGAGCACTTCGTGCATTGCCGACTTGATGTCGGAACCACCGAGTTTCCGGTTGGCGATCACGAGTGCGATCACGATGCCGGGTACTTCGAGGATGGCCACGAGAGCCGGTAGGAATCCCTCGTTCAAGGTTCCGGCTGATCGGGCGAAGCCTTCGGCGGCTGTGAACGTCACGGCCGACACCGAACCGAAGTGTGCGGCCAAGGATGCGGAGTCGACGACCGACAATCCGACCAACCGGCGGGCCGCAGCGAAGGTGACCATGGGCGTCACGCATCCGATGGCGAGCGTGGCGATGATGGGTCCCCACATGTCGCCGAAGTCGGCCTCTTGCAGCCGCAGGCCACCCTTCACGCCGATTGCCAACAGCAGATACGTGGAGAGGAGTCCGGTGACCTGCTCGGGAAGTCGGAGGCTGCCCCGGAAGGCAACGGCGAGGGCACCGAGGGCGAAGGCGAGAACAGCCGGCGACGTGAGGTTGTTGGTGACGAGTTCGCCGACGGACATTCCGGCGAGACTACCTGTTGCTCATTACAGGAAACGAGTTACACGCAATATCTAGGTGGTGCCTCTGAGCAGGTCTCCAACCGTCTTGTGCGACTCGAGGGGGTGACGTAGCAGAGCTGTGCGATCAATCGTGTACGAGTTGCGACGACCCACTTTGGTGACGGTGATGATGCCGGCCTTTTCGAGGTCGGCGAGGATGCCGTTGACTCGTCGCTCGGTGATGCCCACCCGGTCGGCGACTTCGCGAAGTCGAGCGTCGGGATCGAGAGCCAGACACACGAGCACGTGGGCGTAATTGCTGAGGAACGTCCACGGTCCTTTGCCCGGCATGTTCGTGAGAGTAACAGTCTGAGTGTGCTCACGAAGTGGCAATCTTGATGCGAGAGAAATGGGTGCGAACGTGGTGCCCGAGGAGGATCGATGAGAGCTCGTGGTCTGCTTCCAGTTGTTGTTGCTTCCACGTTGGTTGCGTGTGGCTCAAGTGCTGACCCGCAGTCCGTCGAGACATCGTCGGTCGAGTCCATCGCATCATCATCGGACGAATCGACGACGACGATCGTCGATGCCGCGGACAACCAATCGCGAGAAATTCCATCGTCTCCTGTCTCGACAGTCACCGATCTGCTCAACCTCGGTCGCCCCATCGTTCTCGCTCATGCGAGCGGTGAAGAGTCACATCCTCATAGTTCGATGTACGGCTACATCTCGTCGGCTCGACTGGGTGTGGACGTACTCGACTTCGATCTCTGGCTGACCGCTGACGGAGTTCTCGTCGTGCACCACGACTCGGACACCGGTCGGACGGCAGATCGGAACCTGATCGTGACCGAGTCGACCTTTGACGAGTTGCACGCTCTCGACAACGCGTACTGGTTCACCGAAACCTGCACCTGCACTGATCAGCCGGAGAACGCTTACGTATGGCGAGGTGTTCGTACCGGAGAGACGTCACCACCTGATGGTTTCACCGCCGAGGATTTCGCGATCACATCATTCGAAACGGTTCTGCAGACCTTCCCCGGTTGGATTCTGAACATCGAGATCAAGGGTAAGGCACCCGAGGCGTTCGCGGCGGCCGATGAGTTGGCTCGGATTCTCGCTGAGTACGACGCACTCGATCGAGCCGTTGTCACATCGTTCGACGACGAAGTCGTGACCCACTTTCATGAGATCGCGCCGACTGTCGCCATGACGCCCGGTCTCGATGTATCCACGCAGTTCGTACTCGGTGGAGTGGCTCCGCCCGACTGGGCTCGGATCATGCAAGTGCCTCCGGTGTACGAGGGGTTGGAGGTTTTCACGCCCGCATATGTCACGGCGGCGAAGGCCGCCGGGCTCGTCACTTGGGTGTGGCCCAACGGCGGCGAGAGTTACGAGTTGTATCGAGAACTACTCGATATCGGGGCCGACGGAATCAACGCCGCGAAGCCCGAGGAAGCCATGCGCGCATTGCGTGGGTGACAGGTGTCCTCATGCACCGTGGTCGGCACAACTGCAACGCAGTGGAGTCGTATGGTCAACCTGTGAGCCATCAATGTCAGAGTTGCGGAATGCCGCTGATCACGAAGCAGTCGGGTGATTGTCGCGGAACCGAGCGGGACGGTAGCAAGAACGACGAGTGGTGCTCGCTCTGTTACACCGACGGAAGGTTCGTCGATCCCGATTGCACGCTCACGGAGATGATCGAGATCGTGGATCGCGCGTTGATCGACAACGGAAGCGGCCGATTGTTCCGCTGGATGGCCCGACGGCAAGTACCGCGGCTGGCACGCTGGCGCAAACGATGATCAAGTGCAAGGCCAGAATCGACCGAAAGGAATGTCTCGCATCGGAGCCTGGGTTGTTCGATTCTGATGCGTGACGAAGACGAACATGGTGGATGAACTCTCACCGGGCATGATCGTCGA
>CAYNKE010000133.1:0-4748 GCA_964397715.1 uncultured Bifidobacterium sp. | reverse complement strand
CGGCCGGCACGAGCCTCTTCCACCGGATCGGCGGTGAGGCTGTAGCGAATCGTGTCGCCGATTCCTTCGAGCAACAGGGTCGAAATTCCCGCCGTGGCCTTCACGAGACCCGCCGGCGGCGGCCCGGCCTCGGTCACACCGACGTGCAGCGGATGATCGGTCACTTCGCTCAGTTGCCGATACGCCTCCACCATCAGCGGAACGTTGGACGCCTTGACCGAGATCTTGATGAGATCGAAGTCGACCTCCTGGAAGTACGCGATCTCGCGCAAAGCCGACTCGACCATCGCTTCCGGAGTGACTCGACCGCCGTACTTGTCGTAGAGCTCCGGATCGAGCGAGCCGCCATTGACTCCGATGCGGATGGGGATCTGGCGATCACGCGCCTCGGACGCGACGGCCTTGATGTGCTCGGGACGGCGGATGTTGCCCGGGTTCAATCGCAGGCCGTGAACACCGGCCTCCATCGCCGCCAGCGCCATCTTGTACTGGTGGTGGATGTCGGCGACGATCGGGATCGGAGACCGTGGGACGATCTGCGCCAGCCCCTCGGCGGCTTCGATCTCGTTGCACGTGCACCGAACGATGTCGCATCCGGCGGCGGCCAACGCGTAGATCTGCTGCAGCGTTCCCTCGACATCGGCGGTTTTCGTGATGGTCATCGACTGGACCGTGATGGGTGCGTCGCCGCCGACGGCGACTTTGCCGACGTGGATCTGTCGAGTCGGACGACGGGGATAGCGGGGAGCGTTCATGGGTGGTCTCAACGTTTCGATTCAGTGTCTCAGAAGGGTCGGGTGATGTCGAGATAGAGGCCGGTGAACGTCAAGAACAGCATCAACGTGACCACCGCGACGGTGAGCGGCCACATCTTCTCGACGTCGGCTCGATACGGCCGGCCGCGCCGCGACCGAATGCGCTCGTACGTCGCGATCGCGGCGTGACCACCGTCGAACGGCAACAGCGGAAGCAGGTTGAACAGGCCCACGAACACGTTCACCGACGCGAGGATCTCGAGGACCGCGAAGAAGCCGAAACTCTCGCCAATGTCGCCCGCCACCATCGTGATGCCCACCACGGTCGTCGGACGCTTGGTCGGATCGGCATCCTCGTTGGTGAGCTGATCCCACTGATTCCAGGGGTTCGCGACGGTCGCAATGCCCTCGAAGGTCGCACCGACCGTCTCGACGAGATCGCCGGTCACATGGCCGAGTGCCGACGGCACGGACAGTCGCTCACGCGCGTAGTTGTCGGTCCCGACCCCGAGAAAACCCGGGCGCGCGGAGTCGTCGGTACCGGGAGCGCTCGTGGTGTCGACCGTCGCCAACGTGATCTCAGCCGACTTCTCGACACCATCGGTCGTCCAGAACACGTTCACCGTGTCGCCCGCCGAGCGTGACCGCACGTAGTTGCGCAGATCACCCGGCTCGCTGACGATCACATCGTCGACCCGAGTGATGACGTCACCTTCGCGAAGACCCGCGACCGCGGCCGGCGACGATTCAGCGACACCCGTGACCACGGTGTCGTCGGTGGCCTGAAAGCGTCCGCCCACGGTGTAGGTGAAAACCAGGAGAAGGATCGCGATGATGAAGTGCATGATCGACCCCGCGGTGATCACGAGCATGCGCCAGCGGTAGGGCTTGGCGGTGTACGCCACCGATTCGTCGCCTGGTTCGACCGGATCGAGGTTGTTCATGCCCACGATCCGCACGAAAGCGCCGAGCGGCAGCGCACGTACGCCGTACTCGACACCATTGCGGTGAACGCTCCAGAGTCGCGGGCCGAATCCCATGAAGAACTGCGTGCGCTTCATTCCCGCCCAGCCGGCGGTCACGAAGTGTCCGACTTCGTGCAGGAAGATCGAGATCAGCAGACCCGCCACCAACAGCAGACTCCACGGATTGCTCACGCCCAGCCACACGAGCAGACCCAGAATCACGGCACCCGACACCCACGCGGTACGAGTGCCGCCACCGGACTGATCGGGCCTCTCTTCGGTCGCGCCGCCAGCCATCATCTCGTCGCGGAACTGGCGGTAGAGCGTCATCGCGAACCCACGATCGCGCTCGCCGCACGTCGGCCCGCGGCATCGGCGGCGATGACGTCGTCGCTCGAGATCGAACCGGGCGACGCCTGATGAGCATCGAGGGACCGTTCGATCACCGCGGCGATATCGGGCCAACGCAGGCGACCGGCCAGGAAGGCCTCGACGGCGACTTCGTTCGCCGCCGACAAGAAGGCCGGTGCGGTTCCGCCGGCCCGACCGGCCGAGTACGCCAGAGCCAGACAGCGGAACGTCGCGACGTCGGGTGGCGCGAAGTCGAGGCGCGACAGGTGCGCCCAATCGATTCGGCCGTAGGGAGTGCCGATGCGCTCGGGGTACGCGAGCGCGTAACCGATGGGCAAGCGCATGTCGGGCAGGCTCAATTGCGCCATCGTGCAACCGTCGGTGAACTCGACCATCGAATGCACGACCGACTGCGGATGCACGACGACCTCGATCCGGTCGTACGAGACACCGAACAATTCGTGGGCCTCGATCACTTCGAGTCCTTTGTTCATGAGCGTCGACGAGTCGATCGTGATCTTCGGACCCATGCTCCACGTCGGGTGGGCGAGCGCTTGTTCGACCGTCACGTCGGCGAGTTCGGCCGCACTCTTGCCGCGGAACGGACCGCCACTCGCCGTCAGGACGATCCGCGAGGCCTCCACGCCCGGACGAACGGTGGAGCGCAGGCACTGGTGCACCGCGCAGTGCTCGCTGTCGACCGGAACGAGTTCGGCCCCAGGAGTCGAGCGCAGCGGCTGAACCACCGGTCCGGCGGCGATGAGCGACTCCTTGTTGGCCAGGGCCAGGCGACGCCCCCTCGCGAGCGTGCGCAACGTGACGGGCAGTCCGGCGAAGCCGACGACCGCGTTCACGACCACGTCGGCATCGTCGACCAGGTGGGCGAAGTCGTCCACCACCGTGGCGAACGGAAGAGCAGCGGCCACTTCCCGACGACGACTCGCGTCGGCCACCGCGACGACTTTGGGTCGGAACTCACGAGCCTGCTCGATGAGCACATCGATCGACGACGACACTCCGAGGCCGACGACTTCGAATCGCTCGCGCTCGGCGCGCACGACGTCGAGGGTCTGCGTTCCGATCGAGCCGGACGAACCGGCGATGGCGACCTTGATGGTGCTCACGACCCCGTCATTCTCGCACCAGCGGCGCTCGGATGCTCCGTCGCCCGCGGTGACGCCGTGGTGACAACGGCTTCGTCAGGACGCGAAGGGCTCGAGGACCTGGAGCAGGTAGTAGGCAGCCGGCAACACGAACAGGAAGCCGTCGAACCGATCGAGGACTCCCCCGTGGCCGCGGACCACGGTGCCGAAGTCCTTGATGTCGAGGTTGCGCTTGAACATGCTCTCGACGAGATCGCCGAGCGGCGCGAGCAACGCGATGACGATGCCGAGGAGCAGAGCCTCACCGACGTTGTTCCAGGTGTCGCTCTGCAGACTCACGATCCACACGACGACGATGGTGGCCAAACCGCCGCCGAGGAAACCCTCGAGGGTCTTGTTCGGGCTGATCCACTGGCGCAACGGTGTTCGTCCAGCCGCCGAGCCGACGAAGAGCGCGCCGACGTCGTTGGCCACCACACCACACGCGAGGATGAACAAGGTGTCGGTGCCCACATTGCCGAGCCCGGGCACGTTCGAGACGCCGGCGAGCAACGCCGCGTACGAACCCATGAGGCCGATCCAGACGATGCCCAGTGACGTGATCGCCATGTTCGGCATCGGACTCGACGACACACCATCGGCGCCGACGAAGGTGACACCCGACGCCATGAGGGCCAGAACGAGGACGAGCGGTAGCGCACCCTCGCCGACCCAGTAGGCGGCGAGCGGCGAGCCGACGGCGGCGGCGATTCCGACGACCGTGGCCGGGTGATAACCGCGCTCGGTGACCTTGTCGAAGAATTCGACGGCGGCCAGACCACAGACGAGGACGACGATCGCGAGCACCGCGATCGGCTTCCAGAGCAGAGCGCCAATGAAGGCCGCGGCGATCAGGAGGCCGACAGCGACGGCGGTCGGCATGTCGCGCCCCCCGGTTCCGCGCGCCGACGACGAGCCGGTCGATCGCGGTCGCGACGACGCCGGACGCGGACGAGGTGCGCGCTCGGCACCGGGTCGCGGACGACCGCGACTCGCTGAATCGTCGGCGGGTCGCGGCGTGCGACGGGTTTCGGCGGTGTCGACTCCGCGACGAGCGACCGGACCTGATGCCGTCGGATCGTCGGCGCGACGTGTCGGACCGGTGGGCTCGCGACGCACACCTCCACTCGGATCACGACGAACGCCGCCACTCGGCTCGCCGAGACGAACACGCGGACGACTGCCACTCGTATCGGATGACGACGGAGCGAGACGATCAGGAATCGGCCGAGGGGCCGAACCCGAATACGAGCCCCACACGTCGACGTCGTCGTCACTCGACGAAGACGAAGACGACGATGTTGACGACGACGTATCGGGTCGCGGACGCGGTGCCGATCCGGTGCGCTCGTCGCCGAACAATTTGGGAACTTCGCCGGTGGGCGGCTGGGTCCAGTGCGGAAGCGGACCGGTGTCGCTCTCGCCGAAACGAATCGCCGGCTGCGAGGGCTCGTCATCGGAGAAGCGCAGTTCGCCGAAGTCGTCGCCGTCGTCGTGATCGTCGTCCCGATCGTTGTCGCCTGTCCGGCGCCACA
>CAYNKE010000132.1:0-4821 GCA_964397715.1 uncultured Bifidobacterium sp. | reverse complement strand
CGCGTGCTCGATCCGTCGCCCACGATCTCGCCGTTGAACAGCATCGGCGCCTCGTCCTTCTCGCCCTCGCCGATCACGACGAGGCCGTCCATCGGGACGGTGGCGAGCACGGTCCGCATGGCGTCCACCGCGGCACCGTCGACTCCGTTCTTGTCGCCGCGACCCACCCAACGGGCGGCGGCGAGGGCGGCCGACTCGGTGACGCGCACGAGTTCCATGGCCAGGTTTCGGGACGGCTGTTCGGGCATGGCGTCAACGGTAGTCCTCGGCCTCGTCGGCTCATGGTGTGTGCCGAAGTGGCACGTACGCTGGGCTCGTGCCCGGTCGATTGAGCCTCGAGGCCTGTCTGGCCGGGCGTGAACTCACCGAGCCGCGCGTCTCGCCGGACGGTCGAACGGTCGCTTTCGTCTCCACCACGTCGTCGCCGACCGGCTCGCGTTCCGATGTCGTCCTCGTTCCGGTGGAAGGCGGACCCGAGCGGGTGATCTCGAGCGAACCAGTGCGCTCCGGTCGGGCCCTCGGCGGGGGAGTGCTCGATTGGTGGCCCGATGGCAGCGGGATCGTCGTGATCGATCGCGGGGGCGACTTGGTGCGAATCGGTCTCGACGGTCGTCGAGACATTCTGTTGCCCGCCGACGGACGGACCTTGTCGTCGCCCGCGGTCTCGGGAGACGGCTCCTACGTCGTCTTCGTGGTCGATCAACGCGAGATCAGGGTGCTCGACGTCGCTTCCGGTCGAACGCGACGGGCCGACCATGGTGCGCATGAGTTCGTGATCGATCCCGTGTGGTGGCGCGGGCGTCCGCTGTGGCACGCGTGGAATCCTCCGCACATGCCCTGGGATCGCAGTGCGCTCGTCACCGCCGACGGCGTGCTCGCCGATGCCCCCGACCGGCAGGTGCAACAGCCTCGTCCGTCACCCGAGGGCGACATGCTTGCCTGGCTCGACGATGCATCCGGCTGGCTCAACGTGGTCGTCTCGAACGGACGTCGCGTGAGCGAGGCTCACGAACACGGCGGACCGTCGTGGGGTGAACGACAGCGCTCGTGGTGCTGGAGCCCCGACGGGAACCGGATCGCCTTCGCGCGCAACGAGGACGGATTCGGTCGACTGTGCACGTTCGACATCGGCACCGGCGCGATCGTCGAGCACGCCAAGGCTGTGCACGGCCAACTGTCGTGGCGTGGACATCATCTCGTCGCGCTGCGCACCGGAGGTAAGACCCCGACCCAGATCGTCGCGTACGACACGTCGGCATCCGAGTGGACGCGCCGCACTCTCGCCGTCGGCTCGTCTCACGATTGGACCGACGAATCGTCGCTCGTGGAGCCGCGACTGATTCGGACCACGGCAGCCGATGGCACGAAGTTGTTCGCTCGGTTCTACGAAAGTCCACGTCCGAACGGTTCACTCATCTGCTGGATCCACGGCGGCCCGACCGATCAATGGCAGGTCACGTTCATGCCGCGACTCAACTACTGGATCGATCGAGGTTGGTCCATCCTCGTGCCCGATCATCGCGGCAGTACCGGCCACGGTCGCGAGTTCACGACCGCGCTCCGAGGCCGATGGGGTGAAGTCGATGCCCACGATGTCGCCGATCTGATCGATCACGTGGCCGACGGTCGTCGTGTCTTCGCGTTCGGTTCGTCGGCGGGAGGCCTCACCGCGCTCGGTATCGCACGAATTCGTCCGATTGCCGGCGCCGTCCTGCTGTATCCGGTCACTGACATCGCCGCCCTCGATCGCGGCACACACCGCTTCGAAGCGCATTACAACCGCACACTCGTGGGTGACGACGCGACCACCGAGCGAGTGTCCCGCGAGCGATCGCCGCTCCACTTCGCCGCCGAGTTGACTCGGGTGCCGTTGCTCGTTCTGCACGGCGATGCCGATCCGGTCGTTCCGATCGAACAGAGCCGCGCACTCGTGCGCGCGATTCACGAAGCCGGTGGTCGTGCCGAACTGGTGGAGTACGTGGGCGAAGGTCATGGCTTCCGCGATGCCGCCAATCGTCGTGACGAGTATCGCCGCACCGAAGTTTTCCTGGTTCGCCACTCTGCGTGAACGCGGGTAGCGTCACCTCCGTGACCGACTGGAATCCGCTCGACCCCGACGCGCCGAATGTCTTCTACGACTTGTCGTCGTGGTCGTCCGATCAGCAGGCCGAACTCACCGCACTTCTCGCCAACGCCGACATCGCCCACGCCTGGGTCGAGAGCGAGTTGGTGGTCTCCGAAGAGTTCGAGGACGTGGTCGACCGAATCTTCGAGCGGCTCGAGAAGGAGCTCGGCATCGGCTCCACCGCCACCGCCGGTGGAGTCGGCGATGGTGACGAGGTCACCGAGTACGAACTCGACGACTACTCGATCGCCGAACGCCGCGAGATCACCGAACAGCTCGTAGCGGCGCGCGTGACTCATCGCTGGATGGAGACCACGCTCGTCGTGCCGACCGCGGCCGAAGAGATCGTCGAAGACATCCTCGACGAATACGACGACGTCGAACTCGACGATTCGTCCGAATGACCGACCTCTCATGACGGTGCTGCTCGCCGAGCTCGAGGTCTGGCATACGCGCCCCCTCACGCCAACACGCCGAATCTCGCTCGGTCACATGGTGCTCCCGGTCGATCCGTCTCCTGGATTCGGCGGCCTCCTTCTCGGTGCGGTGATCGCGCGCCACGTGCCGGAAATCGACGACGACCTCGTTCCCGACACGCATCGGCTGATCGCGCAGATCCAACGGGGGGAGCGCATCGCACAGCCCCGACTCCGTCATCGGTATCAGGTCGATCGGCACGGACTCGCGTGCAGTCGCCATCGGGTGGTCGGCCACGGCGACGAAGTCGAGTTCGAGTTCGACACCAACGGAAGTCCGATGCAGCAAGTCCTCGGAGCCATCTACGCGCTCGAGCGTCTGGATCGGGTGGGTCGCCAAGCCCTCGAGCCGGTACTTCTCAAATCGATGTCGTGGCGTGGTCCGCTCGGTGCGGCGTTCGTCGCCCACCTCGCCGGCTCGAAGACGGCGTCACTGCGATCGCTCGCCGATCCACGCGCCTGGGCCCTCGACGTCCTCGGCTTCCCGGCCGGCACCACCAAACCGTCCAAGCGCGAGGTCACGAGTCGATTCCGTTCGCGTTTGCGTGAGGTCCACCCCGATCACGGCGGCGACGAAGCGGTGGCGAGCGGTGTGATCGGCGACCTCAGTGAGGCGCGGCGCATTCTCGCCGGCTGACGGGTGTCACGGCCCGACCATCATGTCTGGTCGGTCGGATCACGATCCTCCGGGTTGATCTCCTCGAGTTCGCGATGAGCCGTCTCGGGATACGTGAACCACACGATCGCGGCGACGATCACCGGTCCGGTGAGGAGCACGCTGAGGATCGCGCCGTATCCGACGTCGGCATCGAGGAATGCTCCGGTGACGAGGAGTGACAGACTTCCGCCGATCAGTGCGCTGGCGAGAATGAGATAGGCGGCGCGACCGCGCCGTCCAGTCGGGAACAACTCGGTGCGGTACACCGCGAGCGACGGATACGCGGTGGCGGCGATCACCGCTCCGCCGATCGCGAACGCCCACATCGGTCCACCGCCGAACCAGAACGAGCCGACGATGAGCGCCGCACCGATCGGGACGCAGATCGTCGCGATCCGACGTCGACCGCGAGTGTCGGCAGCGCGGCCACCGAGGACGAGCCCGATGACGCCGGGTGTGGTGGTGACGAGCGAGAAGACGGCGACCATTCCCGCCGAATAGCCTCGTTCGTCCTTCAGGTATCCGTTCTGGAAGAACGAGGACGGCGCGAGCAGCAAGTTGCCGAAGAACGCCACGGCCATCTGGACCGCCAGACGCCGACTCTGCATCGGAGTGTCGACGTGGCCCTGTTCGATCACGTGTCGCTCGAATCGCTGCGTCTCGGGCAGCCGGCGTGTGAGGTCGACGGCCACGACGAGCCATACCAGTGCGAGTGCGTACACGAGACGCCAACCGCCGTCTCCGAGATCGGCGAGCGGAAGGCTGACGACCGCGAGGCCGGCGCCCAGGCCACTGGCCATGGCGAGGATGCTCACCGAGTAGGCACGCGAACTTCGCGGCATCTCCTCGGCGGCGACCACCGCCACCAGTAGATCGAGAGCGAGGCCGAGCGGTCGGCTGATCGCCTGTGTGGCGACGAGGAGTGGGAAGTTGGGTGCGAGCGCACCGAGTGACGCGATGACCGGAGCGGCCCAGGCGAGTCCGACGATCACGCGTCGACGGCCGATGCGATCGGCGGCGAGAGCGAACGGCAGTCCGACGATGATGCCGAGTCGAACGACCGTGCCTCCGATGCCGCGACCCCAGTCTCCGACCCCGAAATCGTCGCCGGCGAAGGCGACGGTCTGTGTGAAGAGGGTGTTGGTGAAGGCACTCAGAAGACTGGCCGCGGCGAGAAGTCCGAGAACGTTCACCTGGCGAACCGACAGCACGTCAGGTGGCGTCCAGAACGGAGCCGAACCGGGTGTTGCGGTACGGCGCAAGGTGCGACGGAGCAGCGGTCCGAACAACCAACCGAACCAAGGGATGCTCAATCGGTAACTGGTCGTCTCGACGAGGCCGTCCGCTTCGGATCGGATGGTTCGTTCGTATTCGGTGAACGGGCCGTTCTGCTGGACGAAGTGGGCGACGGCACCATCGATCGGTTCGGACCGCTCGATGAGAACATCGTTTCGCGGTTGTCGAGCAGTGGAGTCGTCGTGCCGGATGATGCGCGTCAGATGCCTCCTCGCGCCACCCACGGGGCGAGCATACTGGGAGGTCTATGGACCGCATCGTGGTGC
>CAYNKE010000131.1:0-4916 GCA_964397715.1 uncultured Bifidobacterium sp. | reverse complement strand
GTTCGCCGGCTTCTATTACTGGTGGCCGAAGATGTTCCGCAAGCAACTCAGCGAGGGACTGGGCAAGTGGAACTTCTGGCTCATGGTCATCGGTATGAACATGACTTTCGGCCCCATGCACATCCTGGGCCTGCAGGGTCAGCCGCGTCGTATGCAGGTCTGGACCGAAGCCCGTGCCGGTGAAGGCTTCTTCAACCTGGGCTTCTGGAACATGATCGCCTCGATCGGTTCGCTCATCCTCGCCGTCGGCGTGCTGACCTTCATCATCAACATCGTGTACACGCACAAGTCGAAGCGCGTCCCGATCGCCCCGCTCGATCCGTGGGATGCACGTTCGCTCGAGTGGATGACCTCGAACCCGCCCGCTGAGCACAACTTCGATGCCATCCCCACGATCAACCACCTCGACGAGTTCTTCCACCGCAAGTACGCGGAAGACCCGAATACGCATTCAATCGCGCAGGTGGCGACGGCCGAGGAAGTGCTCGCCGACCTCAACTCACGCCCCGACGAGCACATTCACATGCCGTCGCGTTCGTACTGGCCGATCCTGGTGGCATTGGCTCTCCCGATCATTTGCTACGGCCTCATCTACAACCGCCTCCTCATGGCTGTAGGCGCCGCGTTCTTGTTGCTCACCATGTTCGGTTGGGCCATGGAACCGTCAACGGCGGCCGATGATGATTTCGATCCCCCGGCACCTGGCGAAGGTGGCGGTCACACGAAGGAGTTGGCACCCCTTGGCTGACACCGCAGTTGCCCACGGCGCCGATCACGGCGCGCATCACACCACGACGGGCTTGTCGAACAACAAGCTCGGAATGTGGTTGTTCCTCGGATCCGAGTGCCTGCTGTTCGGTGGACTCATCTCCACCTACATGCTGTACCGCGGTCGTACCAACGCGGGTCCGCAGCCCGATCAGATCTACGACATCCCGTTCACGTCGGTGAGCTCGTTCGTTCTTCTGATGAGTTCACTCACCATGGTGCTGGCGGTGTCGGCGGCCAACCGCAAGGACGACCGCAACACCAATCTGTGGCTCACCGTCACCGCCATTCTTGGCGCGACCTTCGTGGGTGGTCAGGTGTACGAGTTCACCGCGTTCTACCGCGAAGGACTGGGCTTCACCACCAGCCTGTTCGGATCGAGTTTCTACACGCTCACCGGTTTCCACGGTGTGCACGTGACCGTGGGAATCATCATGCTGATGGCTCTCGTTGGCATGGTGCGCCGCAATCGCATCCCGGGTAGCAAAGCCGAGACGGTCGAACTAGTCGGCTTGTATTGGCACTTCGTCGACATCATCTGGATCGTGATCTTCACGCTCGTCTACCTGATTCCGTCCTGACCTCCAAGGAACCATTATGAGCACCGCTACCGAACAGCACACCGGTCACGACGATCACGCGCACGAGGAGAGCCACGGCGCGTCCGACAAGCAGTACGTGATCATCGCGCTCATCCTGGCTGCGCTCACCGCCATCGAGGTGTCGACGTACTACATCGACTTCGGCCCCCTGTTCATGCCCACGCTGTTCGTGCTCATGATCGTGAAATTCGTGATCGTGGTCTCGTACTTCATGCACTTGAAGTTCGACAACAAGCTGTTCAGCTACCTGTTCTATACGGGCTTGATCCTCGCCATTCTCGTGTATTGCGGCGCGTTGGCGACCTTCAAGTTCTTCCTGCAGAAGGGCTGATCGTGCTCGCAGCCACGGCGGTCGATCCGTGGCGCTTCCAGTTCCACGTCGAGGTGTGGCTACTGGTCGCGTTCCTCGTGGGCTCGTACGTGTACGCGATGCGGGTTCTCGGACCTCGCGCGGTCGGGCCCGGGCAGGTGGTGGTCACCGCCAAGCAGAAGGCCGCGTTCGTCGGAGGCATTGCGGTTCTCTGGCTCGGCTCTGACTGGCCGATGCACGACATCGCCGAGGAGTACCTCTACTCGGTGCACATGTTCCAGCACATGGCCCTTACCTACTTCATGCCGCCCTTGGTGGTCTTGGCCACGCCCGAGTGGTTCGTACGAACGCTCGTTGGAGACGGTCGCGTGTACAAGTTCGTCCGGTTCATGGCCCATCCGGTGCGAGCTGCCTTCTTCTTCAACGTGGCCGTGATGGTGAGTCACGTTCCTGGTGTGGTGAACGCGTCGGTCTCCAACGGCCCACTCCACTACAGCGTGCATGTGTTCTTGGTTCTGTCATCCATCCTCATGTGGTTGCCGGTGGTCGGACCGTTCCCCGAGTTCCAGATCTCGCCCATGGGCAAGATGATCTACCTCTTCATGAACAGCGTGGTGGCCACGGTTCCAGCGGGATGGCTCACGTTCGCCGAGGGTGTCGTCTACAAGCATTACAACATTCCGTGGCGCGTGTGGGGATTGTCGGTCACCGACGATCAGCAGATCGCCGGAGCCATCATGAAGATCGGTGGTGCGGCGTTCTTGTGGACCATCATCATCGTGATGTTCGTCAATCGTTTCGTGAAGACCTTCAGAACCGAGAACGAATCGTCGTACGTGCGCCAGCCGCTCACGACAGCCGACATCGAGAAGGCTTTCGCGGAAACGCCTCCGGCCCGCGAACCCGAGCCGCGCTGACTATTCCCAGCGGAAGGTGAGGGCGGCCGCCACGGGCGCTGCTACTGCCCACGCGCCGAGCACGATCCACGACGTGTCGGGTTGTGAACCCGCTCCGACCAACGCATCGCGCAACACGTCGGCCAGTGCACCCGACGGTAAGAACTTGGCCACCGCTTCGAGTCCGCTCGGGAGTTCGTCGAACGGAACGACCATGCCACCCAAGAGCAACAACACGATGTACAGCCCGTTCTGAGCCGCCAAGTTCACCTCGGCGCGCAAGCGCCCAGCGATGAACAAACCGAGACCGGCGAAGGCGATGGTTCCGGCGCCGACCGCTCCGAGTGCCAGGAGCCAGCGTGCATCGTCGGCGTTCCAGTCGAGGGCGAGGGCGATCGGAACGAGAAGAGCCAATTGAACGACTTCGACCACCATCACGGTGAGCGTCTTGGCGACGAGCCAGCGCGGTCGACCGAGTGGTGTCACCCCGAGGCGCTTCAACACCTTGTAGTTGCGTTCGAAGCCGGTGGCGATGCCGAGGCTCACCATCGAGGTGCTCATGATCGCGAGTGCCACCACACCAGGCGTGAGGAAGTCCATGTGATCGTCGAGATCGGAGGGCAAAACATCGGTGAGCCCGAAGAACACCAACACCAAGACCGGGATGATGATCGTGAGGAGAAGTTGCTCGCCGTTGCGTACCAGGATGCGCAGTTCGGCCCCCAGTTGCGCGCGCAAGGGGCCGCTCACGACTCGCCTCCGGTGAGCTTCTTGAACACGTCCTCGAGGCTGGCCACACCCGCGCGGAGTTCGATCACATCGATGCCGTGCTCGCTCAACCAGACGGCCAGCGCGGCGACCAGACCTTGTGGTGCATCTTCGATCGTGTAGTGGCCGGGTTCGACCTCGTGCAGCCAGTCGGCGATGGACGCGGGCATGTCGGGGAGCGGAAGCGGGCGAATCGTGCGGAGCCGGACCGCCTGACGTGCTTTTCGCACATCGTCGAGAGTCCCCTCGACCAGGACCTTGCCACGATCGAAGATCACCACGCGGTCGGCGATGCGTTCGGCTTCGTCGAGTTCATGAGTGGCGAGGATGACGCCGCAGCCCCGCTCGGTGAGCGAGCGGATGATCGATCGAATGGTGTCGCGACCGTCCACGCCGACACCGCTGGTGGGTCCGTCGAGAAACACCACGTCGGGTCGCGACGTGAGTGCCAGAGCGAGCGAGAGCCGTTGCTTCTCGCCGCCGCTCAGCCGCCGCCACGGTGTGCGTCGGCGATCGGTGAGGCCAACCAAGTCGAGGAGTTCGTCGGGTGACGACGTGGCCGAACCCGAATGGATACCGCAGTACTGGCGCACCGTGTCGATGGGCCGAGCTGAGGGATAGATGCCACCTTCTTGCAACATCACACCCACACGGCGATGCAGTGCGGCACGGTCGGCTCGTGAGCCGGCCGGGTCGAGACCGAGGACGCGCACCGTGCCGGTGGTACGTCGACGCAGTCCTTCGCAGACCTCGATGGTGCTCGTCTTGCCGGCACCGTTGGGGCCGAGAACCGCCGTGACCTGTCCGGCCCGGGCCGTGAAAGACACTCCGTCAACAGCGGTGACGGCTCGATCGCCTCGGCCGTAGCGCACGACGAGTCCGTCGACTTCGACCACGTTCTCGATGTCTTTCGACGCGAGTCGCGTACCGCGGAAACTCGGGGAGTCGTCGGTGGTCATCGCTTTGACATTAGTGGCGGCGTATTGACGAAGGGTCGGCTGAGAGGGTCGGATAGCCTCCTGTCTCTGTGATCGACGTCCGACTGTTCCGCAATGACGCCGACCGAGTTCGTGCGGCGCTGGCCCGTCGTGGCAAGCCCGACATCATCGAACAACTCGATCGTGCGATTGCTCTCGACGTGCGGGCGCGTGAGATCTCGACCGAACGCGACAACATTCGGGCCAAGGTCAACGAACTGTCGAAGAAGGTAGGCCAGGCCCGTCGCGATGGCGATTCAGCGGCGGCCAACGAGGCTCAAGCGGCCAGCCGGGCGCTCGGTGACGACGAAACACGCTTGGCCGCTCAGGCCGACGAGGTCCACGAGCAGCTTCGCGAGGTGCTGTTGCGCATCCCCAATCTGCCGCATCCTGATGCCCCCGATGGCGCCGGTGATCACGACAATCCACTCGTGAAGGGCCCCCTACAGATGCCGGCCGAGTTCGCGGCCCATCAGCGAGTTCCGCACTGGGACGCCGCGGCCGAGCTCGGAATTCTCGACAACGATCGCGCCACCAAGATCGCGGCGTCGATGTTCAAGATGCAGCGGGGTGCCGGTGCGGCGCTGGCCCGAGC
>CAYNKE010000130.1:0-4947 GCA_964397715.1 uncultured Bifidobacterium sp. | reverse complement strand
GGCGCGACTACTTCGATCTGCAGAGTTACCTCAAGCAGTTCCCCACCGACAATCCCCGCTGACCCGCCGGTTGATCATCGACGACGGGGTCGTCAGTGCGTTCCGCCGAGGTACGACGCCTCGATGAGGCTGCGATCCTTGGCGAGTTCGGCGGCATTGCCTTCCATGGCCAATTCGCCGTGACTGAGCACGTAGGCGCGATCGGCCACACCGAGTGCCATGTGCACGTGCTGCTCGACGAGGAGCACACCCGCACCGGTCTCGGTTGCGATCTGACGCAGAATGGGCAGAAGTCGCTCGACGATGATCGGCGCGAGACCGAGGCTCATCTCGTCGACCATGAGCAACTTCGGGCTCACGGTGAGGGCGCGCGCCATCGCGAGCATCTGCTGTTCTCCGCCCGACAGCAAGCCGGCACGACGATCGAGGATGGGCTCGAGAGCCGGGAAATAGCCGAGCGCCTTCTTGACGTCGGCCGCACCCTTCGCGGCGCCCAGCCGCAGGTTCTCGGCAACGGTCAACTGATAGAAGAGCGAACGTCCTTCCGGCACGTGCGCCAGTCCTTCACGCGCGATGATGTGCGGGCGGCGGCCCTTGACGCTCTTGCCGAACACCTTGATGTCACCCGAGATGATCGGCACGAGACCCGACGTGGTGAGCAGGGTGGTGGTCTTACCGGCTCCATTGGGGCCGAGCAAGGCCACGACTTCGCCCTCGTTCACCGTCAGGTTGAGTCCGCGAACCACCGACACACCGTTGTATCCGGTGTTGAGGTTCTCGATTTCCAGAAGTGCCGCCATGTCAGGCCTCCTTCGCGCTGCTGCCGAGATAGGCCTCGATCACCTTGGGGTTCCGCTTCACTTCGGCGGGCGTGCCCTCGGCGATCTTGACACCGAACTCGATGACGTAGATGTAGTCGCACACGTCGAGCACGAGGCCCATGTCGTGGTCGACCAAGAAGATGGTGATGCCAGCGTCGATGATCTGGCGCAGACGCTTGCCGAGCTCCTGTGACTCGGTCGTGTCGAGACCGGCGGCCGGCTCGTCCATGCACACCAGTTCGGGCTTGGCGGCCAGCGCACGAGCCGCCGACACCAACTTGCGCTGACCCTGGCTGATCTCGTTCGGATACTTCTTGGCCAGGTCGCCGATTCCGAGAACGTCGAACGCGAACTCGACACCTTCACGGCTGCGGTTGCGATTGGGCTTCACGAGGTCGAGAAGGAAGTTCTTGGTGGACTGGCGCTCGGCCGCCACCTGGACGTTCTCCTCGATCGTGAGGTCGTCGAACAATTCGAGCGACTGCCAGGTTCGACCGAGGCCCAAGCGCGCACGCGAGTGCACCGGGAGCGTGTTGATCTCCTGGCCCTTGAACTCGATGCGGCCGGTGGTCGGCACGAATCCCGTGATGCCGTCGATGAACGTGGTCTTACCGGCGCCGTTGGGGCCGATGAGACCGACCAACTTGCCCTTCTCCACCGTCAGGTCGACGTTGTTGACGGCTCGCAGACCGCCGAACGTGACCGACATACCCGTCGTCTGAAGCAGACTCATTTCGTCCCCTCCCCCGCTTCGACCTTACTTCTTTCGGCCATGGCTTTCTTTCGAACCGCCTTGTCGATCTGTCTTTGCTTGATGAGCCGTGGCGCGCCGGCCAGACCCTCGGGATTCTGCACCGCGGTCAGGATGAGTCCGATGCCGCCGATGAGGGTCGCGTAACCCTGGTCGATGTGCAGGATGTTCTCGAGGAAGTTGAAGTTGAGGCCATTGGGGGCCACGACTCCGGCCAGGACCGCGCCACTCACGGTCGCGATGCCACCCAAGTAGGCGAAGGACAAGAAGGTGAGTGACGCGAAGGCCCCGAAGTAGGCCGGGGTCACCGATCCGAATCGGTAGCCCGACAAGGTTCCGCCCAGGCCGGCGATGAAGGCCGCCAGACCGAAGGCCAGAATCTTGGTTCGGGCCACGTCGACTCCGGCCGCCGCGGCAGCTCGCTCGTTGGAGCGAACCGCGAGGAACTGGCGCCCGGTCGCCGAGCGGCGAACGTTCACGACCATCAGGCACATGACGATCACGAACACGAGGCAGACCACCCCGAACCACGCGTTGGGCGGAATGTCGTCGCGACCCTTCAGACCGGCCACCTTGAGCAGCGTGTTGTTGGGGCCGAAGTCCTTGCCACCGATCTTGGGCGGCTTGACCGGCAGGGCACCCAATTCACCGGCGAAGGTCTTGTTCTTGAACAACAACTGCTCGATCGCCAAGGCCGCCGACAGAGTGATCACGGCCAAGTTGACGCCTCGCAATCGCAGGGCCGGGATCGAGACGATCGCACCGAACGCCGCGGCCACCAGCGCTCCGACGATCGGGGCGAGCGGGAACGGGAGGCCCGAGAAATACTTCGACATGAAGAATCCGGCCGTACCGGCGATGGCCATCTGGGCGAGCGAAATCTGCCCGACGAAGCCCGTGAGCACTACGAGAGACAAGGCGATGACGATGGCGACGAGTGTGTTGATGGTCGACTGGCGCCAGTCGTAGTTGAACCCGAACAACAGAACGAGAACCACTGCCGACGCGCCGATGGTGAGCGGCAACACTCGTTTCGGGGCCGCGGCGAACGGCATCTTGCCGACCGACACCGCGCCGCGAACCGGGAGTGACTTACCTCGCGCGAACATGGCGATCACGATCACGAAGAACGGCAAGGCTTGCGTGAGTCCGGCCGTGGGCAGAACACCGCGCGGGAACCAGGTCTGAGCGCCCTGATACTGCACCCACCCCTGGAGCATGGCGATACCGACTCCGGCGGCGACCGTGAGTCCGAACGAGGTGAAGTTGGCGAGGAGGGCGGCGCCGAGAGCCGGGACGATCAGCAACGGAACCGTGATCGTGTCGAGGTTGGTAATGGGTGCCGCAAGGATGCCGAGCAGGCCAGCGATGAGCGTGGAGATGACCCAGTTCGCCCCGGCCAGGAAGTCGGGCGAGAAACCGAGAACAATGGCACCCTTCTCGTTCTCGGCGGCCGCACGCGTGGCCAGACCGAAACGCGTGTACTTGAAGAGAGCCCAGAGGCCGAGCGCGATGAGCGACACGACGATCACGAGGAACAACTGGTTCTTCGGGACGATGCCGAGTTCTCCGGGAAGATCGATCTTGCCCTTGGGTAGCGGGAACGGAACGCCGGTCTTGGCCAGCTCGCCGAAACGCAAGCGGCAGAACTCCTGAAGAACGACGAAGAGGCCGACGGTCGTGACGACCTTGGCCAGCACCGGCGCGTTGCGCAGGGGCTTGAAAATGACGAAGTGAAGGAACAGACCGAGCAGAACCGCCACGACGAGAGCGATCAGGACCGCGGAAATCGTGGTCAACCGGCTACCCGGTAGGTCGATCTCGGTCGGCCAGTTGGGCAAGTCGAGTTTCTTGCCGGCGTCCCGGAACCAGTTGACCGGGATCTCGATCAAGACGAGCGGATTGGGCAACGGTGGAATGTAGAACTTGCCTTCGACCCGCAGGCCGTAATACCAGTAGGCAACGAACATCGTGATGACGCCGTTGGCGAAGTTCACGACGCCCGAGCCTCGGAACGTGAGCACGACGCCGAGCGCCACGGCCGCCATCAGGGCGCCCGTTCCGATGTTCGAGAACATCGGTGCCAGCTGACGAGCGTCCCAGGCGTAGAGGATCGCGAACACCGCGATCACGACAGCGACTCCAACGGGCGCCTTACGACGCTTCACGAAGGTCTTGAGCGACTGCTCCATTTCACTCCCCCTGAACGCTCCAGCGAGCGACACCCCGAATTCGGACCGAACGAAACGATCGATCCATGCGGGACGGTGCGGGGATCGCTCCCCGCACCGTCCTCATGAACAACTAACTCACTACGACTGGCTGAAGATCAGCCGGCCAACTCGGCGATCGGGTTGAGCGCCTTGCCGTTGTATCCGTCCATGATCGAGACGTAGTTGGTGCCCTGCTGCTGCTGGATACCGATCGAGAAACCGCACAGCGACGGGAAGGTGGGGTTGCCACCGCACTTGAAGTCGCCCACGCCGGCCCACATCGGACCAGTGAAGCCCTTCGCGGCCGCGCGGATTGCGGCCGAGTCCATCGCCCCACCGTTCATGAACTTCACCATGGTGAGGAGCGAACCGAAGGTCGGTCCACCGAAGCCGGTGTACTCGGGGTTCTCCACACCGGTCACCTTGGCCCAAGCGAGAGCAGCGTCGATGTACGCGTCGGTGTCGGCGTTGCCCGGGATCTCGTACGAGAATCCGTAGCCACCGAAGTACCAACCGTCGGGCAACTTGCCCGCTTCGCCGACCGACTTCAGGTGGTCCTGCATCGGGATGCCGAAGCAGAGACCGGTGGTCACGACCGGAGTCTCGACGCCGAGGGTCTTCAGCGCGTCGTACACGCCGATGCAACCCTGGATGGTCACGAGCGGGTAGAACACGTCAGCCTTGTCGGCTCCCGACGACTGGATGGCGGTCGCCATCTCGGTCGCGCCCGCGGTGTCAGCCACCGGCACGCCGGTCACTTCGACGCCGAGCTGTTCGAGAATCGGCTTGGTCAGAGCATTGAACGCGACGGTTCCGGCCGGGTTGTCGTTGTACACCACGGCGACCTTCGACACGGTCTTGCCCTCGAGCTCGCCGACGTACTTCGCCGCGAAGACGGCGAGGCCCTGGACCACGCCGGGCGAACCGGGCGTGAACGCGTAGGCGTCGGTCGCGAGGAACTCAGGAGTGGTCACGGGGTTCGGCAGGAAGACGGGCTTCTTGTCCTTCAAGGTGTCGAGCAACGGAGCGTTGCCGTTGAACATCGCACCCACGAGTACGGCCTGGATGCCATCGTCAGCCAGGAACTCCTGGGCGCACTTCTGGCCGTCCTCTTCCTTGGTGACGAAGCACTTCACGAGCTCGATCGGACGACCGCCGACTC
>CAYNKE010000129.1:0-4949 GCA_964397715.1 uncultured Bifidobacterium sp. | reverse complement strand
AGGACAAGACGCCGCGCGAACTCGCGGCGGCCGACATCGGCATCGTGTCCACGCACAATCTCATGAACACGGCCATCGAGAACGCGCTGCCCGCAACGTTGCGCGGAAAGAAGGGCATTCGTGTCACCACTCCCGAGCGTTGGCAGGGCTTGCAGAAACCGGTCATGATCGCCGTTCACCCGTTGTCGGGAGTCGCTCGGCCGAGTTCGTTCGATCTCGAGACCGGACGTCTGTGTGTAATGGCGTCTCGGCATCGGTCGGCCTGCTTCTTCGTCACGCGCGACAACGTGGGCCGCACGCTCGATTCGCATTTGCCGAGTGCCGATCAAGCACTTGGTTGCCACGACATCGTCGGGCGAGGCCACGCCCAGCACACCGCATTCTGGAAGTATCACGAGGAGCGTGATCTCGTTGTCTGAATTCATTCCGCGCGTCGGTGACGTGGGCGGCTCGCGATTCATCGTGGGCTGTTCGCATCGTGAAGTGAACGATCGTGACCCCCGCTACGAGGGTCTGGCATTGCTACCGGTCGACGAGCAGCAGCAGATGATGTTCGACGAAGGCCTCGAGTTCGAGGAGGAAGTATTCGTCGAACTCGCCCGTCTGCACAAGGTGTCGTCGATGCGCTTGTTCGACGACCCCGATGCCGCAACGCTGCAGGCCATGGCGCGCGGTGACAAGGTGATCATTGGTGCTTCCTTGCCGATCATCAATCACCGCGGTGGTCGCCCCGATGTGTTGGTGCGTCACGGTGAGTCACCTATGAGCAATGGCCAGTGGGCCTACCTGCCGGTCGACGTGAAGAACTCCAAGCCACTCGAGGGCGATTCGAAGGCCAAGGCGTGGCCGGTCGGTGCGCTCGACGCGCCGTGGCTCGAGCAGGCCACCGACTCCGACCTCGGCAACGGCAAGGCGAAGTCCGATCACTCGCTGCAACTCGCGCACTACTGGCTCATCTTGAGCGACATGGGCCATGCCCCCGCCATCGATCCCATCGGCGCCACCATTTCGTCCGACAAGCGAGTGGTATGGCGACTTCTCGACGACGGCAAGAACAGTTTCATCGCCCAGGCTCAGGCCGAGTGGGACGAGCGATGGGCCGCCATCGAGGCGATGCGCAATGGACAGGATCGTCATACGCGGCCGGTGTATCGCGACGAGTGCAAGAAGTGCCGGTGGCACGACGTGTGCGAGTCCGAACTCATCGCCGAGGGCCACGTGTCGCTCCTGCAGGGCGTGGGCGTGATTCAGGTTCGCAAGTTGGCCGAGGGCGGAATCGAAACCATCCCGCAACTTGCGGCTCTCGATCCGGTGAATATCGACTCCAATCCCGTGCCGAAGTATGCGGCTCTCGGTGCCAATATCGACACCGCTCGCGTGTACGTGCGTGATGATGGCCGGCCTTACTTCAAGCGCGGTTCGTCGGGGTTCACGGTTCCGCGGGCCGACATCGAGATCGACTTCGACATCGAGAACGACGACATCGTGTACATGTACGGACTCCATGTCTCCGAGCGCGTCGACGAGCACACCTGGACCGATGGCGAGTACCGGTCGTTCCACACGTACGACCGTTCCGATCCGTCGACCGAGGGTCGATTACTGGCCGATTTCTGGCGTTGGCTACACGACACCGTGGCCAGCGCTCACGCGGCCGGTCGCACCGTGGCCGTGTATTGCTACTCGGGTGGTTTCGCCGAGATTCCGCGCATGAAAGAGGCAGCCGCGCGTCATCCGCAGGTAGCTGGTGTGCCTTCAGTCGACGACATCGGCGCTCTGCCCTCACACGACTGGTGGGTCGACATGCACGAGATCGCCAAACAGCTTCATTGGCCCACGCGATCGCTCGGTCTGAAGGTTCTCGCTCCGCTGTCGGGCTTCTCATGGAACGCCGACGACGCGAGCGGCGCCAACTCCATCATCTGGTATCGCGCGGCCTGCGACGCCACGAATCCCGAGCGTGGGGTGATGGGGGAGAAGTTGCTTCGCTACAACGCCGACGACGTTCTGGCCACGCGTGAACTGAGACAGTGGCTGCACAACGGTGTGCACGGGCGTGGTTGGCGCATCGACCCGGTCGAGACACTCACCGCCTGAGCCGTCGGCGGTTGTGTCAGACTGGCCGCATGGCACAACCCGTTTCCGTCGTTCGCGAAATCTCCGCACCAGTCGACCGCGTGTGGTCGCTCGTGACCGACCTTCCGCGAATGGGTGAGTGGTCACCCGAGAACCAAGGTGGCGAATGGCTCGGTGGAGCCACCGGTCCGGCCGTGGGAGTCGAGTTCAAGGGGCGCAACAAGAACGGCAAGAGGTCGTGGTCGACCAAGGTGAAAGTCGTCGAGTTCGATGCTCCGCGCAAGTTCGCGTTCGCGCTCATGGTGGGCAAGAACAGTTGGTGCGATTGGGTGTACGAGGTCGAGCCGACCGCGACCGGCTCGCGCGTGACGCATTCCTGGATCGATCATCGGAGCAAGTTGATGTCGCGCCTCGGCAAAGTCGTGAGCGGCGTGGCTGATCGTGCGGCGCACAATCGCGCCAACATGGAAGTCACCCTCGACAACTTGGCCAAGGCCGCCACCGCCTGACCATTCCTCGATGACGACACGGCTCGGGTATCGCCCGGCGCTCGACGGCGTGCGGGCCGTGAGCGTGATCGCGGTCATCCTCTACCACGCTCACCTGTCCTGGATCCCGGGGGGATTCCTCGGTGTCGAAGTCTTCTTCGTGGTGAGCGGATTTCTCATCACAGCTCTGCTGTTGGGTGAGTACCACGAGTCGGGAGGCGTGAGCCTTCGCCGGTTCTGGTTGCGTCGCGCTCGAAGGCTGCTTCCCGCCCTCGCCGCAATGTTGTTCGCAGTTCTGTTGGTGTCGTCGTTCGTTCACACCGAATCGGCGGCCGATTTCCGGCGCGATGTCTTGCCTTCCATCTTCTACGTCTCGAATTGGTGGCAGGTGTACGGCATCGACGAGCCGTACTTCGCGGCCACCGTGTTGCCGGTGTTACGTCATCTGTGGTCGCTCGCGGTCGAAGAGCAGTGGTACCTCGTCTGGCCGATCATCGCGACGTGGCTTTTGCGTCGGCGGGTACGTGGAGCTTTGGTGTGCGGCGCAACTGCACTCTTCGTGATGATCTTTGCCGCGGCGTGGGTCCGTGATGGTGAGGCCTTTCGAATCAACTGGCTCTACCTCGGCACGTTGTCGCGGTCATCCGGATTGCTCGTGGGAGCGGCACTGGCGTGGACGTGGTTCCACCGACCCGCGTTGCTGGGTTCTCGCTCTTCGCTCGCCGGCGGAGGAGCTGCGGCAGTTCTGATCGCGTTGTTCGCGACCCAGAAAGTCGATTCGATCGCCTTGTATCGCGGAGGCATGATTGGAGCGACTCTCGCGAGCGCGTTCTTGGTGGCGGCTGTGATGCACGAGAGTCGATTGACTCGGGCCTTCGCGTGGCGTCCGTTGGTTGAAGTCGGTCGTCGCTCGTACGGGTTGTATTTGTGGCACTGGCCGTTGTTCGTGTTTCTCGACGCCCGCAATTCATTGGGTGCCCTCGTGCTTGTGCTCGTGGCCACGGCGGTGGTGAACGAGGGCGTGTACCGATTCATCGAAACCCCGGTTCGACGCGGCGAGCTGTTCGGGTGGATGCGGCGAGTCGATCGACGGGCGATCGCTGTCGGGGCGATTGCAGCCGTGGCCGTTGCGACGGTGTCGTCGGTGAGGTTGGTGTCAATCGAAGCACGCAACGTTGCCATCGACACGAGTGATGAGGTCGTTGCGTTCGAGCTTCCGGCTGTTACGACCACGGTCCCGTCGGCACCTTCGTCGGTCGCTCCCGAATCGATCACGTCGACGACCACGACCACGACCTCGACCACCTTGCCGTCGCTGCCACGCCGGGTCGCCGTCGTGGGCGACTCGCAGGCGTACGCGCTGTGGGTCAACCGACCTGATGGCATCGATGCATTCTTCGACCTCACCGACGGATCACTTCAGGGATGTGGCGTGTACGTGGAGGGCGTTGGAGTCGCCAATGACGGTGCGTATCGGCGTCCGTTCGATGGATGCGGGGACTTCTCCAAGCGGTGGTTGCGTGCCGCGAAGAAGAATGACGCCGAGATCGCGTTGGTGGTACTCGGAGCATGGGAGGTCCTCGATCTTCGGATCGACGGCATGACACTGCAAGTCGGCTCGACGACCGCCGACCTGATTTTCGAACGGCAGCTTCGTTTCGCGATCGACACTCTGCTTCTCGACGGGCGAGTGGTGGCGTTGCTCGAAGTGTCCTGCTTTCGACCCGTCGACAGTTGGGACGACGCGATCCTCGATCGTGGCGAAGATTCTCACTCGGCCCATCTCAACGAGCTGATGCGCGACGTGGTGGCGTCGTACGAGAGCGGTGTGTACTTCGTGGAGGGTCCCGACGAGTGGTGCGATGGTTCGCCCGAAGCGACAGATCTCGATTATCGATATGACGGCGTCCACGTGTACCGCCGGGGCTCGAAACTGATCTTCGAGACCATCGCCGAGCAACTGCTCCGAATTCCGGTGCCGGCCCGAGGGTTGGGGAACTAGACCGGCAAATTTGCCGGGGTTTCGCGCCCATTAGGGCTCTACACGTTGCTTGGGGAGAGGTCGAACGGCCACGATGTATCTCGTGATCGAGCACTACATCGCCGCCCGTAAAGAAATCGAAGGTCCCGGATCTCCTTTCGAGGTCACGACCGTCATTGTCCGTGGAGTGGAGGTCAAGACCTTCGCCGCCGCACCGCCCAACATGCGCTTCATCTGGGAGCTCACCGCAGCCCACGGCGACAAGAAGTACATCGTCTACGAAGACGAGTCATACACCTACAACGAGATTCACGCGCAGGTTCGCAAGCTCGCTCACTACCTCGTGAGCCAGGGTGTGCAGCGCGGCGATCGCGTCGCGCTGTCCATGCGCAACTACCCCGAGT
>CAYNKE010000128.1:0-4952 GCA_964397715.1 uncultured Bifidobacterium sp. | reverse complement strand
ACCCACGACCTTTTCCTTACCATGGAAACGCTCTGCCGACTGAGCTAAGAGGGCGCTGGAACGCGGGGGTTCCGCGAGCCGACTGAGCAGGCTACCTGCGCCTTCATCGGAAACGACCAGTAGGTTGAGCCCGTGGCCAGCGCGTCGTCACCCGTCTCGATCCGACCCGCGGTGGCCGGCGATGCCGAGGCCATTCGACAGATCTACAACCACGAGGTCGAGAACACCACGGCCACGATGGACCTCGTCCCACGGTCGCTCGACGATCAGGTGGCCTGGCTCGCGGCCCGCTCGGGTGCCTTTGCTGCTTTGGTCGCGGTTCGACCGGCCGAACCGGGCGCCGACCAGCTCTTCGTGAACGGCTCCGACGAGGTGGTCGGGTTCGCCGCCCTCAGCCCGTACAAGGAGCGGGCGGCCTACCGACCGACGGTCGAGGATTCGGTGTATGTGCGCCGTGACCTGGGACGACACGGAATCGGCCGACTCCTCCTCGACGAGGTCTGCGAACTGGCCCGGTCGTCGGGGTTCCACTCGGTCATGGCCCGAATCGAAGCCTCGGGATCGGCCAGTCGGGCCCTCCACGCGGTGTGCGGATTCCGGGAAGTGGGCATCGAGCAGGAGGTCGGACGCAAGTTCAACCGTTGGCTCGACGTGGTTCTGATGCAGAAGATGCTCTGAGCAGGTCGGCGGCGGGCTGCCGGACCGCGTTCACGAGGCCCCGCAGGTCGGACACCGGGGGCCGATTGCCCCACCGGGCCACGATCGAGTTCGGGTCGGAGGCCAACAGACCCACGATGGTTTCGGCGACGAGTCGACCGCCCACCGGGCCGAGCCGCCCAGCGTCGGGACCGGAGTTGGCGACGTTCTGGGCCGCCGACTCGGCCAGCACGTACACCCAGAGCGGGGTCTTGCCGGCGAATCCGGGCGCCACGTCGGTGATCGCGCGCTGATCGGCCGGATCGCCGGTGGCCGCACCGATTCGGATGTCGGCGTCGGCGAGAGGAGTCAAGCCGAGGGCCCGTGCGACATCTTGGCCCGTCGGCAATCCGAGTTGCTGACCGCGCAGAAGATTGCGCAACGCGAGGTTCGCCGGTCCGACGCCCGTAGTGGGAAGTGGAAGCAGACTCAACGACGACGTGAGGGATGCGTCGATCTTGTACGACGCCTGGAACCGATCGGATCGACGCGTCGGCAGGAGGTAATTCCAGTCGATCGCGAACGTGGTGGGCGAGGGCGAGAACCCGGACAGATCGGAACCACTGGCGAAAGTGCCGGAGAAGACCGGAAGCGGACGCGTGTCGGAATTGATCTTGTAGAACCCGCGGACCTGCGAGTGGCCGAAGCGATACGCGGCCGCCGCGAACTCGACGGGCATCTGTGCGCACGTGTCGTACACCGCCAGATCGGTGCGCCACCCGCGACCCTGTCGACGAATCACCGAGTCGACCGTGCGCTGCCCGACGATCGTGGGCAGATAGTCGGTCAACACGATCCATTGATACGCGTCGATGACTTCACGCCTCGCTCGGGCGAACACCTGGGCGTTGCTGAGAGAACTCTCCCGAGCACGGATCCGATCGACGGTCCGGTTGTGGAATCGAATGAAGAGCGAATGGATACCGGCGACGATGCGGTTCTCGTCGTTGCGCGGGTCTCCGATGATCGCCTGACCCTTGGTGTCGCGCGGAAGGTCGGTCGCACCCGGATCACGACCGCCAGTGAGGGGAGTTCCTGACAGCAGGTGCATCTGATCGGCGTCGTAGAGGCGGGCCGACGCGATCGGTCCGGCTCCGTACAAAGAGTCGAGATCGAGTTGCGGAGTGCGTCCGTTCGCGAGAGAGGTGATGGCAACGGGGGTGACGAGGTCGTTCGGTCGGTCGTCGAGCGTCAGATCGTGGTCGACGAACTGACCGAAGTACGTGTAGGCGGCCGGGATGGCGCGGTTCTCTTCAGGATCGTCGACTCCTGGAGGAGTCGGCTCGTCGGCTGGAGCGATCATCGCCTCGGACAGCGCGCGCAGGTCGTCGGTGCTCCAGGTTGCCGAGGGCAACGATGCGAACAGCTCGCCGTAACCGCTTCCCGGAGTCGCACACGTCGATGTCGCGGCTCGGACGTCGCCCGAGGGAAGAGCGAGGAGGCCAGCGGCTCCCATCGACGCGACGACACCGGCAGTCAGGATTCGTTTCATGTCAGCACTGTGCGGTACCCGGGTGAGAGCGAGGAACGACGACGTTCAGAGTTCGTTAAGAATCGGTCGGTACAAGCGAAAGGGCCGCCCCGACGGGCGACCCTTCACATCTGGTGGGCCGAGAAGGATTCGAACCTCCGTAGGCTACGCCGGCAGATTTACAGTCTGCTCCCTTTGGCCGCTCGGGCATCGACCCAGTGATGCGGGCGAAAGTGTACCGACGGGATCGCCGGTTCATGATGCCCGCGGCCGGCGAGTCCGCGGCCCGATTACGATTTCGGCATGCCCACCTTTGACATCGTTTCCGAGGTCGACCGCCAGGAAGTCCGCAATGCGGTCGACCAGGCCCAGCGTGAGATCTCCACTCGGTTCGACTTCAAGAACACCAATTCGACGATCGAACAGAAGGACTTGGTCATCACCCTGCACACCGTGAGCCAGGACCGGCTCAACGCGCTGAAGGTGGTTCTCGAAGAGCGCTTCGTGAAACGCGGGGTCTCGCTCAAGGGTCTCGACTGGGGCAAGGTCGACGACGCCACCCAGAACACCGTCCGTCAGGTCGTCACGATCAAGGTCGGCATCTCCTCCGACAAGGCGCGCGAGATCAACAAGATGATCAAGGAGAAGGGGCCCAAGGGGGTCAGTAGCCAGACTCAGGGCGAATCGGTCCGCGTGACGAGCAAGAAGCGCGACGACTTGCAGGCCGTGATCACCCTGTTGAAGGGCGCCGACCTCGGCATCCCGCTGCAGTTCGAGAACTTTCGCGACTGATCAGTCTTCGGTCGGGGTTTCGGCGGCGCGACGCTGCAACTCGTTGACGACGCTCGCATCGGCCAGAGTCGTCGTATCACCGAGGTTGCGCCCCTCGGCCACGTCGCGCAACAAACGACGCATGATCTTGCCGCTCCGCGTCTTCGGGAGATCGGGTGTGAAGTAGATCGTCTTGGGCTTGGCGATCGCCCCGATCTCCTTGGCCACGTGATTGCGCAGATCGGTTTCGGTCGCCGTCGATCCCCCGCGCAACGTCACGTACGCGATGATCGCCTGACCCGTGGTCGCGTCGTTCGCACCCACCACCGCGGCCTCGGCCACGCTCGGATGCGACACGAGTGCGCTCTCCACTTCGGTCGTCGAAATGCGGTGTCCGCTCACGTTCATGACGTCGTCCACGCGGCCGAGCAACCAGAGGTAGCCGTCGTCGTCGAGCTTGGCGCCATCGCCGGCGAAGTAGCGATCGGCGAACCGGCTCCAGTACGTCTCCTGGTATCGCTGCGGATCACCCCAAATGCCGCGCAGCATTCCGGGCCACGGACGCGTGAGCGTGAGGTAGCCGCCGCCCTTCTCGATGCGCTGGCCCGCGTCGTCCACCACTTCGGCCGTCACACCGGGCAGAGCGAACGTGGCCGAACCGGGCTTGAGCGTCGTGGCACCGGGCAACGGACTGATCATGATGCCGCCGGTCTCGGTCTGCCACCAGGTGTCGACCACGGGGCACTGGCCCGCGCCGATGGTGTCGCGATACCACATCCATGCTTCTGGGTTGATGGGCTCGCCCACCGAACCGAGAAGACGCAGCGACGACAAGTCGTGTTTGGCCGGCTCCTCGACGCCCCACTTCATGAACGTTCGAATGGCCGTGGGCGCGGTGTAGAAGATCGTCACGCCGTACTTCTCGACGATCGACCAGAGCCGATCGTTGCCCGGGAAGTTCGGCACACCTTCGTAGATCACCTGCGTGGCACCGTTCGAGAGCGGGCCGTACACGATGTAACTGTGCCCGGTGATCCAGCCGACGTCGGCTGTGCACCAGTACACATCGGTGTCGGGATGGAGATCGAACACGTACTTGTGCGTATACGTGACGTGGGTGAGATAGCCGCCCGTCGTGTGCATGATGCCTTTGGGCTTGCCGGTGGTCCCCGAGGTGTAGAGCAGGAACAGAAGTTGTTCGGAGTCCATCGGCTCAGCGGGGCAATCGGCCGGCGCCGCGGCCATGAGATCGTGGTACCACTGGTCACGTCCGGACTTCATGTCGACGTCGTTGTTGCCGCGCTTCACGACGACGACGTGTTCGATCGACGGAGTGTTGGCGAGTGCTTCGTCGGCGGCCGGCTTGAGCGCGAAGACTTCGCCGCGGCGATAGCCGCCATCGGCCGTGATGAGCACCTTGGCTTCGGCGTCGTTGATGCGGTCGGCCAACGCCTGCGACGAGAAGCCGCCGAACACCACGCTGTGCGCGGCTCCGATGCGCGCGCACGCGAGCATCGCGACCACGGCCTCAGGAATCATCGGGAGATAGATGTTGATGCGGTCGCCCTTCTGGACACCGAGACCCTTCAGGACGTTGGCGAACTTCTGCACCTCGGCGAGCAACTGGGAGTAGGTGATGGTGCGCGTGTCGCCGGGTTCGCCTTCCCAATGGATGGCGAACTTGTCGCCCCGGCCCGCGAGTACGTGGCGGTCGAGGCAGTTGTACGACACGTTGAGCTTGCCGCCGACGAACCACTTCGCGTACGGAAGGTTCCACTCGCAGATGGTGTTCCACTCCTGATCCCAGTGCAGCAGCTCGGCGGCTTGGCGCGCCCAGAAACCCTCGTCGTCGCGTCGGGCCTCGTCGTAGAGGAAAGTACCCGCCACCAACGAGTTCTTCTGGAAGTCGGCTGGCGGTGGAAACTTGCGATTCTCCAACAGCAGATCGTCGATGTTGTTCTCGGTGCTCATGAATCCCCCAGCGAACGAGTTCTTCCGCGACTTTACGCCGTCA
>CAYNKE010000127.1:0-4957 GCA_964397715.1 uncultured Bifidobacterium sp. | reverse complement strand
GCCTGGTTCAGCCCGTCCGAGGCCGCCAGCGCCAAGATCACCGCCGACATGACCGGAGGCCAGGACCGACTTCTGCGTCTGGCTCTCGGCCACGTGGGCGAACTGCCCTAGTCGCTCAGGCTCCCGGTCGCCGCTTGCCGACCCGGCGAGTGCGGCGGCGAGCCCCCGGATTCGTCACCACCTGCGTCTCGTCGTCGACGTCGATCGTGATGCCGTCGGTGTCGATGTCGCCGGGCTCACCGGACGCTTCCCAGACCGCGGGCTCTTCGTCCTTCGGCTTGCGGCCGAGGATGCGATCGATGCCGAGCATGCTGCTCGCCACGACGGCCCCGACCGATCCGTATTTGCGGCGGGCGCGCTCGATCATCGCGGCCTCGGCGTTGTGAGGTCGGGGGTCGACCGGCCGCTCGACGTCGTTGCTCCCGGTGTCGTGTTCGTCGTCGAGTTCGGCGTCGTGTTCGTCGTCGGAAGAGGTGCTCATGGGTATGCCACAACAGCGTGTTCGTACGAATCTACGCTGAGATCGTGTCGGGAGGGGCCCGCCTGAGTCGCACGGTGTCGGCGATGCGAACTGCGCTCGTCAACCAACCGACCCTCCGCGTCGATGCGGTTGCCGGTCTTTGGCCGATGCCATCCGAACGCAGTGTCGTCGAAGGCATCTATCGCGATGGTCGCTGCGTGACGATCGAGTGGGACGACGGCATCGTCATCGAGACGTGGGTGCGTTGGAACGGATCCTGGAATCTCTATCGATCCAACGAGATGTGGCACAAGCCGACGTCGTTCGCGCGTGTCGTGATCGAGGTACCCGGTTGGACCGCGGTGTGTTTCGGCTCGGTGGCCGTCGACTCCTATCGAATGCCCGATCGGCATCGCCATCCGCAGAGCGGCGGCATCGGACCCGATGTTCGTCGCGTCGATGCCGACCTGGCGACGATCGTCGCTCGCTTGTCCGATCCGGTGCGCGCCGACGACACGATCTTCGATGCCCTCGGCGATCCGCACGTGATGGTCGGACCTGGAAACGTCGATCGATCCGAAGTGCTGTGGTCGCTCGAACTGAGTCCGTTCACACGAGTGGGCGATCTCGGTTACGACGACGTCTGGACCACGGTCGAGACGATGTACCGACTCGTTCGTGACGGTCACCGGAACATCACGGTGTACGGCCGCGTCGGCCAGCCGTGTGTGCGCTGCAATTCGACGATCACCGGATCGCGTCAGGGTCAGGACGGTCGCATGGCTTACTGGTGCCCCGCATGCCAAGCCGGCGATTCGCGACGACTCGTACCACCGCCCATGGAGCCGGGCCATCCGGCCGAAGTTCTCTTCCTGAACGAAGCGCGGGCTGCGCGGCGTCGCGTGCAGATCTTCGACGACGTGCGCGAACTCGGCTGACGTTTCGAGACTTCGATCTCGTCAGGTCGACGAAATCGCCTCGAGCACGTCGAGTTTGGCCGCCCGCCGAGCCGGTCCGATCGCGGCCACCACTCCGACGACGATGGCCGCGATGAGCACGGTGACAATCGTGCTGACGGGAACGACGACCCCGGTCACGAAGGACTCCGGAAGGGCGAACGTCACGGCTGCTCCGAGGGGAATACCGACGATGATGCCGAGGACTGCGCCGAACACGGCGACGATCACGGCTTCCCACCGAATGGAGCGCTTGAGCATCTTCTTGCTCATGCCGACGGCGCGAAGGAGTCCGAACTCGCGGGTGCGTTCGAAGACGCTCAGCGCCATGGTGTTGGCGATGCCGAGCACGGCGATCGCGATCGAGATGATGAGCAATCCATAGATCACGATCAGCAACTGATTGAACTGGTCTTCCTGGCTCTGCTGGAACTCGGCCTGGTTCTGGACCTCAGCGCTCGGAAAGTCTTCGGCGATCTTCTCGACGGCGGCTCGTGCGTCGTCGATGGCAACGCCATCGGCAATCTTGGCGCCTATGAAGAAATCGACCGGCGGGGCGGTGGACACGGCCGCGAGAGTGTCGAGACCGATGAGCCAATTGCCGGCGATGCTGGAGTCGGCGTAGATGCCCCCGACTTCGAGCTTCTGCGACGTGCCGTTCTGCCATGTGATGTCGAGTGTGTCGCCGACGGTGACCCCGTAATCCTTGGCGGGGTCCTCGTGAAGCAGAATCCGACCGTCATCGAGGGAGTCGAGGCTGCCGGACTGCAATTCGATGTCGACGAGGTCCTTGAACGCCGAACCACGCACCGCACCGATCTGCTTCTCGTCGCCGTTGACGAGCGCCACGGTGGCCCGGAACGGACTCACCGCGCCGAGTTCGGGCAGTTCTTGTAAGCGCTCGGCGAAAGCGGGAGGCAGACCCTGGAAGTTCTGCGGACCGTTGGAGATGAAGAAGTCGGCGGTGACCGAACCTTCGAGTTGATCGCGGAAGGTCTGGCGCACCGACTCGGCGACGACGGCCACGGTGCTGACGAGGGCCAGCCCGATCATGAGCGCCGACGCCGTCGACGCGGTGCGTCGGGGAGTGCGCTGGGCGTTGCGACTTCCGAGACGGCCGGGGACCGAACGCGTCATGGGGAAGAACGGCAGTGGCAGTACTCGGCTGATGACGCGACTGGCTGGCGCGGCCACGGTGGTCGACAGGCTGGAGACGCCGAGGAAGATCAGCACCGCACCGAGTGCGGCGAGCAACAAGGTGGTCGGAACCCCACCCGGCTGGACGAAGACACCCAGGCCGAAGAATGCGACTCCGAGCGCACTGACCACCGAGCCGACGACGAGGCGCTTGTTCTTCTGAAGTGCGCTGAATCCGAGTTCGGGGCGCATCGCCGCGACCGGAGGGATGCGACCGGCGCGGATGGCCGGGATGACCGCCGCCGCCACGGTGACGCCGACGCCGACGAACGACGACGCGAGGATCGTGCGGGTCGACACGATGAGCGAAGCCGACGGGAAGGCGGCGCCGGTGGCGTTGAACAACGCGACGATGCCGACCGCCACCCCCATGCCAGCGAAGATTCCGAGCACCGTGGCCAACACCGACACGATGAGTGATTCACCGACGATCATCGAGCGAATCTGACGGGTGCTCGCGCCCACGGCGCGGAGAAGTGCCAGTTCGCGCAGTCGTTGGCTCACGATGATCGCGAAGGTGTTGAAGATCAAGAACGCACTCACGAAGAGCGACACCGCGGCGAAGCCGAGCAAGACGTTGCCGAAGATGTCGATGACGTCGTTGATCGCGCCGGCGGTCTCCTGAGCCGACTGCTCGCCGGTGATGACCTCGTACTTCGCATCGATCGCGGATTGCACGGCTCGCTGGACGTCGTCGCGCGAGGCCCCGTCGGCGACCCGTATGTACAGAGAGTCGGCACGGCCCTGGGCGCCGAGGAATTCGTCAGCCGTCTTCGGGTCGAACGCGATGATCGCGGCACCACCGCCGTTGGATGTGCTGCCGGTTCCGTTGAGACCGACGAGAGTGAATTCGCCCTTGCCCGCCGGACCGACGATCGTGACGGTGTCGCCGATCTCGTAGCCGGCCCGTCGAGCCGAGGACTTGTCGAGAGTGATCTGTCCGGCCTCGCGCGCGTAGTCGCCCGCGACGAGTGTGCGTCCATCGAGCCCGTCGGGCCCTTCCCACGCGATTCCGAACGATGGACCCGTGGTTCGCAACGGCTCTCCGTCCTTGGTGATGACCGTGGCCGCGCGAAGAAGGTTCACTTCGACCTTGGCCACTCCGGGGACGACGGAGATCGTGTTGATCAGGTCGTAGGGAACCGGATCGCGTTCGGCTCGCGCCGCATCGCCGAAAGCCACCGTCGAGCGAACCTCGAGATCGACATCACCGGACAACGTGGCGAACAGATCGTTGATCGCCTTCTTGACGCTGTCGGTGAGGACGAAGGCGCCCGACACGAAGGCCACACCGCTCACGACGGCGAGCACCGTGAGGAAGATGCGCCACTTGCGGGCGAGGACGCCACGAAGGGTCAGACGGGGGACAGGGGTCGCCATGACGCGCGAGATCAGTTGCCGAGTGACTTCATGCGATCGAGGACGCGATCGGCCGTCGGTTCGTGCATCTCGTCGACGATCTTGCCGTCGGCGAGGAACACCACCCGGTCGGCGTACGAGGCGGCCACCGCATCGTGGGTGACCATCACGATGGTCTGGCCGAATTCGCTCACCGCGCGGCGCATGAACTTGAGGATCTCGGTACCGGTTCGGCTGTCGAGGTTTCCGGTGGGTTCGTCGGCGAAGATGATCTGCGGCTGGCTCGCGAGAGCGCGGGCCACCGCGACACGTTGCTGCTGGCCGCCCGACAACTCGCTCGGTCGGTGGTCGAGGCGGTCGCGCAGATTGACAGCGTCGACCACCTGGTCGATCCAGGTCTGTTCGCCGGACGTCCCGCCCAGGTCGAGCGGGAGGCGGATGTTCTCGAGAGCCGTCAGCGTGGGGATGAGGTTGTACGACTGGAAGATGAAGCCCACTCGCTCACGGCGCAGACGCGTGAGTTCTTTGTCGCTGAGAGTGGAGATGTCGGTGTCGCCGATGCGAACGGTTCCCGACGACAGCGAGTCGAGTCCGGCGAGGCAGTGCATGAGCGTGCTCTTGCCCGAACCCGACGGTCCCATGATCGCGGTGAACTTGCCGACTTCGAACGTGACGGTGACACCGTCGAGGGCGCGAACTTCACTGTCGCCCTTGCCGTAGATCTTGAACGCGTCGACAGCCGATGCCGCGGTCGTGAGCGTGGGGGTGGTGGACTCCGACATGCCATCAGTCTGCCGTTATGTTGGGCCGATGCACCCCACGGGGCTCATCATCGGTCGCTTCGATCCGCCGCATCTGGGTCATTCGTACATGATTCAGTGGGCGGCCGAACGGTGCACCCGCCTCGTCGTGTTCGTGAACACGAAGGACGGCGAAGCGGCTCCCGGCGAGTTGCGGGCGAAGTGGTTGCAGGATCTGCAT
The DNA here is from genome assembly GCA_964397715.1 of uncultured Bifidobacterium sp. Classification (GTDB taxonomy): domain Bacteria; phylum Actinomycetota; class Acidimicrobiia; order Acidimicrobiales; family Ilumatobacteraceae; genus Casp-actino8. The sequence continues at coordinate 4 of CAYNKE010000127.1, read as the reverse complement.
CCGA
>CAYNKE010000126.1:0-4994 GCA_964397715.1 uncultured Bifidobacterium sp. | reverse complement strand
GCGGCGCACTTCGACGATGTACGCCTTCATGCGGGTGCCGGGGTTGGCGCGCTCGTACGGAACCTGCTCGCTCTGGGGCATGAGAGCCTCGACCTTGCCGAGGTCGAGCAGCGCGAAACGGTGATCGGTCTGCTGCACGATGCCGGTGACGATGTCGCCCTCGCGGTTCGCGTATTCCTCGAACTTGCGCTCGCGCTCGGCCTCGCGGATTCGCTGGCCCATCACCTGACGGAAGGTCTGGGCCGCGATACGGCCGAGTTCACCCTTGCTCGGGGTGTCGTCGCGACCGTTGATCCAGTTTCCGTCCTCGTCGATGTCGTACGCCGTGAAGGTGATCTCGAGGGTGTCGGGGTTGAGCCCGACTTCGACCTCTTCGGCCGCACCGGGCCGGCGCTTGTAAGCGGTGGCCAGCGCGTCGACGAGTACCTGCAAGAGGTCGTCGACCGAGATGTTCTTCTCGTTCGCCAGCAGGCGAACGGCTTCGGCCATGTCGAGATTGCTCATGAGGGCATCGTCTCCTGGTCGTCGTGGTGGTGGATGGTCGTGTGATTCACGTTCGTGTTCGAGCTCGTCTCGGCGACCCTTGAGTCTGCCGGGCGGTCGGCTCGCTTGCTCCCGGACTGCTTCGCCTTCGAGCCGGGTTTGCCCGGTTGCCCGGGCTTGGGTGCCGGACCCCAGACGAACACCGTCTTGGCCCGGTCGATCTGGTCGTACGGAACGACGCGATCCTCGCCCACCGGCGCGGCCTTGGTGCCCTCGAGGCGCACGGTGCACGCGAGGTCGTCGGCCGCCACGAGAACGCCGTTGATCCGGCGATCGGAGTTGCCGACGTCGCGGAGGCGAAGCGACACGGTCTTGCCGATCTCACGTTGGAAGTGGCGCGGGGTGCGCAGGGTGCGCTCGAGTCCCGGACTCGACACCTCGAGGGTGTAGTGGCCCGGGATCGGGTCGGTGTGGTCGAGCTCGCGCGAGACCAGGCGAGTGCACTGCGCGAGGGTGTCGACGTCGACGCCACCGGGCGAGCCGGGAGGCGTGTCGACGGTGACCTTCAGGATTCCGCCGGCGTAGTCGAGGTCGTACAACTCGAGTCCGAGGTCGGACACGATCGGCGTGACGAGCGTGTGGAGACGACGTTCGAGGGCGCTCTCTTCGCTCATGTCACCTCCTGTTGTCCGCTCAGTTGTCGTCTCGACCGCAACGGGCCCCTAAGACTGAAAAAGACGTGGGATTTCTCCCACGCCTTCGACACTCCCGGGGGTCCGGGCAATCAAGACGCCTGCAGTGTACCGGGCCAGAAGTAACCTCTCACACGTGCTGCGGATGTCGACTCTCTTCGTCCGCACCCTGCGTGAGAACCCTTCCGACGCCGAGGTGCCCAGCCATCAACTGCTGGTCCGAGCCGGGTACATCCGCCGCGCCGCACCGGGTGGGTTCACCTGGCTCCCCCTCGGCTGGACCGTCTACCGCAACGTCGAGAACATCGTCCGCGACGAGATGAACCGGGCCGGTTTCCAGGAAGTCCACTTCCCGGCCCTGTTGCCCAAGGAGCCGTACGAGGCCACCAACCGCTGGACCGAATACGGCGACAACCTGTTCCGGCTCAAGGACCGGCGTGGGGTCGACTACCTGCTCGGACCCACGCACGAGGAGATGTTCACGCTCCTGGTGAAGGACCTCTACTCCTCCTACAAGGACCTGCCGCTCTCGATCTACCAGATCCAGACGAAGTACCGCGACGAGGCGCGCCCCCGGGCCGGTCTGCTGCGCGGCCGCGAATTCGTGATGAAGGACTCGTACTCGTTCGACGTCGACGACGCCGGGCTGAGCGCTTCCTACGAAGCCCACCGTGCCGCGTACATCCGCACCTTCGATCGGCTGGGCCTGCCCTACGTGATCGTGTCGGCGATGTCGGGCGCCATGGGCGGCTCGAAGAGCGAAGAATTTCTCGCGCCACTCGAAGTGGGCGAGGACACGTTCGTGCGCTGCGCGTCGTGCGGGTACGCGGCCAACACCGAAGCCGTCGCGGTGCCGATTCCGGCCGCGGTCGATGCATCGGCTGCTCCGGCCGCTCGTGTGCACGACACACCGGACACCCCCACCATTGCGACCCTCGTCGATCTGCTGAACGCGCGGCCCGAACTCGCGCGCGGTGATCGCGCCTGGACCGCCGCCGACACGCTGAAGAACGTCATCGTGATGTTGCGCCACCCCGACGGTCGACGTGAGCCGTTGGCGATCGGCGTCCCCGGTGATCGCGACGTCGACATGAAGCGGCTCGAGGCACAGGTCGGCCCGGCCGAACCCGAGGCGTTCACCGACGAGGACTTCGCGAAGCATCCACAACTCAAGAAGGGTTACATCGGACCCGCGGCCCTCGGCGCGAGTCGCGGCGTCCGCTACCTCGTCGATCCGCGCGTCGTGAACGGAACGCGTTGGGTCACCGGAGCCAACGAGCCGGGTCGACACGTCGTCGACTTGGTGATGGGCCGCGACTTCACGGCTGATGGCACGATCGAAGCGGCCGAAGTGCGAGCGGGCGACGGCTGCCCGCAGTGCCCGGGAACTCTCGAGATGGCTCGTGGCATCGAGATCGGCCACATCTTCCAGTTGGGTCGCAAGTACGCCGAAGCACTCGATCTCACCGTGCTCGATCAGAACGGCAAGCAGATCGTGGTCACGATGGGTTCGTACGGCATCGGCGTGTCACGCGCCGTGGCCGCCATCGCCGAAGCGTCGTACGACGAGATGGGTCTGTGCTGGCCGCGAGAGGTCGCGCCGGCTGATGTACATCTGGTGATCGCCGGCAAGGGCGGCGACGACATCGCGACCAAGGCCGAGGAGATCGCCGCGGCGCTCGAGAGCCGCGCGGTGCGCGTCCTGATCGACGACCGCTCCAACGTGTCGCCCGGCGTGAAGTTCAAGGACGCCGAGTTGCTCGGAGTTCCCACCATCGTCGTGGTGGGCAAGGGGCTCGCTGACGGCGTGGTCGAGGTGCGCGACCGCAAGAGCGGTGATCGCCGTGACGTGCCGGTCGGCGACGTCGTCGACGTTCTCGTCGCCACCTGTCGAGGCTGACGTGCGCCTCGTTCGCGGCGTCGTCCAGCACTACGCGTGGGGGCACGCGTCGGCCATTCCGAAGTTGCTCGGAATCGAGCCCGACGGTCGACCATGGGCCGAGTTGTGGTTCGGCACGCACTTGGGCGGACCGTCGCGCATCCTCGAGATCGACGAGTCGGTGATCGAACGCACACATTCAGCGGTCGACGAAACGAACGGTTTGTCGTCACCACTCGTCTCGGTGGCCGGCGAGTTGCCGTTTCTCGCCAAGTTCTTGGCGGCCGCCGAACCGCTGTCGTTGCAAGCGCACCCCTCGCTCGCTCAGGCCCAAGCCGGCTACGCCCGTGAGAACCGCCTCGGCGTACCGGTGAGCAACTCGCGCCGGATCTATCGCGACCCGTTCGCCAAACCCGAGCTGATCTGCGCGCTCGGAAAGTTCGAGGCGCTGTGCGGCTTCCGCGATCCGGCCGAGACCGTCGACTTCTTGCACGACATCGGTGGTGGGGCGTCGGTGATCGCCCACCTCCTCGCCGATCACGACCTCGCGCACACCATCCAGTTCATCTTCACGGGTGGTGAGGAATTCCGGCCGATCCTGCACGACGTGATCGCGGCGTGTGCACAGCACGAGTCGGCGAGCGCCCGTTGGGTCGTCAGATTGGCGCGTGCTTATCCGGACGATCCGGCGGTCGCGGCGACCTTGCTGCTCAACCACGTGGTGCTGAAACCCGGCGAGGCGCTCTATCTCGGACCGGGGAATCTCCACGCCTATCTGTCGGGGATGGGTGTCGAGGTGATGGGCTCGTCCGACAACGTGGTGCGATGCGGGTTGACCAACAAACACGTCGACGTGAACGAGTTGTTGGCGACCGTCGATCCGTCTCCTCTGCGCGATCCAGTGGTGCGGGCCGAGTCGACGGCTCGGACTTCGGCCGGTCGGCTCTGGAAGTATCCGACGCCCGGGGCCCCGTTCACGTTGTACGTCCACCAGATCGACGGAACCGAGACGATCCGGGCGAGAGCGCGCGAGTTGACGATGTGCGGTGTGGGCTCGACCGATCGACTTCAACGGGGCGAAGTGTGCTTCCTGCAGAAGGGCGAAGAGCTCACGGTGACAGGCTCGGCAACCCTGTTTCGCATCACCGAGCCCTGACGCACTCACTTCCCCGAATCGTTCGTTTCGACATCGTGGAACGAACACGGAGGACCGCGTGACCGATCGACGCGACACCCGCCAGGCCACGGCTCGCTTCGACAGCTACGGGCGACTCGCCATCAGAGGCGTCGACCGAGGTCCCCTCGTCGAGCGGGTCTGGGGATCGTCGGAGTACGAATGGTCGCGAACGGTCGAGTTACGTCACGTGCGGCTGCTGCGCGCCGCCCTTGGCTGCGCCACCGACTCCGAGATGATCGAGAAGATCGAATCGATGTCCATCGACGAGATCCTCGCGGTGATTTCGGCATCTGACATTCCGACGACGTTCTTCAACTGGAACTCGTTCGACTGATCCACGTCAGTCCGGTTCACGAGGACCGGCGGCGAATCTCCACGATCTTGTCGGTCGAATGATTCGCGTCGTCACCCTTGGCGTCGAGGAGCATCGAACGATCCTTGGCCGCCTCGCGCTCGGCCTTCTCCACGTCGGCCCGCGCCATCGCCGCCTCGGTTCCGTGTTCGTGGATGAACTCGGCCCACTCGACGAGTGCCTCCACCATCTCCGACTCCGGTACCACGGCCACGTTGCGACCCTTCACGAACAAGTGGCCGCGCTTGTTGCCCGCCGCAATGCCGAGATCGGCCTCGCGAGCCTCCCCGGGGCCGTTCACGACGCATCCCATCACCGCGACCTGAAGCGGAATCTTGCGATCGCCGAAGGCGTCCATCGCCCGCTTGGCGACGTCGATCACGTCGATCTCGGCTCGACCGCAACTCGGGC
>CAYNKE010000125.1:2223-5022 GCA_964397715.1 uncultured Bifidobacterium sp. | reverse complement strand
TACGAACAAGAAGGGGGTGGCACGTCCACCACCACCGAACGGCAGATCGCGTTCAGCCCGCAGGTGGTCGACGCTCCCGGCGAGGCCCGTAGCGAGTGGCGCATCTTCGCCGACCTCGCCGTGCGCACGAACCCCGAGCGCCACGAGGCGTTCGAGTGGACCGACAACCAGTCGCTCCGCGCCGAGATCGCTCGGGTGGTGCCGTCGTACACCGGTATCGAGACGCTGGCGAAGACCGGTGATGCGGTTCAGTACGGCGGACGACACCTGTGCGCGGGCGGTGAGTTCCCGCTTCCGGATGGCCGCGCACGTTTCAGCGTGGTCGACGTGAGCCCGCCGTCGCTGGCCTCCGGCAGTTTCTTCCTGAGCACACGGCGCGGCAAGCAGTTCAACTCGATGGTGTTCAACGAACGCGATCCGCTCACCGGCGCCGGTCGTGACGCGGTGTACGTCGACGAGCGTGACGCGCGCGAACTCGGCGTCGGTGAGGGCGATCGCGTTCGGCTGACGAGCCCGGTCGGGACCATGCTCGGCACGGCCAAGATCGTGCAGCTCCCGCGTCGGAGTGTGCAAGTGCACTGGCCCGAGGGCAACGTTCTCATCAGCGCCGAGCTGAACGACGACGCCAGTCGAATCCCCGACTACAACGCGATCGTCACGATCGAGAAGGTCTGAGTTCTCGCCATGTCGTCCATGATCCGCCTCCGAACCTGGTGCCTGTCGGCCGATGTGCTGTCGATCCTCCTCTTCGTGATCATCGGTCGACGCAACCACGACGAGGGCGTCGCGGCTTCGGGCATCTTCCGCACCGCGGCCCCGTTCCTCGTCGCCCTGGTCGCCACCTGGCTCGTCACGTTGGTGTGGCGCGATCCTCTGTCGCCTCGGTCAGGAGTCGCCGCCTGGATCGGCACCGTGGCCCTCGGCATGGTGCTGCGCAAAGTCGTCTTCGATGACGGCACCGCAACCGCCTTCGTCATCGTGGCCACCGTCTTCCTCGGCGCGCTGCTCAACGGATGGCGCGCCATCAGTCGTCGACGCGTCGCGGTGCGCGCGTGAGCAACTCGCGCACCGACCTCGCCCGCCTCGCCGTTCCGGGCCTCATCTGGGGGACGTCGTTCTATTTCATCGCCGAGGGGTTGGCCGCGTTCCCGGCATTCATGATCACGCCGATGCGCATCGCGTTCGGCTTCGCGACGCTGGCATGTGTGCCGGCAGCTCGTGTGCGTCTGCCCCGAGCAGCCTGGCCGCGTCTCTTTCTTCTCGGTCTCATCTGGATGGCCGTACCGCTCACGATGTTCCCGTTCGCCGAGGAGCGTGTGGCGTCCAGCGTGGCCGGCATGCTCAACGGTGCCATTCCGCTCTTCGTCGCGACGGTGGCAACTCTCGTCTACAAGCGGCGACCATCGCGCGCGCAGGTCTACGGCCTCGCGGTCGGTTTCGGCGGCGTGGTGCTCATCGCACTGCCCACGCTCGACGACGGATCGTCGAGCGTCCTCGGTGTCGGACTGATCTTCGTCGCACTGGCGTGTTACGGCTTCGCCCTCGATCTGGCCGCACCGTTGCAACGAGAGTTCGGCGCGCTTCCGGTGCTCTGGAACACGCAGTTGGTCGCACTGGTACTCACCGCGCCGTTCGGGATCGCCGAGATCGGTGACTCCGAGTTCGCGTGGAAGCCGTTCGCGATGATCGCGGCACTCGGTGTGTTCGGCACCGCGCTGGCCTACGTGGCCATGGCCGCCAACGCCGGACGCTTCGGGAGTACACGCGCGTCAGTGACGACGTATCTGATTCCGGTGGTGTCGTTGGCTCTCGGTGCCGTGATCCTCGACGAAACGGTGGAGATCGTGTCGGTGATCGGTTGCGTGGTCACGTTGTGGGGCGCGTACCTGGCCGGTCGCTCAGCGGCCAACTAGCGGAAGTTCCGCACGAAGGTGGCGGTGCTGGCCGCCGCGGGAGTCACCAGCGGCCGAATGTGCTCGGCCACGATGTTGACCACACCTTCCACACGCTGCAGACGACCGCGAATGAGCAACGAGGACGCGCCCCGCGCCACCGGACGGAAGCGCTTCCAGCAACCGACCGACACCACGATGTTGATGAGTCCGGTTTCGTCCTCGAGGTTCATGAACGTGGTGCCGCCCGCCGTGGACGGCCGCTGACGATGTGTGACCACACCCGCCACCCACACCTTGGCGGCGTCGATGGTCTGCAGGCGGTCGGCGGTGACCACGCCCATCTCGTCGAGTTGCTCGCGCAAGAACGACGTGGGGTGTCCGGTGGGCGCCACACCCGTGGCCCACAGATCGGCAATGGCTTCGTCGATGGGTTGCATACCGGGCAGCGTGGGAGCATCGACAGCGGCGAGCCCAGGCAGTCGATCGGGCCGCGACTGATGAGCCGCGCCCACGGCCCACAACGCCTGGCGACGATCGAACGCGAAGCACTCGCCGAAGACACCAGCGGTGGCGAAGGCTTCGAGGTGCGCGAGCGTGAGATCGGGAACACGGCGCACCAGATCGTCGATACCGCGATACGCCCCGCGCTCGCTGCGCTCGTTCTGAATCGTGACGGCCAGATCGTGGCTCACACCGCGCACCGATTCGAGACCGAGGCGCACCGCGAATCCACCGTGGCTCTGTGAGTCGCGTTCGAGAGTGGCGCCGGCGGTGGACGCGAGCAGATCGGGCGTGCGCACGACGATCCCGTGACGACGCGCGTCTTGGGCGAGCGAATGCGGACTCCAGAAACCCATCGGCTGCGCGTTGAGCAGACCCGCGTAGAACGCCGCCGGTTTGTGCA
>CAYNKE010000125.1:0-2123 GCA_964397715.1 uncultured Bifidobacterium sp. | reverse complement strand
TGCAGATACGTGATGGGCTCTTGTCCGTTGCGGCGGCGGATGTACGGGTGCACCGATCCGCCCTGAATGGGTCCGGGGCGAATGAGCGCCACTTCGACCACGAGGTCGTAGAAGCGACGCGGCTTGAGGCGCGGCAGCGTGGCCATCTGCGCGCGCGATTCGATCTGGAACACACCCACGGTGTCGGCGCGGCACAACATGGCGTACACGTCGTCGTCCTGCGGCAAGGTAGCCAGATCGATGTGCTCACCTTCGTGCTCGGCTATCAAGTCGACCGCGCCGTGCAACGCCGACAACATGCCCAGGCCCAGCAGATCGAACTTCACGAGACCGGCCGCCGCGCAGTCGTCCTTGTCCCACTGCAGCACGCTGCGATCGCGCATGGTTGCCCACTCGACCGGGCACACCTCGATCACGGGTCGATCGCAGATGACCATGCCACCCGAGTGGATGCCGAGATGTCGCGGCATGTCTTCGATCTCCATGGCCAACTCGAGCACCGCTGGCGGGATGGAGTGATCGGGACGTCCGTCGGGGCCGGTCTGTTCGACCACACCTTGCACACGGCCCCAGCGATCGATCTGTTTCGACCACGCGTCTTGCTGGCCGGGTGAGTAGCCGAGGGCACGAGCCATGTCGCGCACGGCCGAGCGCGCGCGATACGTGATGACGTTGGCCACCTGCGCGGTGTGATGGCGGCCGTAGCGGTTGAACACGTACTGGATGACTTCTTCACGGCGCCCGCTCTCGATGTCGAGGTCGATGTCGGGTGGACCATCGCGTTCGGGCGACAAGAAGCGCTCGAACAGCAAACCGAGCGACACCGCATCGGCTTTGGTGATGCCGAGCGCGTAACACACCGCACTGTTGGCCGCACTCCCCCGACCCTGGCAGTAGATGTCGGAGCGTTGGCAGAACTGCACGATGTCCCACACCACGAGGAAGTAACCCGGGAAGCCGAGTGCTTCGACGATCGCGAGTTCGTGATCGATCGCGTTCCAGGCGCGAGCGCGCAGGCTGAGGTCTTCACCGCTGCTCGGACGCTGGCCGTAACGACGCGCGGCCCCTTCTTCGGCCAACCGTCGCAAGAACTGCATCTCGGTGAGACCATCGGGGCACGGATACGGCGGCAACTTCGGAGCCACCAACGACAGATCGAATGCCGCGGCGGCGCCGATCTCGGCCGCGACTTCCACCGCGCCCGGATAACGCGCGAATCGGCGCATCTGTTCGGCTCCGCTGCGCAGATGAGCACTGGCCGAACCTGGCAGCCACGGATCGACCTCGTCGAGACTCGCCCGCCGTCGCACCGCCGTCATGGCCGACGCGAGTCGACGCGCCGCCGGCGTGGCGTAGCGCACGGCGTTGGTGGCCACGCACTGCACATCGGATCGCGCGGCGATCTCGGCCAACGCATCGTTGCGCGCCGAATCGAGCGGATCGCCGTGATCCCACAACTCGACGAGCACACGATCACGCCCGAATGCTTCGATGAGTCGAGCCAGTTCACGTCGCGCCGCCGACGGGCCATCAGCCATGAGCGCCGACACCACGGCACCATCGCGTTCGCCCGTGAGCGCCCACCAGTGGCCTGCTCCCTCATGCGCGAGATCGGCGACGGTGCAACGGGGTTCGTTCTTGCGACCGGCGAGTTGCGCCAGACTCAACGCGCGAGCCAGGTGCGCGTAACCACTCGGGCCATCGGCCACCAACACGATCTGGTGCGTGCGATCACCGTCGTGCACCGTCACATCGGAACCGAACACCGTGGGCAACTGCACCGCGCGCGCCGCTTCGGCGAATCGCACGATGCCGTACAACCCATTGCGATCGGTGAGCCCGAGCGCACTCAGACCGAGGCGATGCGCTTCTTCGGCCAGTTCTTCGGGATGCGAGGCGCCGTCGAGGAACGAGAAGTTCGAGTGGCAGTGCAGTTCGGCGTACGGCACGACGGCGCGGGGCGCGGAGGGCGCGACCGCTGGTTCGACGGGTGGCTCATAGGGCTGGCGCACCCGGCCGAAAGCCGGGCCATCACCACCGGCGTTCCCGGTGGTGGCACCGGGCGCGCGACCGTCCCGGCCGCGATCGGCCGGCCGACGACCCGACAACCGGGCCTCGAGTTC
>CAYNKE010000124.1:0-5142 GCA_964397715.1 uncultured Bifidobacterium sp. | reverse complement strand
GTTCTTCACCGTCTTCCTCGATCTGCTCGGTTTCGGAATCCTCATTCCGGTCTTCCCTCTGCTGATCAGCCCCGGATCGCCGTTTCGAGTGACCCCGGAGAGTTGGTCGTTCACCGAGGGCTTGATCATGCTCGGGTGGCTTCAGGCCGCGTATCCGCTGGCGTCGTTCATCGCCGCACCAATTCTCGGCCAGTTGTCCGATCGTTTCGGTCGTCGACCGGTGCTCGCGCTGTCGATCTTCGGCACGGCCCTTGGTTACATGTTGTTCGCTGTTGGTATCAGCACGGCGAGCATTCCACTCTTGTTCGCCGCCCGTGCGCTCGACGGATTCACCGGCGGAAACATCGCGGTGGCGCAGGCTGCCATCGGTGACATCAGCGACGACTCGAATCGTGCTCGCAACTTCGGTCTCATCGGCGCGGCTTTCGGCTTGGGGTTCATTATCGGCCCATACTTAGGCGGCAAACTCAGCTCGCCGAACACGAGTTTCTACGGTCTGTTCGACACGCCCAGCTGGTTCGGCGCCACCACACCGTTTTGGTTCGCGGCGATCTTGTCGCTCACGAACTGCGCACTGATTCTCGGAGCGTTCCCCGAGACACTGCGCGAGAAGAGTGCGCAGACCAAGTTGAACGTGATGCGTTCGGTCCAGAACGTCATCACCGGTTTCTCGTCCGATCGTCTTCGTGTCGTGCTGGCATCGGCCTTTCTCTGGAATGCTGGCTTCACCTTCTTCACCACTTTCTTCGGGGTGTACCTGCGCAACGAGTTCGGTTACAGCGCGTCGCAGACCGGCGACTACTTCGCGATCGTGGGTCTGTTCATCGCCATCTCGCAAGCAGTCTTGGTGGGTCGGGTGGCGAAGTCGTTCTCCGACTACAAGGTGCTCCGGTTCAGCTTCTTCGGCCTGGCATCGATGATGCTCCTGTACTTCGTCACGCCCACGTCCACCACGTTCTGGATCTACGCCATCATTCCGTTCTTCACCGCATCGAATGGTCTGTCGATCGCCAACGTGTCGAGTCTGGTGAGTCGTTCGGCGCTGCCCGGCCAACAAGGACAGGCGCTCGGAGTCCTGTCGAGCGTTCAAAATCTGGCCCAGGTTCCGGCGTCGATCCTGGTGGGTTACATCACGTCCAGCATCACGTCGAGCCAACCGCTTCTGGTGTCCACTATCTGCATTGCGGCGGCCGGTCTGGTGTTCACACTGTTCTTCCGCCCCAAGTACGTCGGCCCGGCTGTCGGGGCACCTGCGCACACGGCCTAGGATCGCGTCATGGCCACACCCCTTCGCAAGCGATCCGACGGCATCCAGACGATGGCTCTGGTCAAGAAGTTCGCTCGCGCCGAACTCGACAAATACGGCGCGGTGAAGTTCAACCTCGATCGAGTGCTCGAGAAGTCGGGTGTGTCGCGCAGCTCGGTGTACCACCACTTCGGAAGTCGAGACGGACTCATCGCGACCCTCGAAGTCGACCGCGGCCTCGAGGACACCTTGAAGGAAATGGAAATCCTGCGGTCGTTCCTGTTGGGCAGCGACAAGTTCGAGCAGGTGATGGGTTACATCGAAATCGCCCTGACCGCCGACGACGACAAGGCCGCGCGCCTTCGCCGCCGCCGCCGCGTCGCGCTCCTCGCCGCGAGCGAACACAACAAAGCTCTGGCCTCGTCTCTCGCCAATGCTCAATCGAAAGGCACGGCTCATCTCGCCGAGACGCTTCAGATGATGAAGGACCGAGGCATCATCAACCCGTCGGGATCTCTGTCCGGAATCGCGTCGGCTTTCCAATCGCTTCTTCTCGGGCGCGTCTACGCTGATATCACCGAGGCAGATCAGGGCGACTGGGTGCAGGCCGCTCTGATCTCGATCCGCGCGATGCTCGAGTCCTGACGCCATGGAAGTCGAGATGGTGGTCGAGATCCCGCAAGGGTCTCGCAACAAGTACGAGATGGATCACGACACCGGTGCGATCTGGCTCGATCGCACGCTCTTCACGGCGACGCAGTATCCGCTCGACTACGGCTTCTTCCCCAACACGCTGGGTGACGACGGCGATCCACTCGATGCCCTCGTGTGGCTGAGCCAGCCCACGTTCCCGGGCTGCCACGTGATGGTTCGACCGGTGGCGGTGTTCTGGATGGAAGACGAGGCGGGTGGCGACGCGAAGGTTCTGTGCGTACCGGCGCGTGATCCGCGTTTCGCCGACTACGACGACATCGAAGATCTTCCCGAGCACCTCTTGAGCGAAATCGGCAACTTCTTCCAGGTGTACAAGTTGCTCGAGCCCAACAAGGAGACGAACGTTCGTGGTTGGGAAGGTCGGGCGGCCGCCGAAGCCGCGATCACGTCAGCGCTAGCGAACTACCGACACTGACCCCGTCGCCTAGATGGCGGTGAGAAGGGTGGCCAGGCTCACGAGCGACAAGGTGGCCGCTGGTGCTGTTTCCACCAAGTCGTCTTTGACGCGCAGATGAAACCACGTGGCGAGCGCGAAGTACACGGTGAGACAGATCGCCGAATAGACGAGCAGCGCGTCGATGGAGAGGCCGACCAGGAGGCCGAGCGCGCCCGCGAGCTTGGCTACGCCGAGCGCGGGGATGATCCGCAACGGGAGCCTGAGGCGCTCCATGGTCTGAAGTACCTGCGGGATGGTCTTGAAGTCGGCGACTGCGGTGACGACGCAGATGATGGCGAGGATCACCGCCAGGACGATCGACACCGTGTTCACGCCCCAACCCTAGATTTCGGCGCGGCTCCGAACCGTCCTTTGTGGGAACACGAGACCAACACTGTTTGGGGGTCAGGGTTCGACGATGGGGAAGCTGCCCATGAAGACGTCCAGGTTGCCGAACACCGTCAACAGCGCTGCTGCATCGCCATCGAGCGCGATCGTGCCGGCCCCGATCTCGTCGGCGAACGAGGTCTCCTGCACGATGATCCGCAGCAGCAACGCGCGATCGAGGCGAATCGACGCATCGGCTCCGTCCTGGTGCCGTCCCTGCACCGCGTAGAGCGTCCGGTTGGAGAGGGCCAGCACCCACTTTTCATCAGGAGTTCCGACCATGTCGGGGAACGTCCAGTTCACGAACAACTTCACGCCCGCGACGGCCTCACTCTTCAGACGCACGGCAAGCGTGTCGAAAACCTGTTCGATCGTCATCGCCTTCAGGAGTCCGCGCCCGCGCACTTCCGAGTTACCGAGCTGCGGCGGGCCTTGACGTAGTTCTTGTGCCCCCATCAGATACGCGTTGCGGAACGTGGTCGACTCACTCTGGTATCCGAGTTGCTCGAGCGCGTCGGCCTGTAGGTGTCGAGCTTCGACGTTCGACGGATCGGCGAAAACCAGATGATTCACCAACTCCGCGACCCATCGGTAGTCGCCCTCGGCGAAGCAACGGCGCGCCTCGCGTAGGAGCGCGTCGGGCCCACCCGCGAGGCGGACGTAGCGGGCACCCACCTCGGTGGGCGGCAACGTGTCGAGGTTGGCCGGATTGCCGTCGTACCAACTCAGGTATCGCTGGTACACGGCCTTTGAGTTGTGAACCAAGTCGCCGTAGTAACCGCGAGTGTGCGTTGCCGCCTGGAACTCCTCGGGTAACTCGAGATGATCGGCGATCTCCAACGGCGTGAACCCGTGATTTGCGTGACGCATCGTCTGGTCGTGCATCCAGCGGTACAAGTCACGCTGCAACTGCAAGAACTGAATTGCATCGCTGTGGCCCCATTGGGGCCAGTTGTGCGAGGTGAAGACCAACGTCGTTCGGTTGCCGAACAACTCGATCGCCTCGTTGATGTACTTCGACCACTGCAGCGAGTTACGAACCAACGCTCCACGAATGGGCACGAGGTTGTGCATCGTGTGCGAACAGTTCTCGGCCATGCACAACCAGCCTCCTTCGGGGAAGAAGAAGTTCATCTCGGCCGGGGCTTCGGTCTCGGGTGTGAGTTGGAAGACGATGCGGACACCGTCGACCACCTTTTCCTCGCCGGTGCGCGTGATCTCTTCGGTGGGTGCGATGAGGCCGGGTGGGCCCATCGGGATCGACAGTCCGAGACCACAATTCACGTGTCCCCGTGGACCCGGCGGTAGCAGAGGGCCGAATTGATAGAGCGCACGCCGACTCATGGCCGGCCCGGCGATCACGTTCTCACCCACGGTTTCGGCGAGGAATCCTTCGGGGGCGATCACGCGGCAACGGCCGGCATCGACCTCTTCTTGCGATGTCACGCCGAGAACTCCGCCGAAGTGATCGGCATGCGAGTGGGTGTAGATGACGGCCGTGACCGGGCGATGACCGAGATGTTTCGTGACGAGTTCGTAGGACGCGCGAGCGGTGGCCTCAACGGTCAGCGGATCGATCACGATCCAACCGGTGGCGCCTTTCACGAAGGTGATGTTGGAGATGTCGTATCCGCGCACCTGCCACACTCCCTCGGCCACCTCGAACAATCCGTGGTGCGCGTTGAGTTGGGCGTGACGCCACAGACTCGGGTGAACCGTGTCGGGCGACTCACCGTCGAGAAATCCGTAGCGGCTCACGTCCGACGCGCGTCGACCCTGCGAATCCTTTATCACGACGTCGTCTAGCGACGCGATCCAGCCGCGACGGGCGCGGTCGAAATCGCCGGGGTCGAGGTCGAAAGTTGCCGACCGATTGGCGGCCCGAGTGTGTTCGGTTGCCTCCTTCGGAGTGTCGGGGCGCGTAGTGGTGTCGGTCATGATTCCCTCCGATCGCGGTACGGACGATCGTCGAGCAAAGTAACACGACGGGCTCGGTTCCTATCCGGGACTGCGTCACGGTGACGGCGTAGTTTGGGTGGTGAAGGGAGTGTCATGACATCCGTCCCGATCTCGAACGAAGTCCGCAGCAATCTCCAACGCCTCAACGTGGGGGCGGCGATCCTGCACGGTGTACAGGCGATCATCGTGATCGTCGCGGCCAACGACTTCAAACTGCCGGTCACCACGTTCTTCCTCAACGACGCACCCGGCAAGGGTCTCGACCCCACGCGACTCACTCAGCAGTTCGATGTGCGCATCGCGTGGGGGATCGTCGGCTTCCTCGCACTCTCGAGGCTCTTTCACGCGATCGCTGCCATCGGAAAGGGCCGCGCGGCCTACCTCAGCGAGGTGTCGGCGG
>CAYNKE010000123.1:3780-5194 GCA_964397715.1 uncultured Bifidobacterium sp. | reverse complement strand
TTGCATGTGTTAAGCACGCCGCCAGCGTTCGTCCTGAGCCAGGATCAAACTCTCCGTCAAGAACATGACGCCGACCGAAGTCGACGCTGCGTTCGTGGCGAGAGCGGATCTCCACTTGGGGGAATACCCGAGTGTTGCCGAGATCCGATCCGCTCGACCGGCATAGCCGGCCATTGATTTGTATTAATGAATTGACAGACAGGTCCGGCTTGCGCCGTCCTGCCCGCACTGGCGTTCAGTCTTCTCTTCCGTTTTCAAGGAGCCTCAGCTCGGGCACACGGACCTCCCAGGGGAAACTCCGTTGGTGCCAGCCCCCGAGAGCCGTGACCGGCTTTCCTGGGCGAAGAGCAAATCTAGCGACGGGGTTCCCGAGCGTCAACCTGACCACACAGGAAAATTTCCGGGTTTTCCAGGGCCGATGAGCGACCCTGGACCCCGGGAGCGTCAGGTTCTTGCGGGCCCGGCCGGGCCGTCAGCCCTCGACCCGGACCAGGTGGTGTTGGGTCTTGCCGCGGCGCAGGAGCAGGTACTCCCCTGCGAGCAACGACACGGCCGACAGATCGGTGTCGTCAGCGATGGTCTGACCGTTCGCGCGGAAGCCCTTCTGCGACAGAGTGCGTCGCGCATCGCTGTTCGATTGCGCGAGCTTGGTCGTGCTCAACACCGCGACGAGGTCGGTCAGTTGCGCGCGCGACATCGTGCTACTCGGCACCTCACGCGCAACAGCGTCGAGTGCGGCTCGCGACGCTCGCGTCGGGTCGCCGCCGAACAACACATCGGCGGCTTCGGCGGCGGCCCGCTCGGCGTCGGCCCCGTGAACGAGTGACGTGACATCGGTGGCGAGAGCGCGCTGACCGATGCGCTTCTCGGGAGCCGCACGATGTTCAGCGACGATCGAAGCGACATCGTCGACCGAACGCAACGTGAGTTGCAGCAAGAAGCGTTCGACGTCGTCGTCGGGCAACTGAATCCAGTACTGGCGGAACTGATACGGACTCGTCTTGTCGGGATCGAGCCACAGCGCTCCGTGCACCGACTTGCCCATCTTCGCTCCATCACTTCGCGTGAGAAGCGGCCACGTGAGACCGAACGCGTGCTTACCGGTACGGCGACGAATGAGTTCGATGCCGGCCGTGATGTTGCCCCACTGGTCGGAGCCGCCCATCTGCATCTCGACACTCTCGTGCTCGCAGAGATGCCGGAAGTCGTTGGCTTGTAGGAGCATGTACGAAAACTCGGTGTACGAGATGCCGTGCTCGCTCTCCATGCGAGCACGCACCGATTCTTTGGCAACCATCTGATTGACGGTGAAGTGCTTGCCCACATCGCGCAAGAAATCGAGAGCGCTCATCGGTGCGGTCCAGTCGGCGTTGTCGACCAGGCGCGCCGCGTACGGGCCGTCGAAATCGAGAAT
>CAYNKE010000123.1:0-3680 GCA_964397715.1 uncultured Bifidobacterium sp. | reverse complement strand
GGTGACGGCGCACCGATCGATCTGGCCGTCGTGTATCGAGTCGTCGATCGCCTGCGCGACGACGTGGAAGACGGACTGCGTCGTGGAGTCCAGACGAACGAAGTGGGTCGCGCGGTGTGCCATCTCGCGATCGCCAATTGGCTACCGACGATCGGCATCGACACATTCGACTGGTGGGAAGTCGGTGCGAGTGCCGGGCTCAATCTGTCGTTCGACCAGTACGCCGCCGATACCGGGCAGGGCGTACTCGGCCGTGAAGGGTCGTCACTCACCTTTCCACCATCGACTTTCGTCACGCCACCACCAGTCGGAACGGCGGCCCGTTGCGTATCGCGTCGTGGGTGCGATCCCGACCCGCTCGACCTCGAACAGGATGCCGTACGCCTGGAGTCGTTCGTGTGGCCCGACCAGTCGATGCGACGCGCACGCCTTCTCGCCGCCATCGCGATCACTCGGCCACTCGGACATCGCATCGATCGCGCGAGTGCGGACGACTGGATCGCCGAACGGTTCGCGGATCCGTCGGACCGTCCCGTGGTGATTTTCCACTCCATCGTGTGGCAATACATGGCACCCGACGTACAGACGCGATTCCGCGACGCGATCGCCACCGCGGGTCGCCGCGGCCGAGACGTCGTGTGGGCCCGCATGGAGCCCGCCGGAGCGACTGCCGATTTGCGCGCCGACGTTTGGTGGAAGGGCGAACTACGCCGCCACCTCCTGGCCGACGTCGGATATCACGGCCAGAACTTCACCTGGCGTGACGAACTGATCAGCGACTGAGCGCGTCCTTCACGAAGTCTGGAATCGACGCCGGCCGTTGCGACACCGGGTCGATGCTCACGTAGGTGATGGTGCAGTCGAAACGTTCGTCGGCGCCGACCCGACCCGAGATCAGCACGTCGAAGCTGCTGTTGCCCCAACGCGACACCGAACAATGCAAGTCGGCGGTGTCGCCGAAGCGCAGCGGCGAGTGCCACGTGAGCGACGTCGCCTTGAGCATGAAATCGAAGCCCAGAGCGTGGAGATTGCTGGCGGTGCCGGCGGCATTCAGACGGTCGGCCAGCGCGAGGCGCATCCACGAGTCGACGGCATCGTCGCAATAGGCGAAGTAGTTCGCGTTGAACACGACGCGCTGCATGTCGCACTCGCCGTAGCGAACACGGATGGTGTGGACGTAGCTCATGTCGGACGCATCACATCGTCTCGACGCCGGTGCGGACCAGTTCGGTCACGCCATTGGCGATCATCTGCACGGCCACCGCGGCCAGGATCATTCCGGCCACCCGCGCGAGCAGAATCACGCCGGTGGGGCGAACGATCTTCTGCACCAGACCGCTGAAGCGCAGCGCGATCATCGAGATGAAGAGCGCCGTGAACGTGCCGAGCATGACCGTGAACCACTCCCCCGCACCGTCGGTCTGGCGGAAGAACACGATCGTCGCGACGATCGCGCCGGGACCGGCCAGGAGCGGAGTGCCGAGCGGAACCATCGCGATGGAGATGCGCTGCTCGGGAGTCGCTTCGGCGTATCCGTCCTCGCCTCCCTTTCCGTAAAGCAATTGGAGCGCGACGAGCAGCAACAGGAGTCCGCCCGCCACCTGCATCGCCGGAACCGACACGTGCAGGTAGTCGAGGATCGTCTGGCCGCCGACCGCGAACATGATGATCACGAGGAACGCCGTGGCGATCGCGAGATAAGCCGCGTGATGGCGTTCTCGGGCGCTCAACTGGCGCGTGACCGCGAGGAAGATCGGAACGTTGCCCGGTGGGTCGACGATGACGAGCATCGTCACCAGCACCTCTCCGAACAACCTCATGTTCACGACGACGACTTCTTCCACTCCGCCATGGCGCGTCCGAGGAGGGCCCGCTGTTCGGTCACCGGCTTCGGACCCGCTCCGCCCGGCGTGGTGCGCATGGTGACACCGACTCCAGGTGCCACCAACGCAGCGGCCTCGTTGCCGAGTTCAGCGCGAACGAGATCGACGAGTGCTCCGTCGCCCGCGAGCGAACGACGAACGAGGGCACCGACGATGGCGTGGGCATCGCGGAATGGCGTACCCGAACGCACGAGATGCTCGGCCAGATCGGTGGCGGCCATGGTTGGTGAATCGGCGGCCGCTTGCATCTTCTCGGGCACGAATCGCGCAGTTGTGATCATGCCGGTGAGGGCCGACAACGCCAACGACACTTGGTCGACCGCGTCGAACAACGGCTCCTTGTCTTCCTGCAGATCGCGGTTGTACGCGAGAGGCAATCCCTTGAGGGTGACGAGGAGACCCGTGAGGTTTCCGATCACGCGACCGGCCTTGCCGCGCGCCAGCTCGGCGATGTCGGCGTTCTTCTTCTGCGGGAGCATCGACGAACCCGTGGCATACGCATCGTCGAGCACCGCGAAGCCGAACTCTTCGCTGGTCCAGAGGACCCACTCCTCACCGAGTCGCGACAGGTGCACCGCGACCATCGAGAGGGCGAACAGGATCTCGGCCACGAAGTCGCGATCGCTGACGGCGTCGAGCGAGTTGGCGAACACGCCGGTGAAGCCCAGCTGTTGCGCGGTGAAAGCCGGATCGAGGGGCAGCGAAGAACCGGCCAGAGCACCAGCGCCGAGCGGTGAGACGTCGACGCGCCGAAGCGCGTCGACGAGACGGTCGATGTCGCGGCCGAGGGCCCAGCAATGGGCCATCAGGTGGTGCGCGAGCAGAACGGGTTGCGCCCGCTGCACGTGCGTGTAGCCGGGAAGGTAGACCCCGTCGGCCGTATCGGCCCGAGCCACCAGTGCTTCTTGTAACCCGACGATGCGCGCCACGATCCGCGGCACCTCTCGCTTGCACCACAGGCGCAAGCTGGTTGCCACTTGATCGTTCCTGCTCCGACCGGTGTGCAACTTCGCACCGGGGGCGCCGCACAGTTCGGTGACGCGCCGTTCGATAGCGGTGTGAATGTCCTCGTCGGCCGGCGCGAACACGAACGAGCCGGAGCCCATCTCGGCTTCGACCGAGGCGAGAGCAGCAAGCACGGCATCGCGTTCGGCCCCAGTGAGAATTCCGACGTGCGCGAGTCCGGTGACGTGCGCACGCGAACACTCGATGTCGTCGCGCCACAGACGCTGATCGAACGGCAGGCTCACCGTGTAGGCCATGAGTTCGTCGGCCGGTCCGGACGCGAAACGACCGTGCCACAAGGTCTTGCCCTGATCGCTCACTTTCTTCCTCCGATTCCGGACAGATCGCGAAGGATCCCCGCCAACTTCTTCCCGCCGAGTGATTCTTCGGCCACGCAGAAGATGGTGTCGTCGCCGGCCACGGTTCCGATGAGGCCTTTCAGACCGCTGCGATCGAGCGCCGACGCCACCACGTGCGCGCACCCGGGTGGCGTGCGAACGACGACCATCGAGCCGGACGCGTGGACTTCGGCGACCCACTCTCCCATCACTCGACGCAATTGGTCCTCGGGGGCGACGCGAGCCGGTGCGAAATCCGGAATCGCATACACCGAATCGCCGCCGGGTACGCGCACTTTCACCGCTCCGAGATCTTCGAGGTCGCGCGACACCGTCGCCTGCGTGGCGACGATGCCCGCCTTGCGAAGCAGGTCGACGAGTTGTGGCTGATTGACCACAGAGTGCTTGCCGATCAACTCGGCGATCTTCTGTTGACGCTGTGTCTTGGCGGCCA
>CAYNKE010000122.1:0-5227 GCA_964397715.1 uncultured Bifidobacterium sp. | reverse complement strand
TGTTCCGCCGCGGCATCTCGGCCGGGCGTCTCGTCACCGACTGACGGCGTCCAGCGCCTTCGGGTCGTTCAGCAGTTCGACGATCGACTGCGCGAACTGCGCGGCCGGTGCTCCGTCGAACACCCGGTGGTCCCACGTGAGGCTCAGGGTGAGTCGCTTGGTGGTGCTCACCTTGCCCTTGGCTCCGAGCACGAGGTCGTCACGTAGACGACCCACACCGAGGATCGCGGTGTTGGGCGGATTGATCACGGGTGTGAACGCGTCGACGCCGAACATGCCGAGAGCGCTCACCGAGAAGGTCCCGCCCTCGAGGTCGTTCAAGCCGAGTGAGCCCGAGCGGGCCGCGGTGGCCAGACGCTTGGTCTCGGCGGCCAGAGAGGTCAGGTCGAGACGGTCGGCGTTGCGAACGACTGGTACGACCAGACCCTCGTCGAGGGCCACCGCCATGCCGACGTGAACGTCGGGCAGGAGGGCGATGCCGTCGGAGGTGACCTGGCTGTTGACGATCGGATGGGCGCGCAGCGCGCGTGCGGCGGCGGCGATCACGTAATCGGTGAAGCCGGGCTTGTTCTCGCGCGCGTCGCGGTCGGCGATCACCGCGTCGAGGTCGGCATCCATGGTGAGCGTGAGTTGCGCCATCTGCTGCAGCGACGCGTGCATGCGCTTGGCGATCGTGCCGCGCATCCCCGACATCTTCTTGACCGATGTCGGCGTCTGGCTGGCCGGGGCCAGTGACTCGGCCGCTACCGCGGGTGCGGGCGCGGTTGGTGACGGAGTAGTGGGCAACGGACTGGCCAGCCGCTGGCGCACGTAGGCCGCGACCGAGTCGCGCGTGACTCGACCGTCGTTCGCGTCGTAGGGAACCGCGGCCAGATCGATACCGAGCAATTCGGCTAGTTGACGGGCGGCGGCCGTGGCCAGGACCTGACCCGACGACGACACGATGGGTGCGACGGCAACGACGCTGTGTTGCGCGCTGGCCGCTGGGCGCGGGCGGGTGGCGGCCACTTCGACGTCCTCGGACACGATCCGTCCCTCGGGCCCGGAGCCGACGACCGTGTTCAGGTCGACACCGAATTCGGCGGCGAGTCGGCGCGCGTTGGGTGATGCGAACAAGCGACCGTCGCGGCGCGCGATCGGTGCGGATGTCGGAGCAACATGGGCCGTGGGGGCCTTGGCTGACGTCGCGGCCGCCGCGGGTGACGCGGTGGGCTTCGACGCTGCCGGGGGCTGTTCGCCCTCGGCGAGCAGAAGAGCGATCACGACGCCGCAGGCGTGCGTCGATCCGACTTCGGCGACGTGATGCAAGATGCCCTCACCCGCGGCTTCCACGTCGCTCTCGACCTTGTCGGTCTCGATGCGAAGCACGGCCATGCCGGGCGTGACCTTCTGGCCGGACGGCACGAGCCACTCGAGGATCGTTCCCTCTTCCATGGTGAGGCCGAGTTTGGGCATCAGGAAATCAGTGGCCATGGGAATCCTTCGTGGAGTCGTTCTTCGGCGGGAGATCGAATGACAATGACGCGGCGGCGCGCACCAGAGTGCGCTCGACGTCGATGACGAGTGGACCAGAGGACTCGACGCGAACGGTGACGACGCCGTCGGGACTCACGGCCAGATCGCGTTCACCGTCGAAGGCCAGGATCGTTCGACCGGCGATCGTGACCGACTCGCCTTCGACGAGTGGACGCACCTCGGCCACGTCGATCGTCGTGAACGATCCTGGTGCGAGCGGAACGCGCACGCGGCGACCACCGCCTCCGAGGCGCACGAACACGCCTCCGGCTTCCCAACGATCGATCGGATGGATGCGACCGGCGATGGACGACAGACCCGTACTGGCCGGTGTCGCGACCGCGGCGACGACGGCGGTGATCGTGCTGGGGTCGCGAACCGCGCGCGCTCCGATGAAGTCGGCGTCGATGAACGCCAGATCGACCAGGGCCACATCGTCGACCGACGAGTCGCGATCGTCGACGCGCACGACGATCTTCTTCGATCGGCGAGCCACGTCAGCCACCGAAACGACACCGGACGCGACAAGGCCAGCGGCCGCGCCCGCCGACGTTCCGTCGACAGCAACGGGGTACACGTTGTTGGTTCCGGTCGAGATGGCGATGAGCGGCGCATCGGGCCAGCCGAGAGCGACGTCGCGCGACGTGCCGTCGCCACCGAGGGCGATCACGGCGCCGGCCTGCTCTTTCCAGAAGCGGCGGGCGGCGCCGATCGTGTCGTAACGCGAACCGGTGACCGGTTCGTCGACGATCTCGACACCGAGGTCGAGCCCGTCGGCAGCACGTCGACCCAAGTGATGGGTGTCGGGCGCGATGAGGATGCGCTCGGCGCCGGCTTCGGCCGCGGCGACGATCGCGCGACGCACGATGCCAACCTTGGTGACATCACTCGTGTGCGTCGCCGGGGTCACCAGACGACGAATGTCCTTCCCCGCATTGGGGTTGACGATGATGCCGACGGTCGACACGTGCGATTCAGGCTCCGACGGGGGAGCGGAAGAGCACGCCGCGAATCCCGGCCTCGATGCGGGCCGCGTCGGGGATGTAGTGCTGCTCGAGCGCCGGTGAGAACGGCACGGGTGAGAACGGCGCCGCGATGCGCCCAACCGGAGCGTCGAGGTAATCGAACGCCTGCTCCTGGATCTGGGCGGCCACTTCGGCACCCAGACCGCCGAAGCGAACCGCTTCGTGAACGACGACGACGCGATTCGTCTTCTTGGCCGAGGTGACGACGGTGTCGATGTCGAGCGGCTGCAGCGTGCGCGGGTCGATGATCTCGCACTGGATTCCGTCGGCGGCGAGCTTCTCGGCCACCGCCGCGACTTCGTGCACCATGCGTCCCCACGCGACGACGGTGACGTCGTTGCCGGGGCGCACCACGTTGGCCACACCGAGCGGAACGATGTAGCGCTCTTCGGGTACCGGACCCTGGATGCCGAGCAGGCGCTTGTGCTTGATCATCACCGTCGGGTTGTCCTCGCGGATGCACGCCGCCATCAGACCCTTCATGTCGTAGGGCGTGGCCGGGTGGACGACCTTGAGGCCCGGGATGTGGCAGAGCAACGCTTCGAGCGACTGGCTGTGCTGCGCGGCGGCCGACAGTCCGCCGCCACCAGCGGTGGTGATCGTGAGGGGAATGCGCGCCTCGCCGCCGAACATGTACTTCAACTTGGCGGCCTGGTTGACGATCTGGTCCATGGCGACGCACATGAAGTCCATGAACATCAAGTCGACGATCGGACGCAGGCCGGTGACGGCCGCACCGACACCGAGGCCGATGATCGCCTGCTCGCTGATGGGAGTGTCGACCACGCGCTCGGCGCCGAACTTGGCCTGCAGGCCGCCGAACGTTCCGAACACGCCGCCGAAGGCGCCGATGTCTTCGCCGGCGCAGAACACGTTCGGGTCGTCTTCCATCGCTTGGCGAACGGCCTCGTTGAAGGCCATCACGTAGGGGAGTTTGCGTTCGTCGCTCATCAGTTGCCTCCGGTCACCGAGTAGACGTCGACGAGAACCTGGTCGGACGTGGGAAGCGGGCTGTCCTCGGCGAACTGGATCGCCGTGTCGATGTCGCTGCGCAACTGCGCCCAGATGTCGTCGAACTGCTGACGGGTCGCGACCTTGTTCTCGATCATGCGGTCCTCCAGAGAGAAGATCGGATCGCGCTCTTTCCACTTGGCCACTTCGTCGTCGGAGCGGTACTTGAGACCGAGGTTCTGGACGCCGTGGTGGTTGTAGAAGCGGTAGGTCTTGGCCTCGATGAGCGACGGGCCGCCTCCGGTGCGAGCACGAGCCACGGCTTCGAGGGCGGCTTCGTGAACCGCGATCACGTCCATACCGTCGACGATCACACCGGGCATTCCGTAGCCGGCCGCGCGGTCGACGATGTCGGTGATGGCCATGGTCTTGTCACGCGGGGTGAACTCGCCGTACTCGTTGTTCTCGCAGGCGAAGACGATGGGGAGGTGCAGAGCGCACGCCATGTTGGCGGCCTCGTGGAATGCACCGATGTTGGTGGCGCCGTCACCGAAGAAGGCGACCGCCACCTGGCCGCGGCCGCGGTACTTGTT
Source organism: uncultured Bifidobacterium sp. (assembly GCA_964397715.1). GTDB lineage: Bacteria > Actinomycetota > Acidimicrobiia > Acidimicrobiales > Ilumatobacteraceae > Casp-actino8. The sequence goes on along the minus strand of CAYNKE010000122.1, from coordinate 1,143 downwards.
GGCAAAGGCTGCGCCCACCGCGATGGGCGAGCCGGCACCCACGATGCCATTGGCTCCGAGCATGCCGAGTGACAGGTCGGAGATGTGCATCGATCCGCCCTTGCCCTTGCAGTAGCCGGTCGACTTGCCCATCAACTCGGCCATCATCCGGTTGAAGTCGCCGCCCTTGGCGACCAGGTGACCGTGTCCGCGGTGAGTGGACGTGATGTGGTCGTCGTCGTTGAGCGCACCGCAGATTCCGGACGCCACCGCCTCCTCACCCACGTACAAGTGGAGGAAGCCCGGAAGTTTGGCGGCTTCGGCCAGACGGCCGGCGGCCTCCTCGAAGAGTCGAATGCGGACCATGCGTCGGTGCAGGTCGAACTGAACGGTGGGGGTGATGCTCATGTGTCTCCTAGGCGTCGAGGCCGCGCGCCCAGCGGAGCGAGCGGCGCAGCAGTTCGTAGTACGCGGGCTTCTCCCACGAGCACCGTTCGATGCGCGGGTAGAAGTCGAGGACCGGAACCATGTCGTAGTTCCCGCGGCAGTGACCGAGGGTGTTGTAGAGGATCGAACCCTGGCCGAGATCGCGCAGGTACATCACGAGATGCTGCGCGTCGGCGGTGGTCCAGTCGGATTCGGCGAAGCCCGCGGCCTCGCCCTGCCACGTGGTGTGGAGCAATGGCTTCAGAGCCGACCGATCGGCGTACTCGCTGAGATACAACTCGTCGTCGGTCTCGAACGAATCGACCCCGGCGACCAGCCAGTGCTTCGGATCGGTGATCTCGACGCGATACGGCTGGATGGGCGGGTGGGCGACGAACTGGCTGCCGAGGGTGTCGGCCCACAGCGGGAACACGCGCGGCGACTCGACACCGTTCGGTCCGCCGAGGGTCAGCGCGGCGTTCGTGCCGTGCAGAGCCACCCAGCGTCCGCCGTTCTCGACCCAAGCGCGAATGGCTTTCTGCGCTCCCTCGGTGGGACGTACGTCGCACGTGTACGACACGAGGATGGACGACTGGGTGATACCCGCGGTGTCCTCGTAGTCGGGTTGAACGCGAACGCGGAACTCGTCGTGCTCGGCCAGAAGCGTGAGCAGTTCGCGTCGTGCGAAGTCGATGTCGTGGTACTTGCCGCCCGCCACCAGAGTGACGTCGATGCGCT
>CAYNKE010000121.1:0-5281 GCA_964397715.1 uncultured Bifidobacterium sp. | reverse complement strand
CGCATCGTCGAGTCGGGTGGCCCCGAGTTGGCCGATGTGCTCGAACGCGACGGCTACGCCGCCTTCACACCCGTCGAAGCGGACGTGCCGGCATCGGAGGCCGATCCGCTCGGCCTCGGCCAGTTTCCCTGACGGGGTTCAGCCGGCTCCGCAGTCCGAGACGGCCTGCATCATCGCGTTCTGGAAGTCGTCCGGCGCAGCGTCCGACCCGCTACCGAGTTCGCTCTTGGCGAGATCGCGCAGCATGCCCATGTCGATCTTGTCGACGATGCACGACGACTGCTCCTCGGTGAACTGAGTCGCGAGTTGCTCCTTGAGCGAGTTCTTGATGTCGACGCAATCGAACACAGCGTCCACGACCTTGTCGAATTCCTCGGACGTGAAATCGTATGAACCGAGTTCCTGAAGGTCGCCGCCGTCGAGACCCAGTTCGAGCAAGCGATTCTTGCCCAGTGCACCGACGATCGACTCGGCCGCGCAGTTCGCTTGCTCGTCGTTCACGAAGGTGCCGTCGCCATTCTCTTTCAATCCGGCAGCGAGTTGCTCGGTGAATGCCGAGTCACCGCCATTCGATCCTCCGTCACCGGATGAGGAGTCGTCTCCACCGCCACAGGCGACGAGAGCGAGTGATGCAGCCGCAACGGCGGCGAGTCGACGGATGTTCATGGTGGTCCCCTTCATCGGCTCCGCGGGCGGGGACCGACCGAATGATCCTGTCACATGGCGCGCAAGCGGCGGATTCTTTCCTCGGTGCTCGGGTGGGTGGAGAACAGACGAGCGAGGTTCACGCCCGTGCCACGACGCTGCTGCTGGAACTCGGCCAGCGGATTGTGGATGTAGGCCTGGGCCTGCGCGGGGGAGACGTTCATGGGCATACGCGACGCCATGATCTCGATGCGCTCGAGCGCCCGCGCCAACGACTGCCCACTTCCGAGGAGCTCAGCCGCGCTGCGATCGGCCTCGAACTCGCGGCTGCGACTGATGGCCATCTGGATGAGTGACGCGGAAATGGGAGCCAACATCGAGATGAGCATCACGGCCAGCGGGTTCGGGCGATCTTCGTCGTCACGTCCGCCACCGAACAGGGCCGCGAAGTACGCCATCTGCGCGATGGCCGAGATCGCCGTGGCGATGGCCGCCGCCACCGAACCGATGAGGATGTCTCGGTTGCGCACGTGCATGAGCTCGTGCGCCATCACGCCCTCGATTTCGTCAGCCGGCATCGACTTCAACAAACCCTGCGTCGCGCACACGACCGCTGTGCGCGGTCCACGACCGGTGGCGAAGGCGTTGGGCTGTTCAGACGGTGAAATGGCTACGCGAGGCATCGGCATGTTGGCGCGGGCCGCGAGTGACGCAACCATGCGGTAGAACTCGGGTGCATCGGCCTCGGTCACGATCTGCGCCTTGGCGGCGCGCAGCGCCAACTTGTCGCTGAACCAGTAGCTGCCGCCCACCATCACGAGAGCGATCACGAGGCCGAACATCACGGCACCCGACGAACCGCCGCCGAGTAGCGATGCGATGGCGACGATCAACCCGCCGAGACCGGCAAGCAGGACCGTGGTCTTGAATGTGTTCTTCATCATGGGTGTGTCTCCTTGTGCGGACGAGTGATCAGAAGTCGAATATTTCGCCGAGCAAGCTCTTGGTCTTGCTCTTCTTGTACGGACGGCCGTACTTGTCGTACTTGACCTTGTAGCGGTCGTCGTCGTCCCAATCGTCGTCGTCCTTGTACTTGCGGGGGAGCGGAGCCTCGAACGACGGATTGCCTCCGGTGGAGCGCTCGACGATCTTGTCGAGCTCACCGCGGTCGAGCCACACACCGCGGCAGTTGGGGCAATAGTCGATCTCGACGCCACTCCGATCGGACATGACGAGTGAGGTATCGGGACAGGTGGGGCACTTCATGTTTTCCTCCTAGTTCGAAGAATTGGTACGGCGGATGAAGATCTTGCGGATTTCCTCGAGCCACAGCACCGAGGATGCGACAGCGATGCACACGAGCCACTGCACGGCGCTGATCGACATCGTGTCGAACAACTCGTGGAGGAAACTCAGGTGGGTGACGCCCACTTGGAGAGCGATGACGGCCGCGAGGGCGACCCACAGCTGCCAGTTGGTGAGGGTCTGACGGCGGAACACCGAGTTGCGGTCGCTGCGCACGTTGAGGATGTTGAAGAATTGGAAGAGCACGAACGTGTTGAACGCCATCGTTCCAGCCACGGTGGGGGTTCCGGCCTCAGCCTCTACGCCGGGAGCGAACGCGAGCACCAACAACGTGCCGACGGCCATGATGATGGACGAGAACGCCACCGCAGTCCAGCGTTGCTTTGTGAGGATCTTCTCGTCGATCGGACGCGGCCTGCGACGCATGATGTCGGAGTCGGCTTGGTCGAGGCCGAGTGCCATGGCGGGCGGTCCGTCCATGATGATGTTCACCCACAGGATCGCAATGGCTGCGAACGGCTTGCCGCTGGCGATGCCGAAGATGGATGCGGCCAGGAACAACAATGCGAAACCGAGCGTGGTGCTCAGCTGGAAGCGCACGAACTTGACGATGTTGTCGTAGATGGTGCGGCCGCGCTTGACCGCGCCCACGATCGTGGCGAAGTTGTCGTCGGTGAGCACCATGGTGGCGGCTTCCTTCGTCACCTCGGTGCCGGTGATACCCATGGCCACGCCGATGTCGGCCTTCTTCAGCGCCGGAGCGTCGTTCACTCCATCCCCGGTCATGGCGACCACGCGACCCTTGCGCTGCAGAGCAGCAACGAGACGGATCTTGTGCTCGGGGGCCACGCGGGCGAACACCGAAATGTCGTCGATACGACGATCGAGTTCGTCGTCATCCATGCGATCGAGGTCGGCGCCGGTGACGGCCTGAACATCACCCTCGGCCAAACCGAGTTCTTGACCGATCGCTCGCGCTGTGACGGCGTGGTCGCCGGTGATCATCTTCACCGTGATGCCGGCCTGCCGTGCTTCGGCGATAGCCGCTTTGGCCTCGGGGCGCGGCGGATCGACGATTCCGACGAGCGCGAGCAGAACGAGGTCGCCGACGAGTTCGGCCGGATCGGCACCACTCGCGGCGAACTCAGTCCAGGCGTCGAGCGGGATGTCGCGCTGCGCGACAGCGAGAACACGAAGACCTTCGCTGCCGAGACGATCGTTGTGAGCGAGAAGGTCGGCGGTGGCTGATGCGATCGGCTGCGCCACGCCATCGGCACCGATGGCCGAATTGCAGCGCGCCAAAATCACATCGGGTGCACCCTTCACGAACATGCGCACCAGACGCTGACCGCTCGAACCCGCGAGTTCGTGGAACGTGGCCATCAACTTGGTGGCCGAATCGAAGGGAACTTCGGCGACGCGCGGATACTGAGAGCGCATCGCTGGCACGTCGAGACCACCCTTGGCCGCCAGTACGACCAGTGCACCTTCGGTGGGATCACCCACCAAGTTCCACTCGCCGTCTTCGTTGCGGATCACGGCATCACTGCAGAGCGCCATACCGAGCAGAGCGTTGTCCATGGTGAACGGGGCGTCGCCCGATTCATGTTCGATGGAACCCTCGGGGGAGTAGCCCTCGCCGCTCACCGTGTGCTCGCGACCCTGAATCACGAGACGGCGCGCAGTCATTTCGTTGAGCGTGAGTGTTCCGGTCTTGTCGGAGCAGATGATGCTCGTGCAGCCGAGTGTTTCGACGCTGGCCAGTCGCTTCACGATCGCGTTCTTCTTGGCCATCTTCGAGACACCGATGGCCAATGTGACCGCGGTGACCGCAGGAAGGCCCTCGGGAATGGTGGCAACCGCGAGCGCGACAGCGAGGTTGAGCAGTTCGCTCACGCCGTCGCCGCGCAGCAAGCCGATGATGAACACCGCTGCCACGATCACGCCCGACAACTTGGCGAGGCTGTGAGCCAAACCCTCGAGCTGCTTCTGAAGAGGCGTCTTGTCGGTCTCGGTCGCCCGCAGCAAACCAGCGATGCGGCCGATCTCGGTGTTCATGCCCGTGCTCGTGACGATGATCTCGGCGCGACCACGCGTGACCGTGGTGTTCATGTACGCCATGCAGGTGCGGTCACCGAGGGGAGCATCGACACGACTCACCGGGTCGGTCGACTTGCTGGACGGGTGGCTCTCGCCCGTGAGAGCGGCCTCTTCGATCTCGAGGTTGGCGGCCAGGCCAATGCGACCGTCGGCCGGGATGCGATCGCCGGCCTCCACGAGCACCACGTCTCCGGGCACGATGTCGGCCGAAGGAATCGACAGCGTTTCGCCGTTGCGCCGCACCTTCGTGTTGGCCGTCAGCATCTTCTTCAATGCTTCGAGAGATGCTTCGGCTCGGTTCTCCTGGATGAAGCCGATGATCGCGTTGAGGAACACGACCACCAGCACGACGATCGGCGTCTTGAGTTCGCCCGAGACGACGAAACTCACCACGGCGGCGATGAGGAGGATGGAAATCAGTACGTCGCGGAACTGATCGAGGAAACGCAACCAACCCGGGCGGCGGGTCGCTTCGGCGAGACGGTTGGGACCATGTTCGGCGAGCCGACTTTGGGCATCGGAAGAGGAGAGGCCTGTACGCGAGTCGACTCCGAGTCGCGAGGCGACCTCGTCGGACGTCAGTGAATGCGCGGGAGCATCGGTCGGCTGCGGTGAGGTGAGAGTTGACATCGGGTTTCCTTCGGATCGTGAACTAGCGAGCCGAAGGTCTCTCCCTCTCCACCGGGCCGGGCGTTAGCCGTACTGACGACCTCGGTTCGCAGGTTGCCCTGCGGGGATACTCCCCTTCAGGTCGAAAAGATACCGAACACGGCCGGCGAGGCGCATGTTCGGCGGTTGGATGGGAGCGTGAATTCGTCACAGTGGCGGGAAGAGGGTGGGGCACTTCGGCGGGACTTCGAGTTCGTCGATTTCGCCCAGGCCTGGGCGTTCATGTCGGCGGTCGCCGCGGTGGCCGAGGAACAGGATCACCACCCCGACTGGTCGAATTCGTGGAACAAGGTGTCGGTCGCTCTGCGTAGCCACGACGTGGGCCGGGTGACCGACCGGGACCATCGACTGGCCAGGGCGATCGACCAGATCGCGGACGCTACGGTTCTCGATTCATGAGGGAGGCACTGCATCCGAACGTGGTTCGAGTCGTGGAGGCCGGGCGCGCGCTCGGGTTGTCGATCGAGCCGCGGAGATTCCCCGACGGCACCAAGACAGCCGCTGACGCTGCGGCGGCGATCGGGGTCGACATCGGCCAGATCGTGAAGAGTCTGATCTTCGC
>CAYNKE010000120.1:0-5443 GCA_964397715.1 uncultured Bifidobacterium sp. | reverse complement strand
GTCGAGCGCGCGACCGATGGCCTGGCGGATCCAGAAGGTGGCGTACGTGGAGAACTTGAATCCGCGACGCCAGTCGAACTTGTCGACGGCGTGCTCGAGGCCGAGGTTGCCTTCCTGGATGAGATCGAGGAGATCCATGCCCTGCGGCAGGGGATAGCGACGGGCGATCGACACCACGAGGCGGAGGTTGGCGCGAATGAAGCGATCCTTGGCCTTGGCGGCTTCACGGATGTCGCGATTGATCGTCGGGCTCTTCTCGCCGGCGGCCTTCTTGGCAGCGGACTCGCGGCCCTTCTCGATGGCGCGCGAGAGCACTCGCTCGTCTTCAGCGGTGAGCAAGGGAACCTTGCCGATGTCGTTGAGGTAGATACCAATGGAGTCGTTCATGTTCTTCTTCTCAGCTGTTCGTCGTCTGTTGTTCCGTGTCCGCCGGTGACTTCGGAGGCCGGCACGACAGTGACCGGTCCGTGGACAACAACGAACGGGAGCTCTTGGTATGTGGGGGTCAAGAACTCGGGATCGGAACTGGGGGGTCCCGAAAGGGGGACCCGTAAGTTATCAGAGTTCTTTGGAGGCGTCGTATCGGTTCGGGGTCGAAGGGGCGGACAGGGACGCCCCAGGTATCGGCCGCCCGTTCGTCGACCTTGAGCAAATCCTTCGTACCGGTTCTGAACAGGGGAAATGACCGCGCCGTAGACTCCGGTGACGTGTCGGGCCGAGCGCCAAACCCCCGGATCGGCCTCTTCGGGGGCACGTTCGACCCTCCTCATGTGGGCCACCTGGTCACCGCCGTCAACGTGCGCCACGCCCTCGGTCTCGATCGGGTGATCCTCATGGTCGCCAATGTGCCGTGGCAGAAAGAAGGCCAGCGAGCCATCACGCCCGCCACGGATCGTCTCGCGATGGTCACGGCCGCAGTGCGCGGTGTGCCGGGTCTCGAAGTGGGAACCTGGGAAATCGAACACGGAGGACCGAGCTACACCGCCGACACGCTCAGGGCACTGCACGAGGCGCATCCCGACGCCGAGTTCTTCACGATCGTCGGTGACGATGCAGCTGCTGGTCTCGAGACGTGGGAACGTTTCGCCGATGTCGTCCGATTGAGTCGCATCGTCGTGGTCGATCGTCCCGGGTCGCCGGTCGAACTTCCGTCGGGCATCGACTGGCTTCGCGTCGAGGTGCCGCGACTCGAGGTGTCGAGCACCGATCTGCGCGAGCGCTTCCACGATGGCCGGCCGCTCGACTACTTGGTGACCGACGCGGTGCTGAACGTCATCCGCGAACGTCACCTCTACTCGACTGAGGCGTCGCGTTGAGTTACTTGAAGTCGCAACGTCGACGGCGCACGTTCATCGCGTTCGTATCCGGAATCGTCGTCCTCGCTCTGCTTCCGGTTTCGGGAGTCGTGGCTTGGCGCGCGGTGCGCGACTCTCGGGCGGCCAAGGCCGTCGTGTCGTTGCCAACCGTGGCCATTCCGACGACGCCCACCGCGATCCTCGCCACCACTGACGAGCAGAACTTCCTCGCGTCCATCAGCATCCTGACGTTGTCGCCCAATGGAGCCGGCGGAACGATTCTGTCGATGCCGGTGGGCATGACCATGAACGGTCGCGCCAAGGGTGATCCGCAACGTCTGGCCGACGTCTACGGCTCCGACGGCATCGACGCTCTGAAGTTCGCTGTCGAGAGCCAGACCAACACCCAGATCGACTTGATCGCGGTCGAGTCAGAGCGCGGTACCGGAGATCTCCTGGCGCGTGCCGGTTCGATTCAGGCGCGATTCGACGCCGACGTACTCGACTACGAGGACGGGGAGATGCGCGTGGTCGCCAAGGCCGGCGACAACACCTTCACGCCGTTGCAGGCCGCCGCCGTGCTCGCGGCTCGCGATCCCGAACAACCCGAAGAGGACCGGCTTCCGTCGGTGAAGGCGACATGGGAAGCTGTGTCCCGAGCGGTGGGGTCCGGAAAGATCGGAACGGTTCCGGCTGTCGTGATCCAGGACGTAGGTGCGCAGGTTCCGGCCGACATGGCGACGTTCATGTCGGCGCTCTTCGCCGGGCCGGTTCGGGTCTGGCAGATCGGTTCGCAGTTGATCACCGACGAGAAGACCAACCCCGACGGTCTCGATCTCTACGGATTCGACTTCGGCGAAGTGATCATGGTGCTCGCGAGCGTCGCACCGAGCGCGATGGTCGCGGTCTTCCCGACCCTCAGCCTTCAAGTTGACAGCCCGTACGCCGACGCCGAGATCACGAGACAAGCGGTGTTCCGCCTCATTTACATGGGTGCCAATGTGATGTTGGTGCGAACCACCAACGATCCGCCACCTGCGGTCACGACAATCACTTACACCGACGAGATGGACCGTGGCATGGCCGAACCCCTCACGATCCTCCTCGACGAGGTCACCTGGACGCGCGCCACCGATCGAGTGGCCGGGATCGATTTGCAGATCACTCTCGGTGAGTCGTTCGTGCAGTTCTTGAAGGACACCGCCGGGACGTCGATCGAAGAACAGGCGGCGGCCGCCATGCCCGACACGACCGCCGATACCGTGGCCGATTGATGTCGGCGACGCCCCAGGATTCTCTCGAGCTGGCCAAGGTCGCCGCTCGGGCGGCCGACGACAAACAGGGAACCGACACCGTGGTGGTCTCGGTGGGTCAGATCCTGGCGATCACCGAGCTGTTCGTCATCACGGGGGCCCCGAACCGCCGGCTGGTGCGGGCCATCTCCGACGAGATCGAGGAGCGAGTCCGTGAAGCGACGGGCCGTTCACCACTTCGCGTGGAAGGCAATCGCGAGCAGCAGTGGATCCTCGTCGACTACGGCGACGTGATCGTGCACGTGTTCTTGCAGGAGACCCGCGACTTCTACGAGATCGAGCGGTTGTACAAGGACGCACCTCGTATCGCATGGCGCGACTGACCTGTCCGCGTTGCGGAACCTGGACCGCTGACGTGTCCGATGTGTCGTGGCGGCTCGTCGCGAAGAGGAACGATGTGCGTGTGGAGGATGTGGCCGATGCGGTGGCCGACGCCGACTCGGCCGACGTGTGGTCGGATCTGGTGCTCGTCGATCGTCGAGCGGACGAATGGCGGGACAAAGGGGTGTACGACCCGCTGCCCCCGCCCCCCGACCCGCCGAACTCGTCGATCGTCCTCGTGTGTGGATGTGGCGAACGCACGCGACACGAACGTCCGGTGTAAGTGGGTGATGGGTTTGGGGTCTCCCCGGCCCGTTGGTATCGTTCAGCCGTCCCATTCGGGGCTGTAGCTCAGTTGGCAGAGCGCTTCCATGGCATGGAAGAGGTCAGGGGTTCAATTCCCCTCAGCTCCACTCGTTCGCTAGTGCGCCACCCGGTCGTACAACTCGCCGAGGCGACGCGACTGCGCAGTGAGGTCGAACTCGCGGGTCACGTGTTCACGCCCGGCCCGACCGAGACGGCCCCGCAATTCCGAATCGACGAGTAATCGAGCGGTGTGGCTTGCGGTCTCCTCGACCGACCCCTCCTCGGCCAGCAAACCAGTGACGCCGTCGATCACGGTCTCGGGAATTCCACCCGAGCGCGATGCGACGACGGCGATGCCGCAGGCCTGTGCTTCCACTAGCGAGAGCCCGAGAGCTTCGGGTTGTCCGTTGGGTGCGGTGATACTCGGCGCCACCACCACCGAGGCCGTCGACAGTTCGGTCAGCACCCGATGAAACGGCAGCGCACCGCGCCAGGCGACGTCGACCCCGAGCGAGGTTGCCAGCGCCTCCATCTCGGAGCGCAGCGGCCCGTCGCCCACCACCGTGAGTCGCGCTGATGGATTCGACCGCCGAACGACCGCCATGGCGCGCACCGCGATCTCGATTCCCTTGACCGTTACCAGTCGACCGACGAACACGACGTGATCGGGCTCGGATGTTGCCGTCGGAGCGAAGTGACCGAGGTCGACGCCGATGCGCTGGACGACGATCTTGTCGGCCGGTGCTCCGAGAGCCAACAACTTGTTTCGAACGAACTCGGAGTTGGCGAGGAGCAACACGGCTCGATCGAACACCTCGGCTCGATGGGCCAACCAGAGGCGTCCACCCGTCGAGGTGAACGTGTCGTCTCGACGTGTCGCGTCATACCCGTGAAACGACACGACCAGCGGAAGTCGGTGACGCTCGGCCGTCCGCATGGCCATCATCCCATCCGGACCGAAGTGGGCGTGCAGAAGTCGTGGCTTCAGTCGCGCGATCACGCGATTGGCGACCGGATCGTGCCCACGCATGAAAGCGGCCCGTCGCAGCCGACTGGTTCCCCAGGTACTTGCTTCCACGCGAGAACGGGCCCAGTCGTGGACGAATTCTCCGCGGGCGTCGATGTGATGAGTGAGATACGTCGTCTCCCATCCGGGAACCTGCTCGTGCTGGGTGAACAGCCAGGGTTCGCTCGGCGCACCGAACAGTGACCGATAGACGAGCACGGAACGCGGTGGCGTCGAGTCGGACACACCGTCACGCTAATGGCGACTCGCGGCCGCGACGGTAGACAGGTTGGCGCGGGTCTCCCTGCGAAGATGGGCCCGTGAATCCCGACTGGATCGACCTCACTCGCCGCGCGGCCTTCGCGTCGCACCGTCTCATCGGCTGGATCTACTGGGATCCCGATGCCATCGATGCCTACGCGAGGCTGGGCATCCCGAACGGGACGGGCTACTACGTCACCAGTCGCGCCGCTCCGCTGTTGCCCGCCGGACATCAGGCCGTGGCGGCGGCTTTCTATTCGATTCATCCAGTCTTCATTCAGGTCGCCGTCGAACTGGCCGCTCAGCACACCGAATGGCATTCCATCTACGACGTGCGCAACGCGGCGGTGGGTCGCGGACTGCGGCGCTTCGCGCCCGAGATTTGCGACGACCTCGCCGATCTCGGCCCGAGGCTTTGGGCCGCCGCCGACGCGCTTCCCGAGTCGGGCCGTGTGCTCTTCGCCGCGCACCGTCAAGCGCCACGCGAGGACGATTCAGTCGTGTCGGCTTGGTTGGCCGTCAACTGCTTGCGCGAGTGGCGCGGCGACACCCACTTCGCGGTGCTTCTCGCCAACGGAATCGACCGAGTGCAGGCCGGCATTCTCCACGACGCTCATCTCAACTACGGCGGTTGGATCGCGCAGAGCCGTGGCGCCGATGCCGCGCAACTTGCCGAAGCATTCTCCGACCTCGAGGCGCGCGGGTTGGCCCGCGACGGTGCCGTGACCGAGGACGGCCTGGCGCTGCGCGACGACATCGAGCGCCGCACCAACGAGATCTGCGTCGCTCAGTGGCAAGCGGTCGGACTCGATGTCACCGAGCGATTCCTGAAGTTGGTCGAACCGGTCGGTCCGCGCCTCCTCGCTCGCATCGACGAGACCGCCGGACCCAACTGGATGCCGGCCGCGCGTGAACGCCGCCCGTAGAACTCAGCGGTGGCC
>CAYNKE010000119.1:0-5463 GCA_964397715.1 uncultured Bifidobacterium sp. | reverse complement strand
CGACGCAGGGGAGAGGACACACCCCGCCAGTCGAGTACGTCGGCGACTTCCATCGAGACGAGTCTGTCAGCCCTGCAACTGCTCGACCACTCGGTCGACGCACACCGTGAGTGCTTCCACGTCAGCCGGGTCGACCGCGGGGAACATGCCGACACGCAACTGATTACGCCCGAGTTTGCGGTAGCTGTCGGTGTCGACGATGCCGTTGGCGCGCAGGGCCGCGCACACGTCGTTCGCATCGACTCCTCCGTTGTCGGCGCCGGCGATGTCGATCGTGCCCACGACGTGCGAGCGCTGGGCCGGATCGGCGACGAACGGTGATGCCCAGCTTCGCGACTCGGCCCACGAATACAGAGTCGTCGACGACTTCTGGGAGCGGGCGTTGCACGCGGCGAGGCCACCGAGTTCGTTCATCCACTTCACCTGTTCGGCGAACAGGACGAGTGTCGCAACCGCGGGGGTGTTGTACGTCTGATTGGCCACGCTGTTATCGAGTGCGATCTTGAGATCGAGCGACGCCGGCACCCAGCGCTTGGATGCGTTGATCTCGCGAATGCGATCGAGGGCACGCGGTGAGCACGCGGCGACCCAGAGTCCTCCGTCGGCGGCGAAGCACTTCTGCGGAGCGAAGTAGTAGACGTCGACGTCGCTCGGGTTCCAGAGCAGACCGCCGGCGGCCGAGGTCGCGTCGACGACCACCAGGCCGTCGCCCGCGGGGCGTGTGAGGTTCATCATCACACCCGTCGAGGTCTCGTTGTGGGTGAACGCGTACACGTCGACCGACGAGTCGGCGATCGCGTCGGGATGAGTTCCCGGATCGGACTTCACGATGCGCGGATCACCGAGATGCGGAGCCGCCGCGGCGGCCTCGGCGAACTTCGAGGAGAACTCACCGAAGACGAGGTGCTCGCTCTTGTCGCGGATGAGGCCGAAGGTCGCGACGTCCCAGAAGACGGTCGAGCCGCCGTTGCCGAGGAGGATCTCCCAGCCGTCGGGAAGCGAGAAGAGCGAACGCAGACCATCGCGGATGGATCCGACGAGATTCTTCACCGGCGCCTGGCGATGCGAGGTTCCGAGCAACGATCGACCGGCGGCGGTGAGCGCCGCAACCTGCTCGTCGCGAACCTTGGACGGGCCGCATCCGAAACGTCCGTCACGCGGAAGAAGGTCGGCCGACAGGCGGATTGAACGGGGGTCTCGTGCGCTCACTGTGTAAGCATGGCAGGCATGAGTTCGTCCCCCCAACGGAATCGCACATCTGCTCGCCTGGCCGCTATTGCGGAATCCGCCACACTCGCGGTCGACGCCAAAGCCAAGGCCCTCAAGGCGGCCGGTGAGAACGTGATCGGCTTCGGCGCGGGCGAGCCCGACTTTCCGACGCCCGAGCACATCGTGGAGGCTGCGGTGAAGGCCTGTCGCGATCCCAAGTTCCATCGCTACACGCCGGCCGCCGGCTTGCCCGAACTCCGCGAAGCCATCGCCGCCAAGACCTTGCGCGACAGCGAATTCTCGTGCACGGCCAATCAAGTGCTCGTCACCAACGGCGGGAAGCACGCGGTCTTCACCGCTTTCGCGGCGCTGTGCGATCCGGGTGACGAAGTGATCGTGCCCGCTCCCTACTGGACCACGTATCCCGAAGCGATCGTTCTCGCCGGAGGAGTTCCGGTGATCATCGACACCGACGAGGAGACCGGTTTCCGCGTGACAGTCGAGCAACTGGAGAAGGCTCTCACGCCGCGCACGAAGGTGCTGCTCTTCGTGTCACCCGACAATCCTTCGGGCGCCGTCTATCCGCCCGACGAGGTGAAGGCCATCGGCGAGTGGGCCGTGAAGAAGGGCATCTGGGTCATCACCGACGAGATCTACGAGCATCTCACGTACGGCCCGCATCAGTTCGCGAGCATGCCGACTCTCGTTCCCGACCTGGCCGAGCAGTGCCTCGTCGTCAACGGTGTGGCCAAGACCTATGCCATGACCGGTTGGCGCGTCGGTTGGATGATCGGACCGAACGACGTCATGAAGGCGTCCATCAACTTCCAGAGCCACGCCACCTCGAACGTGAGCAACGTCGCCCAGGTGGCGGCGTTGGCGGCTGTGTCCGGAGACCTCGAGGCGGTGAAGATGATGCGCTCGGCCTTCGAACGCCGCGGGCGCACCATGCACGCGATGCTCTCGGCCATTCCGGGTGTCACGTGCCTCGAGCCGCAGGGAGCGTTCTACTGCTACCCGAACGTCACGGGTCTGCTCGGCAAGAAGATCAACGGCAAAGTCGCCAACAACTCGATGGAACTCGCCGACATCGTGCTGTCGGAAGCCAAGGTGGCGTTCGTGCCGGGTGAGGCCTTCGGTTCGCCCGGTTACGCGCGCTTCTCGTTCGCCCTCGGCGACGCCGATCTCGAAGAAGGCATCCGGCGCATCGCCGACCTCGTCGCCAAGTCCTGAGCGCTCGACGTCGGAGTCACCACCAGAGTTGGTGGTGACCGGCCACGATCGAGAGGGCGATCAGCACCATCATCTCGCTCACCTGTTCGATAGCGCCGAGTACGTCGCCGGAGAATCCGCCGATTCGTCGTGACGACCACGTGGCGACGGCGACGGCCGCGAGAACGACCACGCCGACCGCGACCAGAACCCACCAGCTCGTGAGTACGGCGGTCGCGATGACCGCAACCGCGATGCCGATGAGGCTCGGCAAGCGACGCAGACGTGCCACGTAGTCGGCCCCGAGTCCCTCGCCGGTGGCCGGACGTCCGATGATCATGGTGCCGACGGCACCCGAACGAGCCAGACCGTGGGCAACAACTGCGCCGGCGAACGCGACCCGGGGGCCGTACGACACCAGAGTTCCGAGGGCGAGAACGCGCACGAGCACCGACGCCACCAGCGCGGCCACTCCGTACGTTCCGTGACGCGGATCTTTCAGAATGCGCAGACGATCGTCGCGCGTCCAGCCACCCACGAACGCGTCGGCCACGTCGGCCAACCCGTCCTCGTGGAAGCACCCGGTCACGAGCAATCCGATGCTCACGGCGACGACGGCGGCGACCGAGGGCGAGGTCCACGGCTCGAGGAGTGCCGCGACGCCGCCCACGATCGCGCCGATCAACAGTCCGGCAACGGGGAACCATGGGACACTCGTCGCGGTGTCGAGGTGACGACGGGTTCGGATCGGAACACGTGTCAGGAAGACGAGCGCACCGAGGAAGCCGGTCATCGTGAGAACCATTCGGTGAACGTGGGGACGCGAGAGACGGCCGCGCACGCCATGCGCACGAGCGGCACGGCGGCCATGGCCCCACTGGCTTCGCCGAGGCGCATGTCGAGATCGAGCAACGGGTCGAGGCCCATGAGCGCGAGGAGGCGACGGTGGCCCGGCTCGGCCGAGCGATGTCCGGCCCGACAGTGGGCGAGGGCATCGCGATCGTGATCGAGCAGAGCCGCGGCCGCTGCCGACACGACGTAGCCGTCGAGCAGGACGGGGAGCGATCGCTGACGAGCGGCGACGACCGCCGTGGCCATCGCGACGAGTTCGAGGCCGCCGACTTCGGCGAGCACGTCGATTCCCGAGGCGTCGGGATTGTCGCGTTCCATACGACTCACTCCGCGGGCCACCGCTTGTTGCTTGCGCATCAGTCCCGCGTCGTCGACGCCCGTACCTCGTCCGACCCATTCGTGAACCTGGCCGCCGTACAGCGCGTGCGACACCGCGGCGGCGGCCGTGGTGTTGCCGATACCCATCTCGCCGAGCACGAGCAGATCGGAGTCGAGGGCGTCGACCGCTCGTCGCGCGGTGTCGATCACCTGATCAAGACGAGACGAATCGATCGCTGGTCCGTCGCGGAAATCGTTGCTCGGCTCGTTCACACCGACGTCGACCACGCTCACAGTGGCGCCAGCGATGTCGGCGAACGCGGTGACCGTGGACGAGTGGGCCTCGAATGCCGCGACCATCGCCGCGGTGACATCGACCGGATAGTTGCTCACCCCAGCGGCCGCGATGCCGTGGTTCGCCGCGAAGATGAGGCCGGTCGGACGCTCGATGGCGGGACGCGTCGAGTGTTGCCACGACGCGATCCAGATCGCGATGTCATCGAGGCGCGCGAGAGCGCCCGTGGGCCGCAGGATGTCGTCGACGCGCTGCCGAGTCGCGTCGGCGCTCGCCGCGTCGGGTCGCGACAACGAGCCCAATTGCTCGAGGAGCCAGGAGCGGCTCATGGGACCAGCGTCCACGGATCGGCGAGTGGCAATGCTCGTCCCGACACCATGACGAGAGCGTGATCGGCCGCGGCGACCACGCGTTGATTCACGCGACCGAGGAGGTCGCGGTACCGGCGACCGAGTTCGGTCTCCGGATGCACGCCGAGGCCGACTTCGTTGGTGACGAAGAGAGCGGTGACATCGGAAGGCACTGACGACGCGAGATCATCGGCGGCCCGTTCGATCTCGACGTCGGTGTCTCCCCGCCACATGAGATTCGAGACCCAGAGCGTGAGGCAGTCGACGATCAGGAGAGTGCCGGCCGACGCCGCCGCGATCGTCGATGCGATGTCGTGCGGCTCTTCGACCGTGGGCCAGTCGGGCCGTTCGGCCCGATGTCGAGCGATACGAAGACGCATGTCGTCGTCGAGAGCCGGTGCCGTGGCCACGAAGACGACGGGGCCGGCGTGACGTCGTCCGAATTCGACCGCGAACGTGCTCTTGCCGCTGCGAGCCCCGCCGGTGACGACGACGAGCATCAGTAGTCGAGGCCGCGTTTGGCCGCGATTCCGCGGTCGTACGCGTGTTTCACGTTGGTCATCGAGGTGACGGTGTCGGCCAAATCGACCAACGCGGTGGGAGCATCGCGCCCGGTGCACACGACGCTCACGTGTCGCGGACGGTGCGCGATCGTCGACACGATCTCGGCGGCCTCGACCCAGTTCCACGACATGAGGTACGTGACCTCGTCGAGCACGACGAGGTCGAATTCGCCCGACTCGATGATGCCGGCCGCGGTCTTCCAGGCATCGGCGGCGAGGGCTTGGTCCTTCTCGATGTTCTTCGAGTCCCAGGTGAAGCCGCCGCCGAGCGCGTGCCAGGTGACGCCGAGTCGTTCGCACATCTTCTGCTCGCCGGACTGCCATTCACCGGACTTGATGAACTGGACGACCGCGACTTTCCAGCCGCGGGCCAACGCTCGCAGCACCATTCCGAAGGCCGAACTGCTCTTCCCCTTGCCATCGCCGGTGAGGACGATGACGAGCGAGTCGGTGGTGCGCAAGTCGCTCGGGCGCGGGTCCTCGCTCAACGCCTCGGTACCGGTCATGGGCGTGAGGCTACGACCAGGTGCGCGGGACCGACCCAGTCGAACCACTTCCGTTTCGGGATCGGTGGTGTTATGGTCGTCGAGCCGGCAATAGTCGGCACGCACAGTTCAGCGAAGTCCGGTGAGATCCCGGCACTGTCCCGCAACGGTGGTTCGTC